>NZ_LT607753.1:615426-923139 GCF_900090295.1 Micromonospora coxensis | reverse complement strand
GGCGCGGCGGCTGCCGCACAACACCGACCTGCCCGACCGGGACCTGGCGGTCTTCCTGGCCGGCACCCCGGAGATGGACGCCTACCGCCGCGACCTGTGGTGGGCGCAGGAGTACGCCCGGCGCAACCGGGCGGTCATGCTCGCCCTGCTCTGCGGTGTGGTCCGCGACCACTTCCCGCAGGTCGGCTACGGCGAGCCGATCTCCTGCCACCACAACTACGTCGCCGAGGAGACGTACGACGGCGTCGAGGTGCTGGTCACCCGCAAGGGCGCGATCCGGGCCGGTCGGGGGGACCTGGGCATCATCCCCGGGTCGATGGGCACCGGCTCGTACATCGTGCGCGGCAAGGGCAACCCGGACGCGTACTGCTCGGCGTCGCACGGCGCGGGGCGGCGGATGTCGCGGGGGCAGGCGAAGCGGACGTTCTCCCTCGACGACCTGGCCGCCCAGACGGCCGGCGTCGAGTGCCGCAAGGACGCCGGGGTGGTCGACGAGATCCCCGGCGCGTACAAGGACATCACCGAGGTGATGGCGCAGCAGGACGACCTGGTCGAGGTGGTGGCACACCTCAAGCAGGTGGTCTGCGTGAAGGGTTAGGCCCGACCGGCGCCCCGAGGGGGGTGGGCGCCGGTCGTACGCCCCGGTGGCTCAGCGGAGAGAGCGCCGGTCTACGGAACCGGAAAGCCCAGGTTCGAATCCTGGTCGGGGCACGGTCCGCATCCGGCGTGACGTCGGAGCGGAACCCCTTGCGAGCTGGTGCAATCGGCAGCACACCCGTCTCTGGAACGGGCGATGGAGGTTCGAGTCCTCCGCTCGCAGCACGAACCCTCGTCGCTCGACGACCCGACCGAGTGCCCGAGTGGCCAGGGAGCGGTCTGCAAAACCGCCTACACCGGTTCGAATCCGGTCTCGGTCTCCATCTGCCGTCCACTGTGGTGACGCCGGAGGACGTGGGTCCAGCTGCTGCTCATGACGGCGGCCCGCCCGGTTCGACCCCGGGGCCGGCGACCGGTGACGGCGCGGCCGTCGGTCCCCCTGTCCGGGGCGACCGACGGCCGCGCCCGCGCGTGCGCCGGCCCGCGGACCCCGCGAGCGGGATCGGGCTCAGCCGGTGGCGGCGAGCGTGACCGCGACGCTCACCAGATGGGTACGGCTGCCGTCCTCGGGCGACACCTCGTACACCTCGACGGTGCCCGGTCCCGCCCTGGGCAGCCGGTAGGCGATCCCGGCCCGGTAGTCGCCCCGGCAGCCGCTGCCGCAGGTGGCGGTGGTGAACCCGGCGCCGACCACCCGGCCGGTGGCGTCGAGGATCCGGATCGACACGGTGGCCTCGTACACGTCGGCGGTGCCGGCGACGGTGACCGGCGTGCCGACCCGCTGCCCGACGGTGGGCTCGGTGACCAGGATCGGCGCCAGCACGTCGGCCAGGTCGGCCCGTCCGAGCACCACGTCCGGGTCGGTGAAGGCCACCCGGCGCACGGTGGGGAACTGGGTGAGCGTCCAGACGATCTGGGCGCGCCGCAGCCGCACGGTCGGGGTGTCGGTGTCCGCCAGCGAGGGGTGCGCCGCGATCGTCGCCGTGCCGTCGGCGACGCGGACCACCTCGATCCCGGGCGGGACGAGGGTGGCCAGGCCCGCCGCGGCCTCGGCGGCGGTGGGGCCGGTGGCCAGTTCGTCCAGCGCCAGCCGGGAGGTGGCGACGGTGGCGGGTCGGGTGCGTCGGGTCGGCGTCAGGGTCCGGTCCCGGGTGAACCAGAGCTGCACGGTGACGCTGCCGGTGGGCGCCGGTGTGGCGCTGCGGGTGGAGGCGGGGGGCGGGGCCGGCCGGGCGGTGCGGGTCGGCCCGGCCGGCGTGCCGGTGGGCGGGGACGGCACGGCCACCGGGGCGCCGGTCGGCGGGCTGCCGGGCGGGGCGGCGGTGGGGGCCGGGCCGAGGGTGCCCGAGCGCGCGTCGGCGCAGCCGGTGAGCAGCAGCACCAGCGCGGTGAGCAGGGCGGCCGCTCGGCTCACGGGTCGTCGTCCCGAGTGACGGGCAGCGTCAGGCGGAACGTGCTCCCGACGCCCGGGGCGCTGCGGACGGTCAGGTCGCCCCGGAGCAGCCGGGCGTTCTCCCGGGCGATGGCCAGGCCGAGGCCGCTGCCCGGGCCGGAGCGTGCCGGGTCGGCCTTGTAGAAGCGGTCGAACAGGTGCGGCAGGTGCTCGGAGGCGATGCCCGGGCCCTGGTCGCTCACCTCGTACACCAGCAGTGGGCCGACCCGCGCGGCGGTGGCGCGCAGCTCGCCCCGGCCGTGGGTGACGGCGTTGCCGACCAGGTTGGCCAGGATCCGCTCCAGCCGGCGCGGGTCGGTGCGGACGGTGACCGCGTCGCCGTCCACGACGACCCGGTCGGCCCAGCCGTGTGCGGTGATCAGGGTGTCGAGCAGGGCGCGGGCGTCGACCGCGCGGACCGTCACCGGGTCGCGTCCGGCGTCGAGCCGGGAGATCTCCATCAGGTCCTCGACCAGGGTCCGCAGCCGTACCACGTCGGCGACCAGCAGTTCGGCGGTGCGCCGGCTGTCGTCGGGCAGCGTGTCGAGCCGGTCGCCCAGGAGCGAGGCCGCCGCCACCAGGGCGGTGACCGGGGTACGCAGCTCGTGCGCGACGTCGGCGGTGAACCGTCGCTCCCGTGCCTCCGCCCGGGTCAGGTCGTCGATCTTCGTCTGGAGCGCCTGGGCCATCTCGTTGAACGCGGTGGCCCAGTCGCTGAACTCGTCACGGCCGCGTACCGGCAGTCGGGTGGCCAGCAGTCCCTCGGCCACCGCCCGGGCCGCCCGGCTGGCCCGGCCGACGGGGTCGAGGGTGCGCCGGGCCAGCCGGTGCCCGACCCCGGCCGCCAGCGCCACCACCGTCAGCCAGCCGACGGTCAGCGCGGTGCGCAGCTGGTCCAGCCCGCTCATCAGGTCGCTCTCGTCGGTGACCGCGTACAGCTCGGCGGTGGCGCCGGGGATCCGGCCGCCGACCACGAGCAGGTGCCGGCCGTCGTCGGCGACGCGCTCGTAGCCCAGCTGCCCGTCGGCGACGGCGTCGCGCAGCGGGTGGCCGGGGATGGGGGCGTACCCGGGGTGGGACGCCTCGGCGCGGTCGGTGATCAGCAGCACGTGCCGGCCGCTGCCCTCGAAGCTGCCCAGCAACTCGGCGCGGCGGGCGTCGGTCAGCGGCACGAACTGTCCGGCGAGGACGAGCTGGTAGCGGGCGTCGGCCGCCGCGTGTTGCACCGCGCCGTCCAGCCGGGCCTGGCGCACCATCAGGTACGACCCGCTCGCCAGCACCCCGGCGGACACTCCGGCGACCAGCACGAACGCCACCGTCAACCGGCGTCGCAGCCGGGCCGGCGGTACGCCCGCGCTCATCGCCGTCCTCCCGTCAGCTGGTGGCGAGTTTGTAGCCGACTCCGCGTACGGTGCGGATCAGCCGGGGCGCGGCGGGATCGTCCTCGACCTTGGCGCGCAGCCGCTGCACCGCCACGTCGACCAGTCGGGAGTCGCCGAGGTGGGAGTGGTTCCACACCCGGTCGAGCAGCAGGTCCCGGGTGAACACCTGCCCGGGCCGGCGGGCCAGCTCGAGCAGCAGCCGGAACTCGGTGGCGGTGAGCGACAGTTCCCGGCCGGCCTTGCGGGCGACGAAGCGGGCCGGGTCGATCTCCAGCCCGCCGACGGTGAGGGTGCCCTCCTCCACCACGGCGGCGGCGCGGCGCAGCCCGGCGCGGACCCGTGCCACGAGTTCCGGCATGTCGAACGGTTTGCGCAGGTAGTCGTCCGCGCCGCACTCCAGGCCGACGACCACGTCGAGAGTGTCGGTGCGGGCGGTGAGCATCAGGATCGGCACGGCGCTGGTGCGCCGGATCTCCCGGCAGACCTCCAGGCCGTCGAGGCCGGGCAGCATCACGTCCAGGACGACGAGGTCGACCGGCTGGGACCGCCAGGCGGCCAGCGCGGCCCGGCCGTCCACGGCGGTGGCGACCCGGAAGCCGGCCCGCCGCAGACCGAGGGCGGTGACCTCCCGGATGGAGGCATCGTCCTCCACGAGCAGCACCCGGCCCTCCATGACCTCCTCAGGGTAGTCCCGCGACGGCGCCGAAGACCCTGGCGCAACGGCTGGTGACCGGGGGTACGGTCGACGACCGGCCCGGTCCCGACGGCCGGTGCGACGGCCCTCACCGGGCGGGGGCGACGGCCTCACCGGCGGGGGCGACGGTCCTCAGCGGACCAGGGCGGCGGCGGCCCTGGGCGGGTGGTCCGGCCGTCGCCGAGCCGGCCGGTGGGTGCGGACGCCGGCGCTCAGGCGACCCGGGCGACCGCGTCGGCCGGCGGCGCGGGCACGGCCCGCGGGTGCAGCACGGCCGCGATCGCCTCGACGCCGTCGGCCAGGCGGGGGCCGGGGCGCACCACCAGCGCGTCGGCATCGACGGCCCAGACCGGCGTGCCCGGGAAGTGCGGGGCCACGGCCCGGGCCTGCGCCACGGCGCCGTCGAGGTGGAAGCCGCACGGGGTGACCAGCACGACGTCCGGGGCCGCGTCGCGCAGCTCGGACCAGTCGACCTGCACCGACCGGGCGCCGGGGCGGGTGGCCACCGGCTCGCCGCCGGCGGCGTGGACCAAATCGGGGATCCAGTGCCCGGCGGTGAACGGTGGGTCGGTCCACTCCACCACGGCGACCCGGGGCCGGGGGCGGCCGGCGACCGCCGCCGCGACCGCCGCGAGCCGGTCCCGCAGGCCGCCGACCAGGGCCTTCGCCCGATCGGGTACGCCCGCCGCGGCGCCCACGGCGAGGATGCTCTGCCACACCTCGTCGAGGGTGTACGGGTCGAGGGAGAGCACGTCGGCGCGGCAGCCGAGATGGTCCAGGGCGTCGGAGACGTGCCCGGACGGCAGCGCGCAGACCCGGCACAGGTCCTGGGTGAGGATCAGGTCGGGGTCCAGCCCGGCGAGCGCGTCGGCGTGCAGGGTGTAGAGGTCCTCGCCGGCCGCGAGCCGGCCCCGCACGTACGCGTCGATCTCCCCGGGCGTCATGCCCCGGGTGTCGGCGCCGCCGACCACCACCGTCCGGTCGGCCCGGTCGGCCGGCGGCAGCTCGCACTCGAAGGTGACCCCGACCAGATCGTCGCCGAGGCCGAGGGCGTAGACGATCTCCGTCGCGGAGGGCAGCAGGGACACCAGGCGCATCACCCCATCCTGCCCGGGGCCGCCGGCGCGGGGCGGGGCGGGCCCCCGGTGCTCAGCGGGGGTCGAGCAGCCGGGCGGCGGCGGTGGCGATCAGGTCGAAGGTCTGCCGGGCCGCGTCGACCGCCTCGGAGTGCTGCCGGGCGTGCCACGGGTGCGCCCGCACCGCGGCGCCGAACGACGCCCAGTCCCGGTCGGGCTCCCGGCCGTCGCGGCGCAGGAACCGGGTGCCCTCGGGCCCGACCCGACGCTGCACGACGGGGGCGATGATCCGGCCTCCCGCCGCGCTGCCGAGCAGCACGTACCGGCCGCCGACGGCGCGGGCCAGGGTGTCGTAGCGGATCTCCGGCGCTCCGACGGTCGCCGGCGGCGGGTCGGCCGCCGCGAGGGTACGCAGGTCGTCGTGGATCAGGTCGACCGCCGTGCCCAGGTCGGCGGGGAGCCCCAGCGGGGTCCAGTCGGTGGCGGCCAGCGCCTGCTCCACCGGCTGCCAGCCGGCGAGCATCGCCGTGAGGGTGGCCCTCAGGTCGTCGCGGGACCTGATCCGGCCGGGCAGCCGCAGGACGCGCTCCACCCGGTGGTGCTGCTGGCGGGTCCCGGCGCGCAGGTCGGCGAGGAGGTCGGGCGGGGCTGGCATCCGGGCAGTATGCCCAGCGGAGCGGGGCCTCGATCGTCCGGCCGTCGTCGTGGTGAGGCCGGTCGCCCGGTGGTGGTGGCGGACGCTGCCGCGTCCTCCTTCCGATCGGCAAATTGTGACACCATCCGGCCGGTTGACCGCGAGATTGATACATGTCAGTGTTTGCTTCCCCGGTGTGACCGCCGCGACCTCACCCCCGGGTCGCGGACGTCCCGTCCGCCCCGAACCACACCCCCCGCTCGGGACCCGGTCACACCCGTGCCCCCATGAGGAGCCCGCATGAGACTGAGAACGCCGACCACGGGCCTCGCGCTCGCCGTCCTCGCCGCGGCGACGTTGACCCTGGCCGCGCCACCGGCCACGGCGATCCGGCCGACCGCCGCCGCCCCCGTGGCCGCGCTCGCGGCGCCGGACATCTCGGTGACCAACGTCCAGGCCCACCTGTCCCAGTTCCAGAGCATCGCCACCAACAACGGCGGCAACCGCCGGGCCGGCTCGGCCGGCTACACGGCCTCGGTCAGCTACGTCAAGTCCAAGCTCCAGGCCGCCGGGTACACGGTCACCGAGCAGGTCTGCACGAGCTGCGTGTACCGGTCGAACAACCTCATCGCCGAGTGGCCGCAGGGCCCCGCCGACCAGGTCGTCATGTTCGGCGCGCACCTCGACAGCGTCTCCGCCGGCCCGGGCGTCAACGACAACGGCTCCGGCTCGGCCAGCCTGCTGGAGAACGCCCTCGTCCTGGCCAGCCAGAACCCGACGATGACCAAGCGGGTCCGGTTCGCCTGGTGGACCGACGAGGAGCAGGGCCTCAACGGCTCGGAGTTCTACGTCAACTCGCTGACCGCGACCCAGCGCGGTCACATCAAGGGCTACTACAACTTCGACATGGTCTCCTCGACCAACGGTGGCTACTTCATCAACCGGCTCACCTCCACCACCGCCGCGCCGCTGAAGGCGTACTGGGACTCGCTGGGTCTGCAGCCCGAGGAGAACGTCGAGGGCCAGGGGCGCTCGGACGACTACCCCTTCCAGCAGGCCGGCATCCCCACCTCCGGGTACGCCACCGGGGCCAGCGCCCGCAAGACGAGCACCCAGGCCGCCAAGTGGGGCGGCACCTCCGGCTCCGCGTACGACCCGTGCTACCACCGGGCCTGCGACACGACCAGCAACATCAGCGCCACCCACCTCAACCGCAGCGCCGACGGCGTGGCGTACGCGATCTGGCAGCTCGCGGTCGGCACCGGCACCCCGACCAACGACTTCTCCGTCGCGGTCGGCCCGACCTCCGGCAGCCTGGCCCGGGGCGGGTCCACCACGGCCACGGTCAGCACCGCCACCACCAGTGGCAGCGCGCAGACGGTGGCGCTGTCGGCCTCCGGGGCGCCGGCCGGGGTCACGGTGTCGTTCAGCCCGTCGTCGGTCACCTCCGGCGGCTCGGCGACCATGACGGTCAGCGCCTCGTCGACCGCCACCACCGGCACCTTCGCCATCACGGTCACCGGCACCGGCTCGGTGACGCGCACCGCCACCTACACCCTCACCGTGACCGGCGCCGGTGGTTGCACCGGCGGTCAGGTCATCGGCAACAGCAGCTTCGAGTCCGGCACCACCCCGTGGACCGCCTCCTCGGGCGTGATCACCAACTCGGCCAGCCAGCCGGCCCGCACCGGCTCGTACAAGGCGTGGCTCGACGGGTACGGCAGCACCCACACCGACACGCTGTCGCAGTCGGTGAGCGTGCCGGCCGGGTGCTCGACGTACACGCTCGGCTTCTACCTGCACATCGACACCGCCGAGACCACCACCGGCACCGCGTACGACAAGCTGACCGTGCAGTTCGGCAGCACCACCCTGGCCACGTACTCCAACCTCAACGCGGCCAGCGGCTACCAGCTGCGCTCGTTCAACGTGGCCGGGTACGCCGGGCAGACCGTCACCCTGAAGTTCACCGGGACCGAGGACGCGTCCCTGCAGACCAGCTTCGTCGTCGACGACGTGACCCTGCAGGCGAGCTGACCGTGTCGGGGCGGGACGGGCACCGGCCCGCCCCGCCCCGACCTGCGCCGTCGGCCGGGCAGACCCCGACGGCGGTAAATGTCGTACCCCGGTCGGACCATGAGGACATGGCTGCCCCCGCGCTGACCCACCACAGTGGTCCACCCCGATCCATGCCGCTGCGCGAGCTGCGCACCCGGCTGACCCAGGTGATCGCCATGGCCGAGCTGACCGACACGGTCACCCTGGTCACCCGGGACGGCGATCCCCGCCCGCTCGCCGCCGTCGTGCCCGTCGCGGCGGCCCGCACCGCCGCCCAGGCCCGTGCCGACGACGAGCGGCTCGCCGCGGTCACCGCCGGCTGGGCCCGCCGCCTGGAGGAGACGCACCGCCACGGCGCGCGCCGGCACGCGGCCGAGCTGAAGGCGGTCACCGACGCGCTCGCCGAGGTCTGGGCGGAGCTGGACCGGCGCGTCCCGCCCGGGGTCGACGCCGCCGTGGACCGGCTGCGCGCCGCCCAGGCGGACCTGCTGCGCGGCTGACCCGGCGGACCTGCCGCCCGGGTGGCCCGGTCCGCTCAGCCGGCGACGTTCGGGTCGCCGGTGGTCAGCCGCAGCGTGAAGCCGTCCGGCCCGGGCTGCATCGCCACGTGGTCACAGGACTGGTGGGTGATCCACAGCCCCAGCCCACCGGAGGTGGCGCCCGGCGTCGGCAGCAGGCCGGCGTACGGGTCCGACGGCCCCGTGCCGGCGTCGCTGACGGTCACCACCGCACGTCCGTCGCCGGCCCAGAGCCGGAACCGCACCGGCGGCAGGCCGTGCCGCAGCGCGTTGGTCACCGCCTCGCTGACCGCCACCGACAGGTCGTCCACCTCGTCAGCGGACAGGTGCGCGGTGGCGACGGCGTACACCGCCGCCCGGGCGACGGCCGGCGTCGGATCGTCCAGCTCGATCAGCGGCGCGCCGCGCTGCAACGGATCGGGCGGCACCTCCCGGCGTTGGCGCAGGTAGGTCGCCGGCTCGGTGTAGGTCTCGTTGGGCAGGTGCCGACCGTCGGCCGTGGCGGTACGCGGGTGGGTGCGGGCGACGTCGGCGAGGATCTCCGGCGGCGTGGTCCGGGTGTCGTACGGGCACATGCTCCACAGCGGGAACTCGTCGAACGCGTGGTTTATGGCCGACTCGTAGCGCGCCCACCAGTCCCAGGAGCGGCCGAACGCCACCGGTGGCAGCTCGCCGACGATCCGGATCTGCGCCGCCCCCGCGGCGACCTCGTCGGCCAGCAGCCGGCGGTACGCCCGCAGCGCGACGGCGGGGCGCGCGTAGACGCCCCCGCCGTCGAGGAACGTCACCCCAAATCCGGCGGGCAGCGCCGAGCGGACCAGGGCGGTGTTGCGATCGCCCAACGACACCAGGGACGGCTCACCGGCCGCGACCCCGTCGCGCAGGAAGGGCAGGACGGCGGCGAGCAGCGCCTCGTCACAGTCGTAGAGCAGGGCCTCGTGGTAGTAGCCGCGGTGTCCGGCGGCGGCGCCCGTCCTCATCCGGCCGCCTCCACCCGCACCCGGGTCAGCCCGAGCAGCGCGACAAGTCGGGACGCGGGCCCCAGGTCGGTGCGCAGCACCACCTCGCCGTGTCGGCGCGCGGCGTGCCGGTGCAGGTGCACCAGGCTGCGGTAGTCGACGAAGCGCAGGTCGGCGGCGTCGATCAGCAGGTCGCCGGGGGTGCCGGAGTCGGTGCGCCGCAGGGCGGTGGCGAACACGTCCTGGTTCGAGGAGTCCAACTCGCCGTCGAGGACCAGGCCGCCGTCACCGGCGTACAGGTGGAACAGGCTGGCCCCCGGGTCGGACGTCGGGTGCAGGCAGGCCAGTTCCTCGATGACCGGCCCGCCGAGGCGGCTGCGGTCGTAGCCGCAGACGGCCGACATCTGCCGGGTGCGCATGAACCGGTCCACGAGGTGCTCGTAGCGGGCGAACGCCTCCCGCCGCTGCGGGTCGCTCACCAGGGAGGTGGCGTCGGCAGCGATCCGCCAGCCGGCGTACCCGTCGGCGAGCGCCGCCTCGATCGTCGTGGTGTAGGAGGCCAGTTGGGCGTCGTGGGCTAGGATGCCGTCGCCGTACATGTGCTCCGCGGAGGCGATCTCCGCCGCACCGCTGTGCAGCGCCTCGCGCAGCCGGGGTGTGCTGCTCCACCGCTCCACGACCAGCGGCACCGGTTCGGGGCTGACGTAGCAGACGCGGTCACCGGCGGCCAGGCCGGCGAGCAGGAACTCGCGGGCCCGCGCCTCGAAGATGGCCGGATCGTCGTAGCTCCAGCAGGCGTGACCGGGACGCCCGGAAGCCGTCGCTCCGCTGGTCACGCCGACAGCCTCATGCCCGCAGTGTATGCCCGCCCCGCAGGTCACCAGCGACCCGGCCGGTCGGTCGATCGACCGTGCGCCCCGGGACGACCCGTCGCCGGGTCGTGGGCGTCCGCTATCGGCGGCCGGGCGTTCCGTCGTTGGCGCGGGCGACGGCCGGTGGGCCGGCGGGCTGTGCGGGTGGGGTGGCGGGCTGTGCGGGTGGGGTGGCGGGCCGGCGCATGGTGCGCCACGGCCCGCCCAGCAGCGGGACCAGTGACACCAGGAGGTAGCCGGCGCTGACGCAGAGCAGGGTGGTGGTGGTGCCGAACCGGTCGGCGGCCAGGCCGGCGAGGAGCGCGCCCACCGGCATGGCCGCCCAGGCCCCGGCGCCGACGACGCCGTACACCCGGGCGCGCATGTGCCCCGGGATCCGCTCCAGCTTCACCGCGCCGATCAGCGGGTTGATCGCGCCGGCGGCGAATCCGGCGACGGCGAAGACGGCGACCACCACCGGCAGCGGGGGAGCGGCGGCGAGGGCCCAGAAGGGTGCGGGGCCGGCGATCGCGAACGCGGTGACGAAGGTGGCCCGGCGAGGCAGCCGGTGCCCGACGGCGCTGAACAGCAGCGAGCCGGCCAGGGCGCCGCCGCCCATCGCGCCGACGAGCAGGCCGAACGCGGTCGCCCCGCCGAGGTCCCGCTCGGCGACCAGCGGCAGCAGCACGTTGCTCTTGGTGGCGTCGAAGAAGTTGGTGACCAGCACCAGCAGCACCACGGCGCGCAGCAGCGGCTCATGGAGCAGGAACCGCAGCCCGACGTCGAAGTCGCGCCAGTAGCCGGCGGAGGGCTCCGTGGCGGTGCCGGCGGGCCGCATGTCGCGGGGCACCAGCGTGGCGACCAGCACGGCGGAGATTGCGAAGGTCACCGCGTCCAGCGCCAGCACCGGCAGCGCCCCGAGGGTGGCGACGAGCAGGCCGGCCAGGGGCGCGCCGAGCAGTCGGGAGCCCCGCTCGGTCGCCTCGTACCAGCCGACCGCCCGCTCGATCGGCACCCCCGCCGCCGCGGCGGCCTCCGGCAGCAGCGCGTTGCGCGCGGTCTGGCCGGGGGTGTCGAGCAGGCCGCTGAGGAAGACCAGGCCGAGCAGCGCCCAGAACGGCAGGCCGACCGTGGCGTCGAGCAGGGGAACGGCGGCGATGGTCAGGCAGGAGACCAGGTCGGCCAGGACGCTGGCCCGTCGGTAGCCGATCCGGTCGACGAGCACCCCGCCGAGGGCTCCGCCGAGCACCACGGGGGCGATGGCGAACGCGGCGGTCAGGCCGGTGGCGGTCGCCGAGCCGGTCTCGGCCAGCACGTACAGCGGCAGCGCGATGTAGGTGAGCATGTTGCCGGTGAGCGAGACGGTGTGTCCGGCCAGCAGGCCGGCCAGTGGCGTCCACCGGCGTGGCGCGGCGCTCACTGCGGCCCCCGGTACGCCTGCCAGATCAGCGTGACGGTGCGCGCGTCGGGCCGGTCGGGGTTGCTGCGGGCGCGCCAGCGGGCGCCCAGCTCCATCAGTTCGGCACGCAGTTCACGCAGCTCGTCGGGGGTGAGGTGCATGAACTGGTCGCTGCTGGTGGTGCCGCGCACCCATTCCGGTTCGAAGGTCGCCTCGGCCTCCAGGTACGCCTGGTAGCGGTCCACGTAGCGCTGGAGGGTGGCGCGGCGCAGCAGGTCGGAGGCGAGCTTGCGCTCCGGGTCGGCCAGCATCTCGACCGGTTCCCAGTTGGTGCGCGTGTGCGCGGCCCGCCACCAGCGTTCGCGGCGGTTGCGCGCGTGTTCGGGGGCCTCCCGGACGAAGCCGTGCTCGGCGAGCTTGCCCAGGTGGTAGCTGACCGAGCCGACCGCCTCGTCGACGATCTCGCTGAGCATGCCGACGCTCTGCGGCCCGCGTACGCGCAGCTCGCCGAGGAGCCGCAGCCGGGTGGGGTGGGCGAGGGCGCGCATCGCCCGGGGGTCGCTGAGGTGCAGGGTCGACTCGTCCTCGGTCATGGAACGAGACTAGAGGTACAAGACACGATGTACAAGAAGTCTTGTCAAAGCCTTCCCGGGTCGGGGACTCGCGGGATCAGGCGGGGCGGCGGCCCTTGAGCCGGCGGCCCAGCTCACGGGCGATCTCCCGGTTGGCGTCGCGCTCGGCGAGCGCCTGCCGCTTGTCGTACGACTTCCTGCCCCGGGCCAGGGCCAGCTCGACCTTGGCCCAGCCGTTGCTGAAGTACATCGACAGCGGCACCAGCGTCACGCCGCCGTCACGCAACTTCTCCAGGATCCGGGCGATCTCCACCCGGTGCAGCAGCAGCTTGCGGGTGCGCCGGGGCTGGTGGTTGGTCCAGGTGCCGAAGCCGTACTCGGCGATGTGCAGGCCGTAGAGCATGATCTCGCCGTCGCGCTCCTGGGCGAACGCGTCGACCAGCGACACCCGCCCCTCGCGCAGCGACTTCACCTCGGTGCCGGCCAGCACGATCCCGGCCTCGTAGGTCTTCAGCACGGTGTAGTCGTGCCGGGCCTTCTTGTTGGAGGCGATGAGTGTGCGCCCGGTCTCCCTGGCCACGACGACCTCCCCCGGTGAGCTGCGGACCGGGAGCAGGATACCCGCCGGCGCCGCCCGGGAAGGCGACGCCGGCGGGCGCCGGACGGGTCAGACCCGGCACTGCCAGGAGTACGCGTCGCGGAAGCTTGCGAAGCGCTCCACGGTGGCGTACCCGAAGGTGGTCTCGCGGCACGCGGCCAGCACGTCGACGTCGGAGTACGACGGGCCCCCGCGGCTGTAGGTCACGCACCGCCAGTCGTAGACGGTGCTGCCGAGCAGCGCCGCGTCGGAGCGGCCGGTGGCCTGGCACCAGCGACGGAAGTCGGGGGTGACGACGTCGGCCCGCACCCGCCAGCAGCGCACCGACGTCGGGTCGTAGAAGTTGCCGATCCGGTCCACCGCGCCGTCGGTGGCGTACGTCCACCGGCAGGCGGCGTCGAACGCCAGGTCGGTACGGCGTCCGTCGGCGGTGCGGCAGTGCCAGTCGTACGCGGTGCCGCCGGTCAGCACCGCGTCGGACGCCCCCTGGGAGCGGCAGTACGCGGACAGGTCGAGCCCGCCCAGCTCCGTCGGCGGCAGGGGTGACGCTCCCGCCGGGGTGGCGACGGTCGACGCGGTGAGCAGGGCGAGGACGACGGTGGCGAGGACGCGCAGGACACGGTGGATCGGGCGCATGGTGCTCCTTCCGGTTGCCGGGTCGTACGGATCGGGGTGCCGGCCGGCGGGCGGGCCGGGCCGGCGTCCGGGACCCGCCGGGCCGGTGGTGCGGCGGCGGGGACGGACGGGGGCGGGACGGCGGAGGCGGGTCAGCGGTCGCACGGCCACACGCCCCGGAAGCCGACGGTCCGGTCGCGCACGGTCTGCACGGTGCCGGCGCCGGCCACGGTGAGGCGACGGTTGTCGATGTCGAAGCAGCCGGCGTCGCTGTCGGTGTACGCCTGCTCGACGTGCTCCCAGTCGCCGAGCGTGTACTTGTACTCCAGCTCGGTGCCGGCGGGCACGGTCAGCACCAGCCGGTACGGCCCGGTGGGCGGGTCGACCCGCCGCATCCGCAGCCCGGCGGGATCCCAGTCGGGCAGGCCGGCGCCGAGCCGGCTGAGCGTGCCGGCGAGGTGCACGCCGCGCTCGTCGATCAGCGGCTCGCCCGGTCGCGCCCCGGCCGAGAGGACCAGCCGGGTGGTGTCGCCGGGGTGGCCGGTGGCGGCGCGCAGCGCGAGGTCGACGTCGAGCACGCCGCTGCCGCAGCCGCACTCCTGCGGGTACGCGGTCGGCCGGGCGGTGCCGCGCAGCAGCGCGGTGAGCTCGGCGGGGGTCAGGTCGGGGCGACGGTCGAGCAGCAGCGCCGCCGCGGCGGCGACGTGCGGCGCGGCCATGCTGGTGCCGGTGTACTCGGCCCAGCCGTCGCCCTCGGCGACGGTGCGCCCGGTGTTCACCGTGGAGAGCACCCCACGGCTCCGGTCGCCGCCGGGCGCGGTGATCTCCACGGCGGCGCCGTGGTTGGAGTAGGGGGCCGGTTCGCCGGTGATCGTGCTGGCCGCGACGGTGACCACGCCGGCGCAGCCGGCCGGGGAGTAGTGCGCCGCGTCGGCCCCGGAGTTGCCGGCCGAGACCACCACGGTCACGCCCCGGGCGACCGCCTGGTCGACGGCGGCCTGGGTGGCCGGGTCGCAGCTCACCGACGCGCCGAGGCTGAGGTTGAGCACCCGGGCCGGGGTGGGGTTGGCCGGCACCCCGGGCACCGCGCCGCCGGAGGCCCAGACGATCGCGTCGACCATGTCGGCGGTGGTGCCGCCGCAGCGGCCGAGCACCCGCACCGGCTGGATCCGGGCCCCCGGGGCGAGTCCGGCCACCCCGGCGCCGTCGCCACGGCGCGCGGCGATCGTGCCGGCCACGTGGGTGCCGTGCCAGCTGCTCGGCTGGAAGGTGTCGCCGCAGTCGCCGGGCTCCTCCCAGTCGCCCTGGTCGGTGGCGTCCGGGTCACGGCCGTCACCGTCGCGGGCGTCGGCCGGGTCGCTGACGAAGTCGTAGCCGGGCACCAGGTTGGCGGCCAGGTCCTGGTGCGCGGTGACGCCGGTGTCCAGGACCGCGACGGTGATCCCGGAGCCGTCGGCGCCGGTGGCCCAGGCCGGTTCGGCATAGACGCCGCCGAGGGGGTCGTGCAGGTCCCACTGGTCGCTCCAGCGGGTGTCGTTTGGGGCCTCGGTGACGGCGGGACGTACCCGGGCCTCGGGGCGGGCCCAGGCCACGTCGGCGCGCTGGCGCAGCCGGTCGAGCACGGCGCGGGTGGTGCCGGCCGGCAGCGGCCGGTCGGCGCGTACCAGCAGGTCGCCGGTGGCCAGGATGCGGGTGACGGTCAGGCGGGCCCCGGTGTCGCGGCCGACCGCGGCGAGGTCGTCGGTGAGCCGGGCGGGGTCGGCCGCGCGGGCGGTCCGGGCGTCGGACGGGGCGTGGGCGCCGACCAGGAACGAGGTGACGGCGCCGCCGGCCGGCGGCGGCGCGGCGGGCCGCGCCGCGGCGGGCGCCGTGGGCAGCAGGACGGTGGCGGTCGCGAGCGCCACCGCCAGGTGCATCGGGGTACGGAGGGACACGTCTCTTCCTTTGCGCTCGGGCGCGGGCCCACGCACCGCGGGCCCGGCACCACGCTAGGAGGCTCTGCAAGATGTTGGAAGACCAATGAAATATCAGTCACGAGAAGAAAGAGTTTCCATAATCTTGCGAAAGTGAACGACCGTCCACACGGTGGGATCCACTGTGTCCCGACCTCCCGGCGGTAGGGTCGGCGACCGTGACCGCAACGGACTTCCTCACCACCACCCGCGCCTCGTACGACACGATGGCGACCGACTACACCGACTTCGTCGCCGGCGAACTGGCGGTCCGGCCGCTGGAGCGCGCCCTGCTCGCCGCCTTCGCCGAGACCGTGCGCGCCGGCGGCGGCGGACCGGTGCTGGAGGTGGGCTGCGGCAACGGCCGGATCACCCGGCACCTGGGCGACCTCGGCCTCGACATCGGCGGGGTCGACCTGTCGCCCGGCATGATCGCCGAGGCCCGCCGGCTCCACCCCGACCTGCGCTTCACCGTGGGCTCGATGCTGGACCTCGACCAGCCCGACGGCAGCCTCGCCGGGCTGGTCGCCTGGTACTCGGTCATCCACCTGCCCGACGACCGGCTGCCCGAGGCGCTCGCCGGGTTCCACCGGGTCCTCGCCCCCGGCGGGCAGGCGCTGCTCGCCTTCCAGGTCGGCGACGAGCCGGTGCACCGCACCGACGCCTGGGGCCACGAGGTCGACCTCGTCTTCCACCGCCGCCGCCCCGAGCGGGTCGCCGCCCTGCTGGAGGCCGCCGGGCTGCAGGTGCGGGTCCGGGCGTGCCGGGAGCCCGAGCAGTGGCAGGGACGCCCGGAGCCGACCCCGCAGGCGTTCCTGATGGCCCGCCGGCCCGGGTGACGACCGGGCGTGACCGGACCGCCACGGCGGCTCGTATCCTTTGCGCGGATCCCAGAGGGGACCGGAACCACCGGGATGAGGAGGTTGGTGTGAGCAGCCGGACCGAGACGTTGGAGTTCCAGGCCGAGACGCGTCAGTTGCTGCAGTTGATGGTGCACTCCATCTACTCGCACAAGGACGTCTTCCTGCGCGAACTCGTCTCCAACGCCTCCGACGCGCTGGACAAGCTGCGGCTGGAGTCGCTGGTCGACAAGGACCTCGACGTCGACACCTCGGACCTGCACGTCGAGATCTCCACGGACCCCGAGGCGCGGACGCTGACCGTGCGCGACAACGGCATCGGGATGTCCCGCGAGGACGTCGTCTCGCTGATCGGCACCATCGCCCGCTCCGGCACCGCCGAGCTGCTGCGCAAGCTCAAGGAGTCCAAGGAGGCCGCCAGCCAGGAGCTGATCGGCCAGTTCGGCGTCGGCTTCTACTCCACCTTCATGGTCGCCGACCGGGTCAGCCTGGTCACCCGTCGCGCCGGGCAGACCGAGGGCACCCGCTGGGAGTCCACCGGCGAGGGCACGTACGTGGTGGAGACCGTCGACGACGCGCCGCAGGGCACCACCGTCACCGTGCACCTCAAGCCGGTCGACAGTGAGGACAACCTGCACGACTACACCGACCACGCCAGGATCCGCGAGATCGTCAAGAAGTACTCCGACTTCATCGCCTGGCCCATCCGGCTGGTCACTCCCGAGGCCGAGCCGGCCACGCTCAACTCGATGAAGGCGCTCTGGGCCCGCCCGCGCGACGAGGTCGCCGAGGAGGAGTACCGCGACTTCTACCGGCACGTCAGCCACGACTGGGCCGACCCGCTGGAGACCATCCACATGCGCGGCGAGGGCGTCTTCGAGTACGAGGCGCTGCTCTTCATCCCCTCGCACGCGCCGTTCGACCTCTACATGGCCGACGGCCGCCGGGGCGTCCAGCTCTACGTCAAGCGGGTCTTCGTGATGGACGACTGCGCCGCGCTGATGCCCAGCTACCTGCGCTTCGTCAAGGGCGTGGTGGACGCGCACGACCTGTCGCTCAACATCTCCCGGGAGATCCTGCAGCAGGACCGGCAGATCCAGGTGGTCCGTCGCCGGCTGGTGCGCAAGGTGCTCGCCACGGTCAAGGAGATGCGCACCGCGCACGCCGAGGGCTACCGCAGCTTCTGGTCCGAGTTCGGCCGGGTGGTCAAGGAGGGTCTGCTGGAGGACCCGGACAACACCGCGGCGATCCTCGACGTCGTCTCCGTCGAGTCCACCCACGACGCCGCCGAGCTCACCAGCCTGCACGACTACGTCGCGCGGATGAAGGAGGGCCAGGGCGAGATCTACTACGCCACCGGCGAGAGCCGGGCGACGCTGGAGAACTCGCCGCACATGGAGGCGTTCCGGGCCAAGGGCTACGAGGTGCTGCTGCTCACCGACCCGGTCGACGAGGTCTGGGTCGAGCGGGTCGGCGAGTTCGACGGCAAGCCGCTGCGCTCGATCGCCAAGGGTCAGGTCGACCTCGACTCCGAGCAGGAGCGCGAGGAGGCCGGCACCGAACGGGAACGCCAGGCCAAGGAGTACGCCGACCTGCTCACCTTCCTCGGCGGCGCGCTCGCCGACACGGTGAAGGAGGTCCGCCTCTCCTCCCGGCTGACCACCTCGCCGGCCTGCATCGTCGGCGACGCGCACGACATCACCCCGACGCTGGAGAAGATGTACCGGGCGATGGGGCAGGAGGTGCCGGCGGTCAAGCGCATCCTGGAACTCAACCCGACCCACCCGCTGGTCACCGGGCTGCGCGCCGCGTACGAGCGCGACGCCGCCGACCCGGCGCTGACCGAGACCGCCGAACTGCTCCACGGCATGGCGCTGCTCGCCGAGGGCGGCGACCTCGCCGATCCGGCCCGGTTCGCGCGGGTGCTGGCCGACCGGCTGGCCCGTACCCTCTGAACCGGACGTGGCCCGGGGCCGGACCTCGCGTCCGCCCCCGGGCCGTCCGCGTCCGGCCGATGCCGCGTCTGGCGCCGGGCGGGCACAATGCGCTCATGCGGACGGTACGGGGCAACGTCGGGATCGTCGGCGCGGTGGTGCTGGCGGCGCTGCTCACGGGCTGCGTGGCCGGCGACCACGAGGCGGACGCCCGGCGCCAGGCGCAGGAGCAGGCCCGGGCCCGGCTGACCGAGGTGACCGCTGCGATCGCACGGGACCGTCCCTGGGAGGCCGACGAGTTCGGCCGGCTGGTCACCGGGCGTGAGGGTGTCGACCTGATGAGCCTCGACGGCACCACCCGGCAGGACGGCGACGGGGTGTCGCTGGTGGTCCGGGTCCGTGGCGAGGCGCTCGTCCTGGACTGGAACGGGTCCGAGTCCGCGCGCGCCGAGGTGACGCTCTGTCACCGGCTCGGGTACCGGCCGGACGACCGGGTCGATCCGGTGACCGAGGTGGACTGCCCGCCCACCGCGCCGATCACCCCGCGTCCCGCGCCGAGCCTGCCGTCGGGCACCGACGAGCGGCTGCGCCGCTCGCTGCCGACCGGCCCGGCGGCCACCGAGCGGTCCGTCGGGGCGGCCGTCGACCGGCTGCGCCTCGATCCCCGGGTACGGCGGGACGTGGCGACCGTCGACGGCGCCGTGGGCCTGGCGCTGCGCGAGGGCCGACGCGGCTCGTGCCTGCTGGCCAGAGTGGTCGGTGACCGGGTCGAGGTGTGGCGACCGCCCACTGTCCTCATGCAGCCGGGAGAACTCACCTGCGACGGGCGGACCGCGGCCCTCGGGCTGGGGCAGCGGGATCCGAGTTGACCGGGCATTGTGCACGGCTGCACGAGGTCCGCAACCGGGGGCCGCGAGCCCTCGCCTGACCGGGTGAAGAACCTCTCAAGAAGTGGGCAAATCCCCGAAACGGTTCCTAACGTCGTTCTCGTCCGCGATCGCGGGCAACCGGGGTCGGTAACGCCTAATCCATGCCGCCGGCCACGGACCTTGTCACCTGGGCATGGAGCGGGGGACCCACACGTTCCTCGGTGCACGTCACCTCGGGGTGAAGCCGCCACGGCGGCCGGGCTCCTCGGCCCGAACCCGACAGCTCACCTCGTCGGCGTGGAGGATCACACATGGCAACTGCATACGTCGCCCGTCACCGACGGGTCAGCTCGCGCCGCGTCGCCGTCGGCACGCTCGCCGTCGGCGCGGTCACCGGGGTCGCCGCCGTGCTGGCGCCGGCCTCCCCGGCCAGCGCCGCCAGCGTCAACTGGGACGCGATCGCCCAGTGCGAGTCCGGTGGCAACTGGAGCATCAACACCGGCAACGGCTACTACGGTGGCCTCCAGTTCTCCCAGAGCACCTGGGCCGGCTACGGCGGCAAGAAGTACGCCTCCCGGGCGGACCTGGCCAGTCGCGGCGAGCAGATCGCGATCGCCGAGAAGGTGCTCGACGGCCAGGGCATCGGCGCCTGGCCGACCTGTGGCAAGAAGGGCGGCTCGACGAAGAGCTACGCCACCAAGTCGGAGAAGTCGCAGAAGTCGCAGAAGTCGGAGCGGCGCTCCGAGCCGCGCCGGACGGCCAAGGCCACCACCGAGCGGTCGACGCGTACCGAGCAGCGCGGCCAGCAGCGCAGCGCCCCGGCGGCCGGCGGCGACACCTACGTGGTGCGCACCGGCGACACCCTGTCGCAGATCGCCGAGGCGAAGAACCTGGCCGGCGGCTGGCAGGCGCTGTACGAGCGCAACCGGCGCGTCGTCGGCGCCGACCCGGGTCTGATCTTCCCGGGCCAGAAGCTCAGCCTCTGACGCACCACCCCGCACCACCGACGCCCGGCCGGTCCCGCACCGGCCGGGCGTCGCCGTCCGCCGGCGCGTGCCGCGTCGACGGGCACGCCTCACCCGGGCAGGCCGCCGAGCAGGACCGGACGAGGGGAACGATGGGCCAACTCCTCGGCGACGCTGCCGAGCAGCCGCTCACCGAGCCCGTGCCCGGCCCGGCCGACGACGAGCAGGTCGACGTCGCGGGCGTCGGCGACCGCCAGCAGCGCGTCCACCGGATGACCGGCGACGATCTCCGTGCTCGGCGCGGGCAGCCCGGCCGGCAGCGCCGCGACCCGCTCGTCGAGCATGCGCCGGGCCCGTCGGTCCTCCTCGGCGGCCTCGACGTCGATCAGGTCCGGGCTGGTCACGGCGACGAGGACCAGATCGCCGGCCGTGCCGCCGAGCGCCCGCACGGCGGTGCGCAGGGCCCGGTCGGAGTCCGCCGAGCCGTCCAGCCCCACCAGCACCCGCAGCCCGTCGCCCCGGGCCGAGGGCGGGCGGGAGCGCACGTCCACCCGCCGGGTGCCGGCCCGGCCGCGCTCCAGGGCGATGGGCACGAAGATCGGGCCGAGCAGTCCACCGACCAGGTACCACAGCAGGTTGCGGTGCCCGCCCCGGGTGACGAACACCGCCGCGGTGACCAGGCCGATCGCCAACCAGGCCAGCACCGCGAGGACGACCCACCACGCCTGATCCATCGCCACCCCCGCTCGGTCCGCCGTCACGGGCGACTACCCGGCCCGGCGACGGGTAAGCCGCCCGTCCGGCGGGGAGGAGGTCGCGTGGCAGGGGAATTCGTCAACTGGTCCGGCAGCCTCGCCTTCACCCCGGCCGAGTACGCCGAGCCCGCCGACGAGGACGCGGTCCGCCGTCTGGTGGCGCGCGCCCGGGAGTCCGGGACGAAGATCCGCCCGGTCGGCTCCGGTCATTCGTCGAGCCCGCTGGTGCGTACCGACGGGATCCTGGTCAGCCTGGACCGCCTCGCCGGCGTCCTGCACGACGACGGTGACCTCGCCACGGTCGGCGCCGGCACGAAGCTCAAGGAGCTGGGGGAAGGGCTCTACGAGGCCGGCCTGGCCATGGACAACCTCGGCGACGTGGACTACCAGTCGATCGCCGGGGCGACCGCCACCGGCACCCACGGCACCGGCCTGGGCTTCGGCAACCTGTGCACCCAGGTCGCCGGCGTACGACTGGTCACCGGCGCCGGCGACGTGCTGGAGGTGTCGGCGACGAGCAACCCGGACCTGCTGCCGGCGGTGCGGTTGTCCCTGGGCGCCCTGGGCGTGGTCACCCAGCTCACCCTCGACGTGCAGCCCTGCTTCGACCTGCGCCGTCGGGCCTGGTGCGCGCCCGTCGACTGGACGCTGGACCACCTGGCCGAGTTGCAGCACACCAACCGCAACATGGACTTCTACTGGTACCCGCGCAGCGACCTGACCCAGATCCGCACGATGAACCGGGAGGACGGGCCGGGGCGGGGGCGACCGTGGGCCGCGCCCCGGGTCCCGGAGTCCGCGCCGTGGGCCGCGCCCCGGGAGGTACGGGTGGGACCCACCCACCGCACCATCCCCCGGCACCGGGAGCTGCGCTTCGAGGAGATCGAGTACATGCTGCCGTCGGAAGCGTTCCCGGCCTGCTTCGCCGAGGTCCGCCGCCGGGTGAAGGACCGCCACCGCCGGGTCGCGGCGTGGCGGGTGCTGGTGCGCAGCATCGCGCCGGACGACATCTGGCTCAGCAACGCCTACGGTCGGCCGACCACCACCATCGCCTGCCTGCAGAACACCACCCTGCCGTACGAGGAGTACTTCCGGGACATGGAGGCGGTCTTCCGGCAGTACGGCGGACGGCCGCACTGGGGCAAGAAGCACTGGCTGACCGCGCGCGAGCTGCGCCCGCTCTACCCGCGCTGGGACGACTTCCAGCAGGTACGGCGGCGGCTCGACCCGGACGGGGTCCTGCTCACCCCCGACCTGGCACGGCTGCTGGAGGAGGCGTGATGGCGGACGTCGGCGCGCTGGTCTGGGTCGTCCCCGGCGGACACATCCCCTTCCCCGGGCACGGCCCGGAGCCGCAGTTCACCGGATTCGACGAGCTCTGCGTCCTCAACGGCACCGACAGCGAGGCCGAACTGGAACTGGACGTGTACTACGAGGACGTCGACCCGGTCGGGCCGTACCGGATCCTCGTCGGGGGCCGGCGGATCCGGCACGTCCGCGTCAACGACCTGATCGATCCGGAGGCGATCCGCCTCGACCGGCCGTACGGGCTGGTGCTGCGCTCTCCGGTGCCGGTGGTGGTGCAGTTCCTGCGCCAGGACACCCGCCTGCCGGGGGTGGTCGCGTTGACCGGCACCATGGCGTACCCGGTGTGAGGTCCGTCGGGCCGGGTACCCGCGCCCATGCGGTTCACGGAGAGGACGGCGGACGCTACGGGACCGCTGCGTGACCGGCTCTCGGGCATCGGCCGGGACAGCTACCGGCGGTTGCAGACGTACCTGATCGTCGCCGTCCAGGCCGGTCTGGCCGCCGCCCTGGCGTGGGTGCTGGCCGGGCGGGTGCTCGGCAACCCCGAGCCGACCTTCGCCCCGGCCGCCGCGGTCGGCGTGATCGCCGCCGCCCTGGGCAACCGGACCCGGCGCACCGTGGAGCTGATCGTCGGCGTGGTCCTCGGCATCGCGGTCGGGGACCTGCTCATCGCCGTGTTCGGGACCGGTCCGTGGCAGACCGGTGTGATCGTCTTCCTCGCCATCACCGGCGCGGTGCTGGTACGCGGCGGCGGAGCGCTGATGACCCAGGCCGGCGGTACGGCCGTGCTGATCGCCACGCTCACCCCCACCGCCCCCGACCTGGAGCTGCCCCGGACGGTCAACGCGCTGGTCGGGGGAGCGGTCGGACTGTTCGTGGTGCTGGTCCTCGCACCGCTCAACCCGCTGCGCACCGTACGCCGGGTCGCCGACCCCGCGCTGGACCTCTTCGCCCGGGAGATGAGCGCCTCGGCACGGGCCCTCGCCACCGGCGACGCCCGCGACGCCGAGCGGGTGCTGGACCGGATGCGGGCCGCCGAGCCGGAGCTGAGCCGGCTCGGCGAGGTGGTCGGCGCGGCGGACGAGGTGGTGCGCTTCTCCCCGGTGCGCTGGCGCCGCCGCAGGGCGCTGGCCGCGTACCGCCGGGGGGTCGAACACATGGACCGGGCGTTCCGCAACAGCCGGGCGCTGGTACGGCGGATCGGCACCACCCTGCGCGACGGCGAGCCGGTGCCCGCCGGGCTGCCCGCCGCGGTCGAGCACTTCGGGGAGGCGGTCCGCCTGCTGCACCGCGAGTTCCTCGCCGCCCGGGAGCCGGTACGGGCCCGGGACCGGGTGCTCGCCGCCGTGCGGGAAGCCGGTGCGGCGTGCCGGCAGGACATGGGCTTCTCCGGCACGATCGTCGTGTCGCAGCTGCGTACGGCCGCCAACGACCTGCTGCGGGCCACCGGCGTGCCGCGCGACGAGGCCCGGCGGATGGTCCGTCGCGCCGCCGCGGGGCAGTGAGGCGGTGGGCGGGCGTGCCTCCGACGGGCCGTTTCCCGCCGGGGTGGATAGGGTTGGCCCAGGTGTGCCGGGAAGTCTGGTCGGCGATGGATGACGCGTTCCCTGCCGACGAGGAGTTTTCGTGACCGACGCCACTCGGCGCCGCCCCAGCCTGTTCGCTCGCCGGTCCTGGGGGGAGACCAGCCGCATCTCCGCCATCCTGCGCAGGGAGACGGTGGGCGGCGCGCTCCTGCTCGTCGGGGCGCTGCTGGCCCTCGTCTGGTCGAACTCGCCCTGGTCGGAGGGGTACCAGTCGCTGCGGGACTTCACCATCGGTCCGGCGTCCCTGCACCTCGACCTGAGCCTGGCCACCTGGGCCGCCGACGGCCTGCTGGCGATCTTCTTCTTCGTCGCCGGACTGGAGCTCAAGCGCGAGTTCGTCGCCGGTGACCTGCGTGATCCCCGTCGCGCGGCGGTGCCGGTGGCCGCCGCCGCCGGTGGGGTGGTCGTGCCCGCGCTCATCTACACCGCGATCGCCGCGGGCGCCGGGGGCGGCGCGGCGAAGGGATGGGCGATCCCCACCGCCACCGACATCGCCTTCGCCCTGGCCGTGCTCGCCGTCGTCGGCCGGTTCCTGCCGTCGGCGCTGCGTACGTTCCTGCTCACCCTGGCCGTGGTCGACGACCTGCTGGCCATCGTGATCATCGCGGTCTTCTACACCACCGACCTGTCGGTCCTGCCGCTGCTGGGCGCGCTGGTCCCGCTGGTGATCTTCGGCCTGCTGGTGCAGCGACGGGTCCGGTCCTGGTGGCTGCTGCTCCCGCTGGCGGCGGCGACCTGGGTGCTGGTGCACGAGTCCGGCGTGCACGCCACCGTGGCGGGCGTCCTGCTGGCCTTCACCGTGCCGGTGATCCGCAGCGAGGGCGCCGGTGGCCCGGACGCGGGCCCGGGACTGGCCGAGCACTTCGAGCACCGGTTCCGGCCGGTCTCCGCCGGCATCGCGGTGCCGATCTTCGCGTTCCTCTCCGCCGGGGTGACCGTCGGTGGCCTGGCCGGCCTGGTCACCGCACTGACCGACCGGGTCGCCCTGGGCATCGTCGTCGGCCTGGTGCTCGGCAAGCCGATCGGCATCCTGGCCGCCACCTGGCTGGTCTCCCGGTTCTCCCGGGCCGACCTGGACGAGGGCCTGAACTGGCTCGACGTGCTCGGCCTGTCGCTGCTCGGCGGGATCGGCTTCACCGTGTCCCTGCTCATCGGCGAGCTGGCCTTCGGGCTGGGCAGCGAGCGGGACGACCAGGTGAAGGTCGCGGTGCTCACCGGCTCGCTGCTCTCCGCGCTGCTCGCCACGGTGATCCTGCGCTCCCGCAGCCGGTTCTACCGCCGGGTGCACGAGATCGAGCAGATCGACCGCGACCGCGACGGCGTCCCGGACGTCTTCGAGACGCCCACGGACGGGACCGCCGGGCGGTGAGCGGCCGGCGCAGCCGGCTCAGTCGCTGGTGGCGAACCGCTCCACGCTGTCGATCGGGCCGACGACGAGGATGAGGTCGCCGTGGGCGAGGACGGTGTCCGGGGTGGCGTGGGTGAACTCCGGCTTCCGTCCGGCAAGGGTCGCCTGCGGCTTCACCGCGACGACGGTCACGCCCCAGCGGCTGCGTACCCGTGACTCCCGCAGCGGCTTGCCGACCACCTCCCGGGGCGGGGTCGTCTTGATCACCGCGAAGTCGGCGTCGACCTCGACGTAGTCGAGGATCCGTCCGGAGAGCAGGTGGGCGACCCGCTCGCCCATGTCGTGCTCCGGCGCGACGACCCTGGTGGCGCCGACCCGGGTCAGGATGTGGCGGTGCTGGTCACTGATCGCCTTGGCCCAGATGTCGGGGATGCCCAGCTCCGACAGCAGGCTGGTGGTGAGGATGCTGGCCTGGATGTCGGTGCCGATGGCCACGACAGCCCGGTGGAACTCGGCGACGCCCAGCTGCCGCAGCGCCTCGATGTCGGTGGAGTCGGCGGTGATCACGTGCGGCAGGCTCCCGGACAGCGCCTGGACCACCTTGGGCCGGCTGTCGATGCCGAGCACCTCGGTGCCCCGGTTGGTCAGCTCCAGGGCCAGGGCGCTGCCGAAGCGGCCCAGGCCGATGACGACCACGGGATCGTTCGGTGTGTCAGCCAACGATCGTCCTCTCCTCGGGTAGTTCGTAGCGGCGGGTCCGGTCGCGCAGCGCCAGCGCCGACGCGAGGGTGAGCGGACCGATCCGGCCGGCGAACATCAGCACGGCCAGCAGCAGGTCCGCCTGCGGTGGCAGGCTGGCGGTGATCCCGGTCGACAGGCCGACCGTGGCGAACGCGGAGACGACCTCGAACAGGATCGGCTCCAGGCCGTACGAGGTCATCGCGACCAGCGCGAAGGTGGCCGTCGCCACGGCCCCGGCGCTGAGCAGCGCCACCGCCAGCGCCTGCCGCTGGTTGCTGGGCGGGATCCGCCGCCGGCCCACGTTGACGTGGGTCTCCCCGCGCATCTCCGACCAGAGCACGAACGCCAGCAGCCCGAAGGTGGTCACCTTGATGCCCCCGGCGGTGCCGGCGCTGCCCCCGCCGATGAACATCAGCACGTCGCTGGCGAGCAGGCTCTCCGGTCGCATCGCCCCGATGTCGACGCTGTTGAACCCGGCGGTACGGGTCATCGTCGAGGCGAAGAATCCGGCGAGGAACTTCTCCGGCGCGCTCAGCGGGCCGAATGTCCGGGGATTGGTGTACTCGGCCAGCGTGAACACCAGGGTGCCGAGGACCAGCAGGGTGGCGGTGAGTGTGACGGTGAGGCGGGTCATCACCGACCACAGCGCCGGTCGGCGCCAGGTGCGCAGGAGTTCGAAGACCACCGGGAACCCGAGCCCGCCCAGGATCACCGCGCTGGTGACGGTCAGGTTGATCCACGGGTCGGTGACGTAGCGGACCAGGCTGTCGGCGTTGGTGGAGAAGCCGGCGTTGTTGAACGCGGAGATCGCGTGGAACACGCCGTCGTAGACCGCCGCGCCGAGCGGCTCGTCGTAGGCGGTGGCGAACCGCAGGGTGAGCACCAGCGCCACGACCGTCTCGCTGATCAGGCTGAACAGGACGATCCGCCGGACCACGCCCCGCACGTCGGTCAGGTCGAGGCTCTTGGTCTCGGCCTGGGCGAGGAACCGCGCGCGCAGGCCGAGCCGACGGGAGAGCAGCACGGTGAACAGCGTCGCCAACGTCATGATGCCCAGGCCGCCGACCTGGATGAGCAGCAGGATGACCACCTGCCCGAAGTCCGACCAGTAGCTGCCGGTGTCGACGGTCACCAGCCCGGTGACGCAGACGGCGGAGGTGGCGGTGAACAGCGCGTCGACCAGGGGCGCCCGCTGTCCGGACTGGGTGGCCGCCGGCAGTGACAGCAGGGCCGTGCCGGTCGCGACGGCGGTGCCGAACCCGGTGCTGATCACCTGGGCCGGGTGCCGGAACCGGTTGCCGTCGCGCTTCCACGCGGGCAGGCGCTTCAGTTTCGGCACGCCGCCCCTGCCGGCCGACCCTGGGCCGGCTGTCCCTCCGGCGTACCGCGCCGGGCCGTCATCGCCACACGGCGGATCATCGCACGTCCGTGCCGGCGGGGGTCGTCAGGCCGGGACGCCGGGCTCGTGGTGAGGCCGACGCCCTCTCCGTTGCGGCCGGGGCTTATGATCACCGGGATCCGTGGAGCGCCGGGAAGCCTGGTCGGCACCGTGACCCGTCGTGCCTCCCGGAGGTTGTCGTGCTGCTGCTGTCCTTCGCCGTCGTCCTGCTGGCGGCGGTGCTCGTCTCCGCCCTGGCCCACCGGACGATCCTCTCCACCGCGGCGTTGTTCCTGGTGGCCGGCTTCGTGCTCGGTGAGGACACCGGTGGGGTGCTGCACCTGCGGGCGGACTCGCCGATCGTGGCGCAGCTCGCCGAGCTGGCGCTCTTCGCCGTGCTGTTCACCGACGGGATGCGCGTCGGCTGGGCCGACCTGCGCTCCGCGTGGCGGTTGCCCGGACGCGCGCTGGGCTGGGGCCTGCCGCTGACCCTGCTGGTCACCGCCGTGCTGGCGCGCTACGTCGCCGGACTGGACTGGCCGGAGGCGCTGCTGGTCGGGGCGATCCTCGCCCCGACCGACCCGGTCTTCGCCGCCGCCCTGGTCGGCAACGACAAGGTGCCGGCCAGGCTGCGGCACCTGCTGAACGTCGAGTCGGGCGTCAACGACGGGTTGGCCCTGCCGTTCGTGGTCGTGCTCCTGGCCGTGGCCGCCGGCTCGGACGACCTGCACCTGGGGGAGTTGGCGACCGAGCTGGTCGTCGGACTGCTCATCGGCGTGCTGGTGCCGCTGCTGGCGATCGCGCTGGAACGGACCCGCTGGTTCGCCGCGTCGGCGGCGTACGCCCCGCTCAACGGGGTGGCCATCGGGCTGTTGGTGCTGGCCCTGGGCAAGGCGACGCACGGCAACCTGTTCCTGGCCGCGTTCGCCGCCGGCATCACCGTGGCCACCTTCGGACCGCGGGAGCGAACCGCGTTCGAGCACTTCGGCGAGAACGTGGCCGAGCTGCTGAAGCTGGCCGCGCTGCTGGTCTTCGGGGCGTTGATCTCGGTGGAGTTCCTCGGGGAGATCTCCTGGGCGGGATGGATCTTCGCCGTCCTGGCGATCGTGGTGGCCCGCCCGGTCGCGCTGTGGATCTCCTTCCTCCGCTCCGGGCTGAGCCTGCGGGAGCAGGCCGCCGCCATGTGGTTCGGACCGAAGGGATTCGCCTCGGTCGTGTACGGCCTGCTGGTGCTGGAGTCCGGCATCGCGGCCGCGGACGAGGTGTTCCACCTGGTGGCGTTGACCATCGTGATCTCGATCCTGGCGCACTCGTCGACCGACGTGGTGGTGGCCCGGGCGTTCGACGACACCCGCGACACCCCGCACTGGCACGGGGTGCTGCACCGGCTCCGCTCGCGGCGTGCGGCGAACGGGCCGGCGGGGCGTGCCGACCGGACGGCGGGCGTCGCCCCCACCGGCGGTGCGCCGGCCGGTGACGCCACGCCTGCCGGTCCCGCGTCGGCCGGTGACGCCGCTCCCGCCGACGGTGCGCCGGCCGGTGACGCCGCACCGCACGGGCGGCCCGGCACGACGTAGCGTCCCTGCTGCCGGGCGGGCCGGCGCGCTCCGGCCCGACGTGCGCGAGTGCCACCGCACCCGCTGACCGGGCGGGCCGGCGCCGCCCGGCTCCGGCCCGCCCGGAGGCGGGTCGCAGCAGGCGCACGGTGCGGTGCACCGAGCAGACCCACGTCCCGCCCGCCGGCTGCCGGGGAGGCTCAGGTGGCCAGGTCGCGGCGGTCGAAGGTCACCACCGCCACGGCCAGCAGGACCAGCGCGGTTGCCGTCATTGTGGCGAGGCCGTCCCACTGGAAGCCGTTCCGCAGCGGCTCCCCGCCGATGTAGTGGTGGAAGGGTGAGAGGTGACGCAGCGCGCCCGCGCCGAGCTGCCCGGCCAGCGCCTGGGTGACGTAGGCGAGGACCACCGCGGCCGCGCCGCCGCCGAGCGCCGCGCCACGGCTGCCGGTGGCCGCGCCGACGGCCAGGGTGAGGGTGCCGAAGACGACGACGAGCAGCGCGAGGGCCAGGCACTGGGCGGCGAACTCGGCGACGCCGACGTCGTCGAGGCCGGCGCCGGGGCGTACGGCCAGCATGGCCACCCAGACGGCGGCGGCGATCAGCGCGGCGCCGGTGACCAGCGCCGCGAATCGGTCGAGCACCACCCTGGTCCGGGACACCGGGTGGGCCAGCAGCAGGTCGAGGTGCCCGCTCTCCTCCTCGCCGGCGATCGCCCGGGCGCCGGTGCCGACGCCCCAGATCACGGCGACCAGTGGGACGATGATGCCGAACACGCTGGAGCCCAGGTAGCCGGCGGCGGAGCCGAGGTCCTCCATCCGCAGCGCCTCGCGCATGGCGGGGGAGAAGCCCTGCACCGCCTGGCCCATCGCACCGTCGGCGACCTGGGGGTAGAAGCCGGCGTACATGGCGCCGACCAGCGCCGTCCCGGCGGCGAATCCGGCGAGCGCCCGGCGGCCCTCCCAGAGGGTACGGGTCATGACCTCAGGCACGGCTGGCCTCCACGGTGTCGTCGGTGCGGTAGTGGGCGAGGAAGAGGTGTTCCAGGTCGGGTTCGGTCACCCGCAGCCGGGCCAGGCGGTGCCCGGCGAGCAGGCGGATCAGCGTGTCCGGGCTGCCGGACAGGCGCAGGCGGGCGGTCCGGCCGTCGACCACCAGGTCCGAGACCTCCGGCAGGGCGGCGAGCCCGGCCTGGTCGGCGGGGCCGACGAAGGTGATCTCGACGTCGTGGGCGGCCCGGCCGCGCAGTCGGGCGACGGTGTCCAGGGCGACCAGCCTGCCCTCGCGGATCATGCCGACCCGGTCGGCCACCGCCTCCACCTCGGTCAGCACGTGCGACGACATGAAGACCGTCTGGCCGGCGAGCTTCGCCTCGCGGATCAGGTCGAGGAAGGTCTGCTGCACCAGCGGGTCCAGGCCGGAGGTGGGTTCGTCGAGGATCAGCAGGTCCGGTCGGTGCATGAGGGCCTGCACCAGGCCGACCTTCTGCCGGTTGCCCTTGGACAGCGCGCCGACGCGGGCGCCCAGGTCGAGGTCCAGCCGGGCGGCCAGCGCGTCGATGCGGGCCCGGGGCACCCCGCCGCGCAGCGCGGCGAGGTGGGCGAGGCACTGCTCGACCCGCTGCCGGGGCGCGACGGTGAAGTCACCGGGCAGGTAGCCGATCCGTCGGCGCAGCCGGGCCTCGGCCCGCCGGCTGTCCGTGCCGAACAGCAGGGCGCGCCCGTCGGTGGGACGGATCAGGTCCAGCAGCAGGCGGATGGTGGTCGACTTGCCCGCGCCGTTGGGCCCCAGGTACCCGAAGACCTCGCCCTCGGCCACCGTCAGGTCCAGGCCGGCCAGGCCGCGGCGGCGGCCGTACGTCTTGGTCAGTTTCTCGAGTCGGATGACCTCACTCATGCCTTCGACATTATCGAATCTTCAGAGATTTCTGAAGATGTTAAGGTCCGAGCCGGAGCCGAGAGAAGGGTGACGGCATGACGGCGACGAGCGATCCGGCGGAACGGCTCGCCCTGGTCCTCACCGAGGGGGGCCTGCAACGGATGACCGCGCGGGTGCTCGCGGCCCTGCTCTTCACCGAGCAGGAGACGATGACGGCCGGCGAGATCGCCGACGCGCTCACCATCAGCTCGGGCAGCGTCTCCACGGCGCTGAGGTCCCTGACCGGCATCGGGCTGATCGAACGGGTCCCCGCGCCGGGCAGCCGCCGCGAGCACTTCCGCATCCGCGAGGGCGCCTGGGCCACGCTGATGTCCAACCAGAACGCCGTCGTCACCGTCATGCGCGACGCCGCCGAGCAGGGCATCGCGGCGACCGGGCCGGACTCGCCCGCCGGTCGTCGTCTCGCCGAGATGCGGGACTTCTACGACTACCTCTGGCGGGAAATGCCGGCCCTCATCGACCGGTGGCGCGCCGACCGGGCCGGCGCCCGGTGACGTCGCGGCTCAGGCCAGGTCGACGCTGACGTCCGGGGCGGCGGCCAGGGTGTTGCCCACCGTGCAGTGCGAGGCCACGGCCAGCAGCGCGGCCCGCCGGTCGGCGGGCAGTCCCGGCGGGACGTGCACGGTCAACCGGATCGCGGCCACCCGGGCCGGCCGGTCGGCGGCCATCTCGTAGTCGGCGCCGACCCGCAGGCCGTCGCGGTCGAGCCCGTGCCGGGTCAGGTAGCGCCCGGCGTAGAAGGCCACGCAGGTGGCGAGCGACCCGACGAACAGCTCCACCGGGGTGGGGGCGGTGTCGTCGCCGCCGTCGGTCACCGGCTGGTCCACCCGGACGCGGTGCCCGCGCGCCGTGAACTCGTACGCCTCGCCGTCGAGGAACCGGGCGTCGATCCGGCGGGTGCCCACCTCGGCCTGCTGTCGCATGTCGTCCTCCTGCTCGTCCGTCGCCACCAGTCAACACCCCTGGGGGTATCAGCGGCAGGCGTCGGTCGACCCGTCCCGGCGGGACCTTCGGCCCGGCCGCCGGTCAGGCCGGGTAGGCGCGGGTCTCGCTGGCCTTGACCGCCGCCCACACCTGCTGCCCCGGGACCAGTCGCAACTGGGCGACGGCGGCCGGGGTCACGTCGGCGGCCGCGTCGAGCGCCCCGGTCAACTGCACCCGCAGGTTGTCGCCGTGCCGCTGCACCCCGGCGACGGTGGCCGGCCAGGTGTTGCGGGGACTGCCCTCGGGGCGGCGCGGGTGCAGCGCCACGGCGGCCGGCGGGAACACCACGAACGTGTCTCCGTCGACCCGGTCGGTGCTGGCCAGGGTGAAGCCGTCGGCGAGGCGCACCCGGTCGCCGTCGGCCCGGCCACGGTAGAGGTTGAGCCCGACCAGCCGGGCGACGTAGTCGGTGCGCGGCCGGGCGGTCACCGCCGCCGCGTCCCCCTCCTGCACCACTCGGCCCTCCTCGATGATCACCAGCCGGTCGGCCAGGGCGAGCGCGTCCAGCGGATCGTGGGTGACCAGCAGCGCCGCGCCGTCGTGGTCGGCCAGGTGCCGGTGCAACTCGGCCCGGGTCTCCAGCCGGGTGCGGGCGTCCAGCGCCGCGAGCGGCTCGTCGAGCAGCAGCACCCGAGGCCGTACGGCGAGCGCGCGGGCCAGGGCGACCCGCTGCGCCTGGCCGCCGGAGAGTTCCCGGGGCCGGCGTCGGGCGTACCCGCCGAGGCCGACGCGCTCCAGCCAGCCGGCGGCCCGCTCCCGTGCCGCGCGTCGGTCCAGCCCTTGCCGGCGGGGCCCGAACGCGACGTTGTCCAGCGCGCTGAGGTGCGGGAAGAGCAGGTAGTCCTGGAACACCACGCCGAGGCGGCGGCGCTCCGGCGGCACCCACCGGTCGCGTGCGGGCCGGTCCAGGTCGACGCCGTCGACGGTGACGTGCCCGGCGGTGAGCGGTTGCAGCCCGGCGAGGGCGCGCAGCGCGGTGGTCTTGCCGGCCCCGTTCGGGCCGAGCAGCGCCACCACCTCGCCGGCGGCGACCCGCAGCGGCACGTCGAGGCGGAAGTCGCCACGCTCCACGACCAGGTGGGCGTCGAGTGGCGCGGTCACGGGCTGCCGATCCAGCGGTCGCGCAGCCCGGCGAGGATCGCCACCGAGACGGTGAGCAGGACGAGGCTGAGCACGATCGCCGCCTCCAGATCGGTCTCCAACGCCAGGTAGACCGCGAGCGGCATGGTCTGGGTGCGGCCGGGATAGTTGCCGGCGAAGGTGATGGTGGCGCCGAACTCACCGAGCGCGCGGGCCCAGCAGAGCACCGTGCCGGCGGCCACGCCGGGGGCGATCAGCGGCAGCGTCACCTGGGTGAAGGTGGTCCAGCGGCCGGCGCCGAGGGTGGCGGCGGCCTCCTCGTAGCGGCTGTCGGCGCCGCGCAGCGCCCCTTCCACGGCGATGACGAGGAACGGCATCGCGACGAACGCCTCGGCGAGCACCACGCCGGTGGTGGTGAAGGGCAGGGTCACCCCGAAGGTGCTGTCCAGCCACTGCCCGAGCAGGCCCCGACGGCCGAAGACCAGCAGCAGCGCCACCCCGCCGACCACCGGCGGCAGCACCAGCGGCACGGTCACCAGCGCCCGTACGACCCGCCGGCCGGGAAACCGGGCCCGGGCCAGCAGCCAGGCCAGGGGTACGCCGAGCGCCAGGCAGAGCAGGGTGGCCAGGGTGGCCGACTGCACCGACAACCGCAGCGCGGTGAGCACGCCCGGGGCGGCCAGCCGCTGCGGCAGGCTGTCCCACGGGGTCCGGACCAGCAGCCCGACGAGCGGCAGCACCAGGAAGAGCAACCCGAGGGCGGCCGGGACGACCAGCGCCACCGGCATCCGCCGGACGGGCCGCCGCCGGCGGGGCGGGGCGTCCACCGGGACGCTCACGCGGACCCCGGCGGTGCGAAGCCGGCGGCGGCGAGCACGGCCCGGCCCCGCGCGCCGCGGACCAGCTCGACGAACGCGCGGGCGGCGACCGGGTTCGGCGCGTCGGTGAGCACGACGATCGGATAGTCGTTGACCGCCACGGCCGACTCGGGGAACTCGACGCCGTCGACCTCGGCGGCAGCGGCCCGTGCGTCGGTGCGGTAGACCAGCGCCGCGTCGACCTCGCCGAGCGTCACCTTGGCCAGCGCGCCCCGGACGTCCTGCTCCAGGGTGACCGGGGTGAGTCGCACGGTCGCGGTGTCGAGCGCGCTGCGGGCGGCGGCCCCGCACGGCACCTGCGCGGCGCAGAGCGCCACCGTGACGCCGGGCCGGACGAGGTCGGCCAGGCCGGTGATCCGGTCGGGATTGCCCTTCGGCACGGCGATGACCAGCTGGTTGCGGGCGAAGACGGTGGGAGCGCCGTCGGCGGCTCCGGCCTCCGTGACCGTGGCCATGTTCTTCGGGGCGGCCGAGGCGAACACGTCCGCCGGCGCGCCCTGGACGATCTGGGTGGCCAGCGCAGAGCTGCCGGCGAAGTTGAAGGTGACCCGCACACCGGGGTGGGCGGCCTCGAACTCCCGACCCAGCGTGGTGAACGACTCGGTGAGCGAGGCCGCGGCGAAGACGGTGAGCGTGCCGGTGCCGTCGGCCGGCCGGTCGTCGGCGCCGCAGCCGGCGGTGGTGGCGAGCAGGCTCGCCGTGACGAGGGCGGCGAGGGCCGGACGGATCCTCACGCGCCGCCCCTCGCCCGGGCGCCGGTGCCGGCCCGCTCCACCACCACGGTGGTCGACTTGATCACGGCGACGGCGACCGACCCGACGGTCAGGCCCAGCTCGTCGACCGCCTCCCGGCTCATCAGCGACACCACCCGGAACGGCCCGGCCTGGATGTCGACCTGCGCCATCACGGTGTCCTTGACGACGGCGGTGACGATCCCGCGCAGTCGGTTGCGCGCCGAGGAGAACTCGGCCCCGCCGTCGGGTCCGGCGCCCTGGGCGCGGACGAAACCGGCCAGGTCGACGCCGTCGACCAGCCGGTGGCCGTGCTCGTCGCGGCTGGCGGCCAGCCGCCCGGCGTCGATCCAGCGCCGCACCGTGTCGGTGCTGACGCCGAGCAGTTCGGCGGCCTCGCTGATCCGGAACACGGTCACCCGGTCACCCTAGTCGGCCGCGAACGCGTGGCGACAGGCGGTGTTGCCCTCGCGTACCGGAGGGTCATGGCGCGGATCGGGCCGCAGATGCGCTCCCGGTCCGGTCGTCGTCCGGGCCGGTGGGCGGGGTGCGCGGGCGCGGCCGGGCGGGCGCGGCGGGCCGAAGGCGTGACGGTGGGCGAGTTGAACGCAGAGCGGCCGTGACATCACCGCGTGTGCCATATATTATCGTCGATGGTCGGCGTCGACCGTCGTCCCGGGCCGAGGCCCGCCGACCTCCGACTCACATGGGGGAACGCCGTGGAGCGCACCGCTGTCCGTCCCGACCAGGCCCCGACCCCACCGCCGCTGGCCGACCTCCTGCGCACCCCGCTCGGGCAGATCCCGGTCCCCCGCGCGTCAGACGTCGCCCACGCCCACGACCGCAGGGTCAACCGCCCGACCGGCGTCGATGTCCAGGGCTTCGGTTCTGCGATCTGACCCTGCCGAGCCGCGCAGGGAGCCCACCGCCGGGGTCAGCCCGCTGAGCCAGTACGTGCTGAAGCTGACCAGCCGCTGCGACCTCGCCTGCGACCACTGCTACGTCTACCAGCACCCGGACCAGTCGTGGCGGCGCCAGCCCAAGGTGATGACGGCGTCCACCCTGCGGGCCGCCGCCCGGCGGATCGCCGAGCACGCCGCCGCGCACCGGCTCGACACCGTGCGGGTCGTCCTGCACGGCGGCGAGCCGCTGCTGGCCGGCGCGGCCGGCCTCGACGCCGCCGCCGCCGAACTGCGCCGGCAGATCGACCCGGTGACCCGGCTCGACCTGCGGATGCAGACCAACGGGGTGCTGCTCACCCCGCAGGTCTGCGACGTGCTGGTGGCCCACGACGTCAAGGTCGGCGTCTCCCTCGACGGCGACCTGGCCGCCAACGACCGGCACCGGCGCCACGCCAACGGCGCGAGCAGTCACGCCGCCGTGCGGCGCGCGCTGGCGCTGCTGCGCCGCCCCGAGTACCGGGCCAGCTATGCCGGCATCCTGTGCACGATCGACCTGGACAACGATCCGGTGCGCGTCTACGAGGCGCTGCTGGCCGAGCAGCCGCCGCACATCGACTTCCTGCTCCCGCACGCCAACTGGGAACGCCCACCGCCGCGCCCCGACGGCGTCGCCACCCCGTACGCGGACTGGCTGCTGGCGATCCACCGGCGCTGGCTGGCCGACGGGCGGCCGGTGCCGATCCGGCTGCTGGAGTCGCTGCTGTCCACCGCCACCGGCGGCACCAGCCGTACCGAGGCGGTGGGGCTCGGCTTCGCCGACCTGGTGGTGATCGAGACCGACGGCACCTTCGAGCAGGTCGACTCCCTCAAGTCGGCCTACGACGGGGCGGCGGCCACCGGGCTGGACGTCTTCCGGCACGACGTCGACGTCGCCGCCGCCCACCCGATGATCGCCATCCGACAGAGCGGCCTGGCCGGGCTCTGCGCCACCTGCCGCGACTGCCCGGTGGTCCGCCAGTGCGGCGGCGGGCTCTTCGCCCACCGCTACCGGGCCGGCGCCGGCTTCGACAACCCGTCCGTCTACTGTGCCGACCTCAAGGAGTTGATCAGCGCGATGGCGGGCACCCCCGCGTACGTGCCGGTCGCCCGGCCGGACGCCGACTCGCTCGGCCGCGACGTGCTCGACGACCTCGCCGCCGGCCCGGGCGGCGAGGAGAGCGCCCACCAGCTCGCCTCGGTGCACCTCGCCATGGTCCGCGCGCTGCTCGTCGCGCTCAGCCCCCGCGCGGCCGACGACCCGGTGGCGGCGGCCGGCTGGCAGCTCCTGGTCGACCTCGACGTCGCCGCCCCCGACGCCGTGCAGGCCGTGCTGGAGCACCCCTTCGTCCGGCGCTGGGCGCAACGCTGCCGGGACACGGCGACCGGGGACGTGTCGTACCTGGCCTGCGTGGCGGCCGCCGCCGCGATCCGCGCCGCGGTCCCCGCCGACCTCGACGTGCCGCTGGCCGACGGAGTGCTGCCCCTGCCCACGCTCGGCGCGCTCACCGTCGCCGCCGACGCGCGCGCGGCCCGCCTCGCCGTCCGCGACGACGGTTTCGACGTGCACGTCGCCGGGCGGCGCCACCGGGTGCGGATCGGCGCCGACGGGCCGGCGCACTGGCTGCCGACCCGACACGTCCGGGTCGGCGGGCGCGACCTGCTGATCGAGGACACCGACCCGTACCGCGACTGCTACCAGCTGCCGGTCGCCGCCCGCCTCGGCGCCGCCGACGCGGCGCGGTGGACCGGGCAGCTCGACCGGGCGCTGCGCCGCGTCGACACCGAGACCGCCGGCTACGCCCCCGGCGTGCGGACCCTGCTGCGCGCGGTCGTGCCGCTGCGGCCCGACGCCGGCGGGGCGCAGCGCAGCGCTGCCGCCGGGGCGGCCTTCGGCGCGGTGGCGCTGGCGCCCGCGCCCGACGACGCGGCGCTGGCGGTGCTGCTGGTCCACGAGGTGCAGCACCTCAAGCTGAACGCGGTGCTCGACGTCTGCGACCTGTTCGACCCCCACGACGAGCGCCGGCTGACGGTGCCCTGGCGCGCCGACCCGCGTCCGGTCGAGGGGGTCCTGCACGGCACCTACGCCCACCTGGCGGTCGCCGACGTGTGGCGGCACCGCTCCGGCCCGGTCGCGGCCGCCGAGTTCCGCCGCTACCGCGACTGGACCGACGGGGCCCTGGACGCGCTGCTCGGCCTCGGCGCGCTGACCACCGCCGGGGACCGGTTCGTCCGTCGGATGCGCGACACTCTGGACAGTTGGCCGTGACCGCCACGGTCCGGTCCGGACGGCCCGCGCACCGCTCGCGGGCCCGGGACCGGCTCGGGTTCCGGCGGGCGAGGCGGTGCCGGTCGCCCTGCGGGACAGCGCGGATTGTGCGGCTGTCGATACTGTGGGCGGTCGAGGATGTCCACACCGGGCGGGAGCGGCGCGTGACGGAGGAAGACTTCCGGGTCGACCCGGGAGCGCCCGTCTTCTTCCTCAGCTACGCCCGCACCCGCAACCGGGTCGCCGCGCCGCCGAGGGACACCAACCAGAAGGTCTTCCAGCTCTTCGTCGACCTCTCCGACCACGTGGTCGAGCTGCTCGGGCTGCCGGCCGGGCGGCCGGCCGGGTTCATGGACCGGATGCTCGACGGCGGGCAGGTGTGGACCGACGACCTGGCCTTCGCCGCCGGGCACTGCCAGGTCTTCATCCCGCTGATCTCACCGCAGTACCTCAACAGCGCCTGGTGCGCCCGGGAGTGGGACGCCTTCGCCCGCCGCCGGGTCACCCTGCGCCCCGGCGCGGTGACGACCCCGGGGGAGACCCCGATCATCCCGGTCAACTGGTCGGTGGTGGAGCGCCGGTCGATGCCGCCGGTCGTGTCGCAGCGGCAGATGTTCAGCCCGACCCGGCTACCCTCGGACATCGCCCCGCAGTACCAGGAAGAGGGCATCTACGGCCTGCTCAGCCTGGGCAAGAACGGCAAGGACGCCTACGACGCGGTGGTCTGGCGGCTGGCCCAGCGCGTCGCCCGGGCGTACCACACGCACTGGGTACGGGCCGAGGTCCCGGCCGACATGGGCCGGCTCCGCGCCACGTTCGAGGAGGTCGGGCATGACCTGGTCTGACACGTCCTCCACCGTGACGCCCGCCGGCCGGCAGACGTACTTCTTCCTCAGCTACGCCCACTCGGTGCCGTTGTCGGCCGCGGCCCGGCCCGACACCGACTTCTGGGTCAACCGGTTCTTCCAGGACCTCGGCGCCGCCGTACGGCGCACCGCGCGGCGTACCGGCGAGCTGGACGTGGGCTTCTTCGACGGCCTGGTCGACCCCGGCGCCGACCTGAAGCGGGCGCTCACCGACGCGCTCAGCGTCACCCACGTCTTCGTCCCGCTCTACTCGCCGAAGTACTTCAGCAACCCGTGGGCCCTCGGCGAGCGCGACTCCTTCCACAGCCGACTGCGCGGGCTGCCAGCCGGGCGGGCCGCCCGGCACGTCCTGCCGGTGCTCTGGCTGCCGCTGTCGCCGTGGGAGGAACGACCCGAGACGGCGCAGGCGCTGGAGCTGGCCCGGGACCCGGTCGACCGCGCCGACTACGCCGAGAACGGGCTGCGGGCGCTGTGCAAGCTCAGCGCCTACCGCCGGCAGTACGAGAGCCTGCTCACCGCGCTCGCCGAGCGGGTCGTCACGGTCACCGAGTCCGACCCGCTCGCCCCGTCCCGGGCGGCCACGCCGGCCAGCAGCACGGTGGTCGACAGCGGGGACACGCCACTGGTGATCACCACGGTGACCCCGCACGGGTCCCGCTGGCGACCGTACGGCGACCAGCACGCCCTCGCCGTCGCCGACTACGTGGCGGCCACCGCCGAGCGGCTGGGCCTGCCCACCCGGGTGGTCGAGATCGCCGAGGCCCGCACCCGGGCGCCGGAGAGCCCCACCGTCGTGCTGGTCGACGCCTCCGTCGACCCCGGCGACGCGCGCGCGGCGGTGGACGGGCTGCCGCGCTGGGCCGTCCCGCTGGTCATCGCCGCCGACGGCGCGCGTGGCGACGACACGCCCGAGACGATCGCCGGTAGCTTGCAGGACGCGCGGTTCCCGCAGGTGCTGCCGGTGCGGGAGATCGTCGAGTTCGAGCGCAGCGCCCCGCAGCTCGTGATCGAGGCCCGCAAGCTGTTCCTGCGGCACGGCCCGGTCGACCCGCCCGACGGCCCGGCCGTGCCCCGGCCCCGGCTGCGACCGGAGGGCCCATCAGACGTACCGCGAGGGAAGGAAGAGCGATGACGCCACCACGTGAGGGCCAGGTCGTCACCTTCTACTCCTACAAGGGCGGCACCGGCCGCACCATGGCGTTGGCCAACACCGCCTGGATCCTGGCCGCCAACGGCCAGCGTGTGCTGGTCGCCGACTGGGACCTGGAGTCGCCGGGCCTGCACCGGTTCTTCGCCCCGTTCCTCGACCCGGAGCAGGTCGCCTCCACCGGCGGGGTGATGGACCTGATCCTGGAGTACGAGTGGGAGAACGCCCGGCGGCGCAGGGCGCCCGGCGACGCCGCCGCCCGCCCCGGCGACTGGCACCGCCAGTACGCCCGGGTGCACAACTACGCCTTCTCGGTGAGCTGGGACTTCCCCGGCGGCGGCAGCCTCGACCTGTTGCTCGCGGGCCGGCACAACCCCGACTACGCCACCAGCGTCACCGGGCTGAACTGGGACAACTTCTACAACCGGCTCGGCGGCGCGCAGTTCTTCGACGCGCTGCGCGAGGACATGAAACGGCACTACGACTGGACGCTGATCGACAGCCGCACCGGCATCAGCGACGTCGCCGAGATCTGCACCATCCACCTGCCGGACGTGCTGGTGGACTGCTTCACCCTCAGCGGCCAGGGCATCGACGGCGCGGCTGAGGTCGCCGCCCGGGTCCGGGGCTACGAGGGCCGGCGCGCCCGACGGGTGCTGCCGGTGCCGATGCGGGTCGACGACGGCGAGAAGGGCAAGCGCGACGCCGGCCGGGCGCTGGCCATGCAGCGCTTCGCCGGCCTGCCCAGCGGCATGACCGACGCCGAGCGGCAGGAGTACTGGCTGACCGTCGAGGTGCCCTACCGGGCGTACTACGCCTACGAGGAGACCCTGGCGACCTTCGGCGACGAGCCGGGCGGCCGGACCACCCTGCTGTCGGCGTACGAGACGTTGACCAGTCACATCACCAACGGCCGGATCACCGCGCTGCCCCGCATCGACGAGGCGCTGCGCCGGCAGACCGTGCAGCGTTTCGAGCGCAAGCCGGCCGCCGCCGACGAGCTGATCGTGCTCCGGCACGTCGCCGAGGACCAGGCCTGGGCGGAGTGGGTGCAGGCCGTGCTCACCGCGGCGGACCTGCGGGTGCAGCCCGTCGCGCCCCACGAGCCGGCGCCGGCCCGCGCCGGGGTCACCCATCGCGAGCTGCGGCTGGTGTCGCGCGCGTACCGCGCCGGCCGGGGCCGCGCCGCGGCGGAGCTGGTGCCGCCCGGCGTGCCCGTCCTGGCCCTGCACCTGGACGACACCGCACCCGCCGCCGACGTGCCGGTGGGCAGTTGGGCCTCGGTGCACGACCGCAGCGCCGAGGCCGCCGCCGAGCAGCTGCTCAAGCTCGTCGGCCGGGCCCCGGGCGAGCGCGGGCACGCCGTCGTGGGCGCCCGGTTCCCGGCCGTCGGGGCGGAGGTGTTCAACCCGCCGGGCCGCAACGTCCGCTTCACCGGCCGCGAGCTGCTGCTGCGCCGGTTGCGCGAGGAGCTCAAGGCCGGCGGCGCCGACGCCGTCCCGGTGGCGTTGCGCGGTGGCGCGGGCATCGGCAAGACCCAGCTCGCCATCGAGTACGCCCACCGCTTCCGTGGCGCGTACGACATCGTCTGGTGGGTCGACGCGGACCCGCCGCAGTTCGTCGACGTCCAGGTCGCGGACCTCGGTCGGGAACTCGGCCTGCCGGAGCTGCCGACCATCCCGGAGAAGACCCGGGCCGTACGGCAGTGGCTCAGCCGGGGTGAGCGGCGCGACGGCGCCGGCCAGCCGCTGCGCTGGCTGCTCGTGTTCGACAACGCCGACCAGTACGAGCACGTCAAGGAGTACCTGCCGCAGGGCAACGGGCACGTGCTGGTCACCACCCGCAACCCGGACTGGGGCGACCTGGCCCGGGCGGTCGACGTCGAGGCGTTCCAGCGCGCCGAGAGCGTGACGCACCTGCGCTCGCGCATCGGCGCGGAGTCGATGAGCGTGACCGAGGCCGAGCGGGTCGCCGACGCGGTGGAGAACATCCCGATCCTCGTCGCGATGGCCGGCGCCTGGCTCGCCGACACCGGCACGCCGGTCGGGGAGTACCTGGCCGGGCTGGAGCGCACCGGCCCGGAGACCGACGTGTGGGGCCGGTCGCTGCAGCGGCTGAAGGAGCAGTCCGCCGGGGCGTACCGGTTGCTCCAGCTCGCCTCGGTGCTCGCCCCGGAGATCTCCCTCGACCTGCTCTACGGCGATCAGGTGGCGCGGGTGATCGCCCCGCACGACCCGGTCGTCGCGGCGCGCGTCGCCGACCGGGTCTCCGAGCGGGACATCGCGGCGGCGCTGGTGCAGCGGATCAACCGGCTCGCGTTGATCAAGGTGGACCTGCACGCCCAGCGGGTGCAGGTGCACCGGCTGCTCCAGGCGGCGCTGCGGGTCCGGATGTCCGACCGCGAGCTGGACGAGGTCAAGCACGACGTGCACCGCATCCTGGCCGGGTCCCGCCCGTCCGGTGAGGTGGAGGACCCGGCCCTGCAGGAGCGCTTCCGCATCCTCTGGCCCCACCTGGACGGCTCCGACGCGGTCTCCTGCCACGACGACGACGTCCGGCAGCTGGTCATCGACCGGATCCGCTACATCTACCTCAACGGCGGCTTCGAGCAGGGCGAGCAGTACGCCCGGCAGGCCGACAAGATCTGGTCCACCCGGCTGGGTGAGCTGTCCCCGGACTCCGCCGCGCACCGGGCGCTGCGGGTGCAGCTGCTGCACCTGCGGTTCAACTGGGCGAACCTGCTGCGCAGCCTGGGCCGCTTCGAGGAGTCCTGCCGGCTGGACGAGGACACCCTGCGCCAGCAGGAGGAGCTGATCGGCCCCGGCCACCCGTACACCCTGATGACGGCCGGCGGCTACGCCGGTGACCTGCGGGCGCTCGGCCGCTACCGGGAGGCGCTGGAGCGGGACCTGCGCACGTACGCGGCGTCGGTGGACGTGTTCGGCGAGGACCACCGCCGTACCCTGATCTCGGCGAACAACCTGGCCGCGTCGTACCAGATGATGGGGCACTTCGCGAAGTCCCTGGAACTCAACGAGAGCACCCACCGGCGACTGCGCCTGGTCCTCGGCGCCGACCATCCGCGTACCCTGCTCTCGGCCAGCAACCTCGCCCGTGACCTGCGCGAGGTCGGCGAGTACGAGCGCTCCGTGGCGCTGCTGCGCGGCGTCGTGGAGGGCTACCGGGGCCTCTTCGGCGAGCAGTCCCGCGACGTGCTGGTCACCCAGGCCAGCCTCGCCGCCTCACTGCGCAGCACCGGTGAGATCGCCGCGGCGGCGGAACTGCTGGAAATCGCCTACGAGCGGCTGCGCGCCGGTTTCGGTCCGACCAGCCCGGACACCCTCTTCGCCTGGCTGAGCTGGACGGCCAACCTGATGTTGCAGGGCGAGGCCGAGCGGGCCCGCGCGGAACTGGTCGAGGCAGGGCAGGTCTTCGCCCAGATCTTCGGCGCCGAGCACCCGTACGTGCTGGTCTGCCGCAACAACCTCGCCGTGGCGACCTGGGACTCGGGGGACCCGGAGAACGCCACGCCGCTGGCCGGTTCGGCGGCCGAGGCGCTGCGCGCGGCGCTCGGCGGCGAGCACCCGTTCGTGATGGCGGCGGAGAACAACGTCGCGGTCTTCGCCGTCAACTCCGGCGACCTGGAGGGCGGACGCGCGCAGCTGCGGGACGTGGTCGCCCGGATGACCCAGGTGCTCGGGCCCGAGCACCCCGACACCCTGCGCAGCATGGGTAACCTGGAGACGGTGCACCAGATGGCCTCGGGCGGCCGGGTCAGCATCGGGCGGACCCGGATCGCCGACCGCCTCGCCGACCGGATCGGCCAGCACCACCCGAGTGTGATCGTGCTGCGCGACGGGCGGCTGGTCCGTCGGGTCCTCGACCCGCACCACTACTGAGCGCGCCGGGTGCCGATCAGCAGCTCGTGGCAGGTCGGGGAGTCCACGTCGGTGAGCCAGCGCAGCACGCGGGGCAGCTCCTCCACGGCGTTGAAGTGCGCCGCGCCGGGCTGCACCTCGATCTGCGCGCCCGGGATCTGCCCGGCGAGCCAGCGGGCGTGCCCGACCGGGGCGAAGGTGTCCTCCGCGCCGTGCCACAGCCGTACCGGGGTGGCGGTGGTGTCGATCGCGGCGAGGTCGAACTTCCAGCTGCGGCGCAACGCCAGCACGTCGTCGATCCACCCGTACGGGCCGGCGCGCAGCGCCTCCTCGTAGTTGTCGGCGATGAGCCGCCGCAGCGCGGCGTCGTTGACCGCCCGCCGGTCCGCCGCGCTCATCTGCACCATCAGCTCCTCCAGCAGGAACCTCGGGTCCTCGGCGGCCCGCTCGGCGCGGCGCCGGATCTGTGCGATCATCGCCGCCGTGTCGAGGTGTTCCCGGCCGCCGAACCCGCGCACGTTGTCGCTGTTCATCCCGGCGAACCAGTCGAGCTGAGGCGCGTCGGCGGGGGCGAAGCTGACCAGCACCGCGACCCGGGTCACCCGGTCGCGCAGCGCGCCGTCGGCCGCGCAGGCGAGGGCGTGCGGACCGCCGCCGGAGCGCCCGGCGATGGCGAAGCGCTCCAGTCCGAGATGGTCGGCGATCGCCTCCACGTCGCGTGCGGCGTCCGCCACGTCACGCCCCTCGCGCCGCTCCGAGTCGCCGTAGCCGGGGCGGTCGTAGGCGATGAGGCGCACACCGAGGCGGTAGAGCACGATGTGCCGGGGCTTGGGTCCGCGCCGGCTGCCGGGGGTGCCGTGCATGAGGATGACAGGGTGCCCGTCGGGCGCGCCGGTGACCTCGTACGCCACCCGCCGGTTGTCGGCGCGGTGGGCGAATTCGGCCCCAGGCTCGCCATCTCGGGTCACTCCAGCCTGCCTTCCGGTGCTGCGTTCAGCTCACGTCCGTAACCCGGTGCCGAGTGGTGAGCCGCTCCGGCTCCACCCGGCAATCGAGCCTAACGGTCGGGCCGGTCGCGACGCTATGGACTGCGTCGACAAGCGGCCCGATCTGTCGGAAAGGACAGCTTCCGCCGCGTCCGGCGGGAACTTCCACGGCCGGCCGGCGCCGGCTGCCGGACCGTCCGGCGTCGGGGCGGGCGGTGTCAGCAGGCCCTCGCCCGGGCCTCCGGGTCCGGGCCGCGCAGCTCCGCCGGCACGTCGGCCCCGGCCAGGGCCGCCGCCGGGTCGCCGTAGCGCCAGTGCACCCGGTACTGGGCGCGCAGCCGGGGGCGGGGGACCTCCCACTCGTACGCCACCACGCCCTCGCGTTCCTGCCGGAAGGGGGTGACGTCCGTGGTGCTCTCCGAGGTGAAGGAGGTCTCGCTGGCCCAGACCGTCGGTCGGGTGACGGCGGGGAAGTCCAGCCGTACGGTGAGCCGGCGGGTGGGCAGCCGGATGTCGCGTTGCAGCCAGTCGCCGAACTTCCACACCGGCACCCGGTAGGCGTAGTGGATCACGGTGCGTTGCCCGGGGTAGAGGGGCGCCGGGGCGCCGCCGCTCTCGAACAGCAGGGCGATCTTCATGAAGGCGTCCCGGCTGCGGGTCACCCGCCAGCGCATCGGCTCGGGCCGCTCGGCGCCGAGGGACGCCTGGAAGGCCACCTCGTCCAGGGTGAGCGGGTGCCGGCTGTGGAAGGCGGTTGAGCGGGCCGGGTCGTCGGGGAACCGGTCGATGTCGATCTGCACGGTGTGCCGGGTGATCGGCTCGGTGCCGACGCTGTGCAGCACCCGTCGGAAGCGGCACTCGTACCCGCCGTCGACCAGGGACAGGTCGGCCCGCTCGTCGTCGATGACCAGGTGTGGCCCGGCCGGCGGGGGTACGGCGGTGGGGCCGAGCCCGGAGGCCCGGCCGGCCGGCCCTCGGGTGCCGGCGAACGCGACGTAGCGCTGCCAGATCCGGTTGCCGCTGTCCAGGGCCAGTTCGACCCGGCGGGCGAACTCCTCGGTGGGCTGGTGCCGTCCGTTCTCGATGTGGCTGACGTACGACGGGTCGAAGCCGGTCCGCTCCGCCAGTTCCTTCTTGGACAGCCGGCGTTGGTGGCGCCAGTGCGTGAGCTCCCGTACGAAAGCCGCAGCCGTGTCGTCCTCTGTGGAGCTACCCATGCCCCCGTCCTCGTCGTCGGGCCTCAAGTGTGTCCCAGGTGTTGCGGTCGCGCCAGCCATGATCTCTCCGCGGTGCAGCGTGGCCGGCCGGCAGGCGACCAGGGTGTGAACGGCCTGTTACGGCCCGGCCAACAGCGACCCACCGCCGGCGCGCCCGTCCCCGGACCCTGTGCCGGCGCGGTCGGCGTCGATCCCGTGGGACGCGTGGGAGCGGCGGCGACGGGGTATCACTTCCGGTCATGAGCAGCACCACCACGCGCCCGGGCACCCGCGCCGGGACCGCCGCGACCACCGGCACCGTCGCGGTCGTCGCCCACCGCAGGAAGACCCTCGGCGGCGGCCTCGACGAACTGCGCGCCACGCTGGTGTCCGCCGGCGTCGCCCGCCTGCTCTGGTACGAGGTGCCGAAGAGCCGCAAGGCCCCGAAGAAGGTTCGCCGGGCGCTGGAGAAGGGCGCCGAGCTGATCTTCGTGTGGGGCGGTGACGGCATGGTCCAGCGCTGCGCGGACACCCTCGCCGGCTCGGACGCCGTGATGGCGATCCTGCCCGCCGGCACCGCCAACCTGTTCGCCGCCAACCTGGGCATCCCCGGTGATCTGACCGAGGCGGTCCGGATCGGGCTGCACGGCCGCCGACGCCGGCTCGACCTGGGTCGGCTCAACGGCGAGCACTTCGCGGTGATGGCCGGCGCCGGTTTCGACGGCGACCTGATCCGGGAGGCCGACCGCAAGCTCAAGGGCAGGCTCGGCCGGGTCGCGTACGTCTGGACCGGCCTGCGCCACGTGCGCGGTGAGCTGGTCCGGACCCGGATCCGGGTCGACGGCGCCGACTGGTTCGACGGCGAGGCGAGCTGCGTGCTCTTCGGCAACGTCGGCACCATCACCGGGGGCGTGCCGGCCTTCGACGACGCCCGGCCCGACGACGGCGCCCTGGAGATCGGCGTCTCCACCGCCGACGGCGCGATCGACTGGGCCCGCACCCTGGGCCGGATGGCGACCGGCCACTCGGCGGACTCGCCGTTCGTCCGGATCACCCGGGGGCGCAAGGTGAAGGTCCGCTTCGCCGCGCCGAAGACGTACGAGTTGGACGGCGGCGCGCGGGCGCGCACGAAACGTCTGAAGGTGAAGGTGGTGCCGGCGGCGTTGACGGTCTGCTGCCCCGAGGCGGACAGTTGAGCCAGGTGCGTCCCGGGGGAGGGGCGATGGTGGTGTCGCAGGACATGCTGACGGTCCGCCGGCTGCGCCTGGGCGTCGGCGTGGTCGGTATCGCCCTGCCGTTCGTGCTGACCGGCGGCCACGCGCTCGTCGTCGGCCGGCCGATCCTGCTGGACTCGGTCAGCGGGGCGTACCACACGGCGATGCGCGACGTCTTCGTCGGCAGCATGTGCGCGATCGGCGTCTTCCTGATCTGCTATCGCTACCGCCGTCTCGACGACCTGCTCAGCAGCGTCGCCGGGGCGCTGTCGATCGCGGTGGCCCTGCTGCCCACCGCGCCCGGCTCGCCGACCGACGCGCAGACGCTGGTGGGGCGGCTGCACCAGGTCTGCGCCGCCGCCCTGTTCCTGATCCTGGCCGGCTTCTGCCTGCTGCTGTTCACCCGCACCGACCCGACGGGCGCGCCGACCCCCGAGAAGCTGATCCGCAACCGGGTGTACCGGGTCTGCGGCTGGCTCATCGTCGCCGCGATCGTGGTCGCCGTGGCCAGCACGTTCCTGCCCGACGCCGTCCGGGACGCGGTCAAGCCGGTCTTCTGGTGCGAGACCGTGGCGGTGCTGGCGTTCGGTGCGGCGTGGCTGGTCAAGGGCGAGGCGATCATCCGGGACGGGGCGGGCGGGGCGGGGGATCCCGGCAGGTCGGCAGCCCCCGCCTGACGCGTGCCGCCCGACACCGTGGCCCGTCGCCCCGGCCGTGCACGACCCCCGGTCACCGCGGTCCACCGCCTGCGAACTCGGCCTGGAGCGCGGCGGCGCCGGCTGGCATGATGGCCGCCGTGTCCGCCGCCCCCGGTCCTCGCCGCCTCGATGCCGAGGCGCCCACCTCCGTCCTGCCGGTCGTGCCCGGCGACGGCCCGCGACGGCACCGGGTCGCCGGGGACGGACAGCGGCTCATGTGGCTGGCCGTGGCGGGGGCGCTCGTCGTGGTGCTGGTCGCCGCGCTGACGGTGGCCTTCAGCGGTGACGATCCGGCCCCCGGCCAGGCCCGGCCGGCGCCCACCGCCGTCGTCGGCGCCGACCCCCTCGTCGTCGGCGACGAGCCGTCGCCGATCGAGGAGGTGACCCCGTCGCCCACCGCGTCCCCGACACCGCGCCCGTCCCCGCCGTCGGCCCGCCCCGCCGACCTGGTGGCCGGACTCCAGGCGGCGCTCGATCGGCTGCGCCGGCAGGGCGAACTGCGCGACGGCGCCGCCGACGAGCTGGACAAGCGGCTGCGCGACATCCGCCGGAGGCTGGGCCAGCCGGCCAAGGCGCGGGAGAAGCTGCGCGAGTTCGCCGAGAAGCTGGTCGACCTCCGCGCGGCGGGCAGGATCAGCGCGGGTGGGTACGACCTCCTCGCCGTCGGGACGGCGCAACTGGCCCAGGCGCTGCCCCGCTGACCTGCCGCCCCCACAGGGCGGCCGATCCGCCACCCGGGCCGATCCCCGTGACGCGCCCGGTGGTCGCTCACCCGTCCGCCGCACCGGGCAGGATGGGGGACGTGCACCCGACCGTCCGGCGGTACCTCGACGACCTGGTGGACGCCGCCCGTGACGTCCTCGGCGACGACCTGGTCGGCGCGTACGCGGCCGGGTCGGTCGCGCTCGACGCGTACCAGCCGGGCCGCAGCGACGTCGACGTGGCGCTCGTGGTCGCCGACCGGCTCGACGTCGCCCGTCGGCGGGAGTTGGTGGCCCGGCTGCGGCACGAGGCCCTGCCGTGCCCGGCGCGCGGTCTGGAGCTGGTCGTCTACACCCGTGCGGTGGCCCGGTCGGGCACCGCGGAGCCGGGGTTCGAGGTCGAGCTGAACTCCGGGGCGCGGATGCCGTTCCGCGCCACCCTCGACCCCGCCGACCGGCCCGCCGCCGACGGCCGTTTCTGGTACGGCCTGGACCGCAGCATCCTGCACCAGACCGGGTACGCCCTGCTCGGCCCACCCGCCGTCGAGGTCTTCGCCGACCTGGGCCCGGACGACCTGCGCCGGCTGCTCGTCGAGGCGTTGCGCTGGTGGCTCGCCCTACCCGCACCCGGCGCGCCAGAACCCACCGCGTCCGTGCAGGCCGTGCCCGGTCCGGCCGCGCCAGAACCTTCCGCGCCCGGGCGGTCCCTGCCCCGATCCGTCGCGTCCGGACCGGCCGAGCCGGGACCGGCCGCGCCCGGGCCGGCCGGGAACGGGTCCGAGGCGGACCGGCCGGCCGGGGACCCACCGCTGCCGGGGGCGGAGGACGCGGTGCTCGGCGCCTGCCGGTCCCTGGTCCGGCTGCGCGACGGCGTCTGGCTGTCGAAGGTCGCCGCCGGGCGGCGGATCGCGGCGACCGGGGCGTACCCGGAGCTGATCGCCCGCTGCGTGGCGGCCCGCAGCGGCGGCACCCCACCGGGTGGCGCGCAGGCCCGCGACTTCCAGCGGTGGGTGCTGCGTCAGGTGCTCGACCTGAGCTGAGCGGGCGCGGGCGGTGGAGCACCGGGCCCGGGAGCGGACCTCCGCGTGCTCGGCGCCGCCGGTGGAGGACCGGGTCCGCCGGAGCGGGGCGTGTAAAGAATTCTTGACATGGCGGCGCGGGCGGCCCTACCGTCGACGTGTCAAGAATTCTTTACACATCGGGAGGGGCCCCGTGGCCTTCGAGGAGAAACGCGCCTGGATCATGGCGGCCGTCGCCGTCGTCGCGTACGCCAGCTACGTCGCCGTCGTCCTCGGCCGCGCCGACGGGATCCCGCTCGCCGACGTCCCGTACGCCGCCGCCCTGCTCTGGACCGTCGGCGGCGCGATCGTCGCGGCGATCGTGCTGCACATCGTCGTCTCGATCGTCTCCCCCGAGGGCGCCAACCAGGCCGACCAGCGGGACCGTGAGATCCACCGCGTCGGCGAGCACATCGGCCAGTCCTTCGTCGTCGTCGGCGCTGTCGCCGCCCTCGGCATGGCCCTGGCCCGCTGGGACCACTTCTGGATCGCCAACGTCGTCTACCTCGGCTTCGTGCTCTCCGCCGTGGTCGGCTCCGCCGCCCGGATCGTCGCCTACCGACGGGGCTTCCAGACGTGGTGAAGCCGACCCGGATCACCAACTCCATCCGCGCCCTGCGCGCCGCGCACGGCGACCTGACCCAGGCCGAGCTGGCCCGCCGCATCGGCGTCACCCGACAGACCGTCATCGCCATCGAGCAGGGCCGCTACTCGCCCTCGCTGGAGATGGCCTTCCAGATCGCCGGCGTCTTCGGCGTACCGCTCACCGACGTGTTCCACTACCCGCAGGAGGAATCGTGAAGGCCCTGGTCCAGGACCGCTACGGCAGCGCCGACGTGCTCCGGCTCCGCGACGTCGAGCGGCCCCGGCCCGCCGAGGACCAGGTGCTGGTCCGGGTGCACGCCGCCGGCGTCGACCCCGGCGTGTGGCACCTGATGACCGGTCTGCCGTACCCGGTGCGCCTCGCCTCCGGGCTGCGCCGCCCCCGCCACCGCGTCCCCGGCATGGACCTGGCCGGCGTCGTCGAGGCCGTCGGCGCCCGGGTCACCCGGCTCGCCCCCGGCGACGAGGTCTACGGCACCGGCACCGGCAGCTTCGCCGAGTACGCCCTCGCACCCGCGCACCGGCTCGCCCGCAAACCGGCCGGCCTCAGCTTCGCCGAGGCCGCCGCCGTGCCGGCCTCCGGCCAGACCGCGCTCACCGCCGTCCGCGACGCCGCCCGGGTCGGCTCCGGCCAGCGCGTGCTCGTCATCGGCGCGGCCGGCGGCGTGGGCCACTTCGCCGTCCAACTCGCCGTGGCCGCCGGGGCGCACGTGACCGGCGTCTGCGGCCCCGCCAAGACCGACCTCGTACGCTCCCTCGGCGCGGTCGAGGTCGTCGACCACACCTGGGAGGAGATCACCGACCGGGGCCTGCGTTACGACGTCGTCGTCGACACCGCCGGCAACCGCCCGCTGGCCCGGCTGCGCCGGGCCCTCACCCCCACCGGCACGCTGGTCCTCGTCGGCGGCGAGTCGGTCGGCGGACGCCTGTTCCGCGGCTTCGACCGGCAGCTGCGCGCCCTGCTGCTGTCCCCACTGGTACGTCAGCGCCTCGTCCCGCTGGTCGCCAAGGAGAGCACCGACAACCTCGACGCGCTGACCGCGCTGATCGACAACGGTCAGCTCCGCCCGGTCGTCGACCGGACCTGGCCGCTCATCGAGACGGCCGAGGCCATCCGGCACGTCGAGGGCGGGCACGCCCGGGGCAAGAACGTCGTCCTGCCCTGACCCCGTCCGGCGGGCGGGCCGGCCCACCGACGGTCGAGCCCGCCCACGACGGCGGTCAGCTACCCACCACCTCCGGCCGGTGCGCCGCCGCCGGCACGTACGGCTCGGGCGCCGGCCGGTCGGCGGTGAGCTGCCCGCGACGCTCCTCCCGGTTCTCCTCCACCGGCGGCTCCACGGGCGGGCGGGCCGTGACGACCGGGAACTCCGCGGTCTCCGAGCCGCCCGCGGCGGCGGCCATCACCGCGGCGGCGGCCAGGTCGGCCACCCGCTTCGCCTCGCGCTGCACCCGCGCCCGCACGTCCTTGGCGTGCCGCTCCACCGAGTCGGCCGCCTGCCGCGCCTCCTCCAGCCGCTTGGTCTCCGTCGCCAGGTTCCGGCGGACCTCCTCCAGGCGTCGCTGGGCCTGCATCAGGTCCCGCTCGGCGGTGTCGCCCTCCTGCTGGATCTCGGCGAGCTGCTGCCGGGCGGTCTCCAGCTCCTCCCGGACCTGGCCGAGCGTCTGCTGCCGTTCCGCGATCTCCTGCTGCACCGCGGTCAGCTGCTCCTGGTGTCCGGCCACCTGCTCGTCGGCGCGCTGACGCACCTCCGTCGCGTACTGCTGCGCCTCCGCGATCAGCGACTGGATCTGCTGCTCGGCGGCGCTGTGCTGGTTGGTCAGCTCCTGCTCGGCCGCCGCCCGGTGCTCGGCCAGCTCCTGCTCGGCCGCCGCCCGCAGCTCGGCGATCTCCTTCTCCGCGTTGGCGTGCAACTGGGCCAGCTCCTGCTGGCTCTGCGTACGCGCCGCCTGGATCTCCTGCTGGATCTGGGTACGCGCCGCCTTGGTCAGCGCCTCCGCGGCGGCCCGGGTCTGGGTGATCTGCTTCGCGGTCTGCTCGCTGATCCGCTTCGCCTCCTGCTGGGCGCGCTCGTGCGCGGCCTCGCCCTCGGCCCGCAGCCGCTCCGCGCGTTCGTGGATCTCGGCCAGCTCCGACTCGGCCACCGACCGGCGCTCCTCGTACGCCTTGTCCTGCTCGGCCCGGCGCGCGGCCAGTTCCTCGTCCAGGTCACGCAGCGCCTGGGCGGTCCGCTCGCGCGCCTCGGCCAGCACCTTCTCCGCCTCCGCCTGCAGGGTGTTCGCCCGCTGCGTCGCCGACTCGGTGATCACCCCGGCCTGCTTCTCGGCCAGCGCCAGGATCTGGTCGACCATCGGCCCCAAATCCCGGAAGGAGGCCCGGTCGACCTGCGCCGGCCGCTGGCGCAGCTCGGTCACCTCCGCCTGCAGACGCTGGATGTGCGTGGTCAGGCCGTGCAGCTGACCGGCGGCCTGGTCGCGCTCCGCCGTCACCGCCGCCAGCTGGCCGTCCGTCTGCTCGACGTACCGGTCCACCTGCCGCTTGTCGTAGCCGCGCAGGGCCGTCTCGAAATGCGGCCGCCCGGCCACGTCGTCACGCAGCGCGAACGGCTCGTCGCCGTTGGACATGCAGCACCCTCCGTACCTTCCCGAGCGCCACGCGGATGTTCGCCCACGGGCCAGTGATGTGGCGCAACGCTACCGTCGTCCGGGCCCCGGTCATAGGGCCGCCCCGCTGATCGGGACGCCCGGCGGGTGCGTCGTCGCACCCCCCGTCGGAGGACATCGGCTCCGCCGACCGTCCACGTCGGTCACGGCCCCGGGCCGACCCCAGGGGTACGACGCGCGACCGGTGCGACGCGGCGGCGCCGGCCTGCCCCGGTCGGATACGTGCGGGCCTCGCGGGGGCGGGGCGGGGCGTAGATTCCCCGGCATGCGTCTGCTGTTCGCCAGCCTCGCGTCGGTCGGGCACACGTACCCGCTGATCCCCCTCGCGACCGCGGCGCGCGATGCCGGGCACGAGGTGCACTTCGCCGCCGGTGAGGCGGTGCACGCCCCGCTGGCCGCGAACGGGCTGCGGCCCTTCCGGCCGGCGGACGCGTTCTACGACATCTACGCCGAGGACCTGGAGCCGGAACTGGCCCGGTTACGGCCCGACCTCGTGGTGCACGAGTGGGGACTGCCGGGGGCGGCCGTCGCCGCGCACCGGGCCGGGATCCCGAGCATCTGGCACGGATTCGGGCGGATGTTCCCGGCGGGCATCGGTCTGGAACCACCCGTGGCCGCCGGCGAGGTGCCACGACTCCCGCACCTCGACATCTGCCCGCCCTCCCTGCAGGACCGGCACTTCCTCGCCACCGAGGACCGCATCGGGCTGCGTCCGGTCCCGTACTCCGCGCCGGGCGCCCGCCCGACCAGGGCGCGAGGCGGCAGGCCGTTGGTCTACCTGACCCTCGGTACGGTCTTCGGGACCCCGGAGTTGCTCCGCACGATCGTCGAGGGCCTGGCGAGGCTGGACGCGGACGTGGTGGTCGCCGCCGGCCGGGTACCCCCCGAGCAGCTCGGCGACGTGCCGGACGACGTCTCCGTCCACGACTGGGTGCCACAGGCGGAGCTGTTGCCGTCCGTCGACGTGGTCGTGCACCACGGTGGCAGCGGCACCACCCTCGGCGCGCTCGTCGTCGGGGCGCCGCAGTTGGTCCTGCCCCAGGGCGCCGACCAGTTCGCCAACGCCGAGGCGGTCAGCGCCGCCGGGGCCGGACTGCGGCTCCTGCCCGAACAGGTGAGCGCGGACCTCGTCGCCGACCACGTCGCGCGGCTGCTGCCGCGGCACCCGGACGGGGGCCATCGGGACGCCGCCCGCGCGCTCGCCGAGGAGATCGCCCGGATGCCCTCCCCGGAGGAGGTGGCCCGCCGGCTTCCGGACCACCTCGACCGGCCGTGAGCCGGCCCGCCGTCGTCCGCCACCACGGCACCGTCCGCTCGCCCTGTCACGAGCTCCAGCCCTGCCACGGGGGGGCGAAGCGACGTCGGCAGGTCGCCGCGAGGGATGTGACCGGCGCCGCGTCCGGTGGATTTGACGATCAACTCGCCTGCCGCGTAACTTTCTCTCTGCCAGCGCGGAACGGACGAAACAGGGCGTAAGACCTGGGAAGGCCGGAGCGCGGAGCTGACATTCGGGCGGTGCCCCGGATCGGCCAGGGGGTCGATTTGGTGAGGCGGAGCCGACCGGGTAAGGTTCCACGTCGGCAGGGAAACGGACGGGTTCGTGGGTGACCGCGAGCGGCCGGCCTGCCGAGAATCCACGAGACGAGCGGTGAGAGCCGGTTGTTTTGTGGTGCCCGGAATTGTGGTGGAAGTGGTGTGGATCGCGACAGAGCGGTTTGACACGGCGGATATCACCGGGTAACGTAGTAAAAGTGCCCGGCGCGAGAGCGGCGGGCATGGTGAACGGAATGCCCCGGGTCGGGGCTCCACGGTTGTGGGGTTCTGGGCGGTGTGTGGTTGTTCTTTGAGAACTCAACAGGGTGCTTGATAAGCCAGTGCCAATTTGATTTATACCCCGTGCTGGTCAGGCTGTGGTCTGGCTGGTGGGGATTCCTTTGGCAACACTTTTGTTGTCAGGGTTTGCTGTTCGACAAGTTTTTGTTGGAGAGTTTGATCCTGGCTCAGGACGAACGCTGGCGGCGTGCTTAACACATGCAAGTCGAGCGGAAAGGCCCTTCGGGGTACTCGAGCGGCGAACGGGTGAGTAACACGTGAGCAACCTGCCCTAGGCTTTGGGATAACCCCGGGAAACCGGGGCTAATACCGAATATGACCTCCGATCGCATGGTTGGTGGTGGAAAGTTTTTCGGCCTGGGATGGGCTCGCGGCCTATCAGCTTGTTGGTGGGGTGATGGCCTACCAAGGCGACGACGGGTAGCCGGCCTGAGAGGGCGACCGGCCACACTGGGACTGAGACACGGCCCAGACTCCTACGGGAGGCAGCAGTGGGGAATATTGCACAATGGGCGGAAGCCTGATGCAGCGACGCCGCGTGAGGGATGACGGCCTTCGGGTTGTAAACCTCTTTCAGCAGGGACGAAGCGTAAGTGACGGTACCTGCAGAAGAAGCGCCGGCCAACTACGTGCCAGCAGCCGCGGTAAGACGTAGGGCGCGAGCGTTGTCCGGATTTATTGGGCGTAAAGAGCTCGTAGGCGGCTTGTCGCGTCGACCGTGAAAACTTGGGGCTCAACCCCAAGCCTGCGGTCGATACGGGCAGGCTAGAGTTCGGTAGGGGAGACTGGAATTCCTGGTGTAGCGGTGAAATGCGCAGATATCAGGAGGAACACCGGTGGCGAAGGCGGGTCTCTGGGCCGATACTGACGCTGAGGAGCGAAAGCGTGGGGAGCGAACAGGATTAGATACCCTGGTAGTCCACGCTGTAAACGTTGGGCGCTAGGTGTGGGGGGCCTCTCCGGTTCCCTGTGCCGCAGCTAACGCATTAAGCGCCCCGCCTGGGGAGTACGGCCGCAAGGCTAAAACTCAAAGGAATTGACGGGGGCCCGCACAAGCGGCGGAGCATGCGGATTAATTCGATGCAACGCGAAGAACCTTACCTGGGTTTGACATGGCCGCAAAACTCGCAGAGATGTGAGGTCCTTCGGGGGCGGTCACAGGTGGTGCATGGCTGTCGTCAGCTCGTGTCGTGAGATGTTGGGTTAAGTCCCGCAACGAGCGCAACCCTCGTTCGATGTTGCCAGCGCGTTATGGCGGGGACTCATCGAAGACTGCCGGGGTCAACTCGGAGGAAGGTGGGGATGACGTCAAGTCATCATGCCCCTTATGTCCAGGGCTTCACGCATGCTACAATGGCCGGTACAATGGGCTGCGATACCGTGAGGTGGAGCGAATCCCAAAAAGCCGGTCTCAGTTCGGATCGGGGTCTGCAACTCGACCCCGTGAAGTCGGAGTCGCTAGTAATCGCAGATCAGCAACGCTGCGGTGAATACGTTCCCGGGCCTTGTACACACCGCCCGTCACGTCACGAAAGTCGGCAACACCCGAAGCCGGTGGCCCAACCCCTTGTGGGAGGGAGCCGTCGAAGGTGGGGCTGGCGATTGGGACGAAGTCGTAACAAGGTAGCCGTACCGGAAGGTGCGGCTGGATCACCTCCTTTCTAAGGAGCACCATCCGTCGAAAGACGGTATGGAGCCCACGCCATCCGAACGTGATGGTGGGGTGCTCAATGGCGGAGACACTGGCCAGTTTTTCCTCGGCAACGGTCGGGGGCGCCTAGTACAGCCACTTCGGTGGTGGGAACGGTTGGCTCCTGATGCGGCTGGGAAGAGGCGCTAAGCACCCTGTTGGGTCCTGAAGGAACAACCCGAGGGTTGTCTTTCAGAACCATGACCCCACTGTGGTGGGGGACGGTTGCCAGGCATGACCTGGTGTGGCATACCGCCGGCGGTGGTCGGGTTTGGTGTCGCGCTGTGGGTTGTGGGTTGGTTGTTTGTTGAGAATTGCACAGTGGACGCGAGCATCTTTGTGGTCAAGTTGTCAAGGGCGAACGGTGGATGCCTTGGCACCAGGAGCCGATGAAGGACGTGGGAGGCCGCGATAGGCCTGGGGGAGCTGTCAACCAAGCTGTGATCCCAGGGTGTCCGAATGGGGAAACCCGGCACCAGTCATGTGGTGTCACCCGCACCTGAACACATAGGGTGTGTGGGGGGAACGCGGGGAAGTGAAACATCTCAGTACCCGTAGGAAGAGAAAACAAATTTAGTGATTCCGTGAGTAGTGGCGAGCGAAAGCGGATTGAGGCTAAACCGGCTGCGTGTGATACCTGTCAGGGGTTGCGTGGTCGGGGTTGTGGGACCCCGCTGAACAAGCTGACACTTGTTCGAGGAGTTATAAAGTCAGTGGCTAGCCGAACAGTCTGGAATGGCTGACCGTAGGCGGTGAGAGTCCGGTAGGTGAAAGTTGCTGACCTTCTGTGGGTGTTCCCGAGTAGCGGCGGACCCCTGAAATCTGCCGTGAATCTGCCAGGACCACCTGGTAAGCCTAAATACTTCCTGGTGACCGATAGCGGACGAGTACCGTGAGGGAATGGTGAAAAGTACCCCGGGAGGGGAGTGAAATAGTACCTGAAACCGTTCGCCTACAATCCGTCGGAGCCTTGCGGGGTGACGGCGTGCCTTTTGAAGAATGAGCCTGCGAGTTAGTGGCATGTGGCGAGGTTAACCCGTGTGGGGGAGCCGTAGCGAAAGCGAGTCTGAATAGGGCGATCGAGTCGCATGTCCTAGACCCGAAGCGGAGTGATCTAGCCATGGGCAGGCTGAAGCGCGGGTAAGACCGCGTGGAGGGCCGAACCCACCAACGTTGAAAAGTTGGGGGATGACCTGTGGTTAGGGGTGAAAGGCCAATCAAACTCCGTGATAGCTGGTTCTCCCCGAAATGCATTTAGGTGCAGCGTCGCGTGTTTCTTGCCGGAGGTAGAGCACTGGATGGTCTAGGGGGCCCACAAGCTTACCGAAATCAGCCAAACTCCGAATGCCGGTAAGTGAGAGCGCGGCAGTGAGACTGCGGGGGATAAGCTTCGTAGTCGAGAGGGAAACAGCCCAGATCACCAGCTAAGGCCCCTAAGCGTGTGCTAAGTGGAAAAGGATGTGGGGTCGCATAGACAACCAGGAGGTTGGCTTAGAAGCAGCCACCCTTTAAAGAGTGCGTAATAGCTCACTGGTCAAGTGGTTCCGCGCCGACAATGTAGCGGGGCTCAAGCACACCGCCGAAGCTGTGGCATTCACATTTCAACCTCGCTTGGACTTGATTCCTTGTGCAGGTGTGTGGATGGGTAGGGGAGCGTCGTGCCGGGGGTGAAGCAACGGGGTGACCTAGTTGTGGACGCGGCACGAGTGAGAATGCAGGCATGAGTAGCGAAAGAAGGGTGAGAAACCCTTCCGCCGGATGACCAAGGGTTCCAGGGCCAGGCTAATCCGCCCTGGGTGAGTCGGGACCTAAGGCGAGGCCGAGAGGCGTAGTCGATGGACAACGGGTTGATATTCCCGTACCCGCGAAAGAGCGACCCTGATGAACCTCGTTGTGCTAACCACCCGAACCAGCCGAGACCTTCGGGTCGAGGTTGGGGAGCGTGGGAACCTGGCGGGTAGTAGTCAAGCGATGGGGTGACGCAGGAAGGTAGCTGATCCCGGCCGGTGGTTGTGCCGGGGTAAGCGTGTAGGCCGCACCATAGGCAAATCCGTGGTGCATGGAGGCTGAGACGTGATGCCGAGCCGATTCAGGTGAAGTCAGTGATCCTATGCTGCCGAGAAAAGCCTCTAGCGAGTTCTGAGCGGCCCGTACCCCAAACCGACACAGGTGGTCAGGTAGAGAATACCGAGGCGATCGGGCGAACTGTGGTTAAGGAACTCGGCAAATTGCCCCCGTAACTTAGGGAGAAGGGGGGCCGGAGACGTGAAGCCCCGCGCGGGTGGAGCGTTGTATGGCCGCAGAGAGCAGGGGGAAGCGACTGTTTACTAAAAACACAGGTCCATGCGAAGAAGTAATTCGATGTATATGGACTGACGCCTGCCCGGTGCTGGAACGTTAAGGGGACCTGTTAGCTCTTCGGGGCGAAGCGGAGAACTTAAGCGCCAGTAAACGGCGGTGGTAACTATAACCATCCTAAGGTAGCGAAATTCCTTGTCGGGTAAGTTCCGACCTGCACGAATGGCGTAACGACTTCCCCACTGTCTCAACCACAGGCCCGGCGAAATTGCAGTACGAGTAAAGATGCTCGTTACGCGCGGCAGGACGGAAAGACCCCGGGACCTTTACTATAGCTTGACATTGGTATCCGAATTAGCTTGTGTAGGATAGGTGGGAGCCGGTGAAGTCCATACGCCAGTATGGGTGGAGGCAATCTTGAAATACCACTCTGGTTGATTTGGGTATCTAACTTCGGACCGTTATCCGGTTCAGGGACAGTGTCTGGTGGGTAGTTTAACTGGGGCGGTTGCCTCCTAAAGGGTAACGGAGGCGCCCAAAGGTTCCCTCAGCCTGGTTGGCAATCAGGTGTTGAGTGCAAGTACACAAGGGAGCTTGACTGTGAGACTGACAGGTCGAGCAGGGACGAAAGTCGGGACTAGTGATCCGGCACTTGCGAGTGGAAGCGGTGTCGCTCAACGGATAAAAGGTACCCCGGGGATAACAGGCTGATCTTCCCCAAGAGTCCATATCGACGGGATGGTTTGGCACCTCGATGTCGGCTCGTCGCATCCTGGGGCTGTAGCAGGTCCCAAGGGTTGGGCTGTTCGCCCATTAAAGCGGTACGCGAGCTGGGTTTAGAACGTCGTGAGACAGTTCGGTCCCTATCCGCCGTGCGCGTAGGATACTTGAGAAGGGCTGTCCCTAGTACGAGAGGACCGGGACGGACGAACCTCTGGTGTGCCAGTTGTCCCGCCAGGGGCACGGCTGGTTAGCTACGTTCGGAAGGGATAACCGCTGAAAGCATCTAAGCGGGAAGCTCGCTTCAAGATGAGGTATCCCACCACTCTTTGAGTGGGTAAGGCCCCCAGCTAGACGACTGGGTTGATAGGCCGGAAATGTAAGCCCGGTAACGGGTTCAGTTGACCGGTACTAATAGGCCGAGGACTTGACTACGAAGCTGCTACGCGTCCACTGTGCAACTCTGAACACGCAAACACCCACGGGTTGTTTTGACATGTTCATAGAGTTACGGCGGTCATGGCGGAGGGGAAACGCCCGGTAACATTCCGAACCCGGAAGCTAAGCCCTCCAGCGCCGATGGTACTGCACTCGGGAGGGTGTGGGAGAGTAGGACACCGCCGGACATCCATTCAGTTAGGGCCACCCCACACGGGGTGGCCCTAACTGCATTCCCAGATCTTTCGGCAGCCGGAATCGGCGGGTCAGGTCTCGTTCGGATCGAAGGCTCGGCGGTGAGCCGAGGTCGATCCGAGGTGATGGCGGCTCCGACCCTGGCCGAGGTATCGCGGGCGAACGGGGGCTCAGCGCATCCCTTGGCAGCCCGAGACCGGGTGCTGCGGTCGGCAGCCCGACCGGCGGGTGTGCGACTGCGGTGCGGTACGGCGGCGTGCGGAGCCGGGGACCGGACGGCGTGCGGAGCAGGCCGGCGCGGCGGAGGCGTACGCCATGGCGGCGGGCGCCGGTCAGCCGGGCAGGTCCACGGTGGGCAGTGGCAGACCGGGCAGCGACGGCAGCGCCGACGGGCCGGATGCCGTCGGCAGGGGAAGCCCGGGCAACGGCGGGACGATGCCACCCCCGGAGGACGGCGACGGCGCCGGCGAGGGTGAGGACGCTGCCGGTGGCTTCCCGGCAGTGGCACGGGGCGCCGGGGACGCGCCACCGCCGGGGACGCCGGCGGACGGGGCCTGCGGTGGGGACGACGGCACCGAGGGCGCGCACTGCGGCCACCCCGGGCACCCCGGGGCGGACAGTTCCCGCTGCACGGCGTCGATCTCGGCCCGCAGCCGGTCGGCCTCGGCGGGATCCCCGACCCGGACCAGGTCCCGGCGGGCCCGGTCGAGCAACTGCGCGGCATCGTCGAACCGTCCCGCCGCGATCGCCTCCCGCGCGCGGTCGATGGTGTCCTCGACGACGCGTACCTGCGCCCGCTCGGGGTGGAGGACCTTCGTCAGCGACCAGAGCGGGTGGGACGGTCCCGCCTCGCGGCTGCCGATCCCCAGCCCCGTCGTCAGCACCACGGCGGCGACCGCGGCGGCGGCCAGCCGCAGGACACGCCGCCGTACCGCTCGCTGCCGGACCGGTGCGGGCGCCGGGGGGACGCCCGGGGCCGCCGGCGGAAGGACGCCGGCGCCGAGCCGGTCCAGGAGAGGGTCGCCGTCCGGCGTGCGGGCAGCGTCCTCGTCGACACCCGCGCCGAGGTCGTCACGCCAGGCGGCCAGCATCACGCCGAGGTCGTCGCCGTCGGGCTGGTCCGTGCCCTGCCCGAGCGCGTCGAGCAGCAGATCGTCGTGGGTGACGGTGGCGAGGTCCAACTCCTCGCCGTCGCCGCGCCAGCGCTCGCTCATGCCGCCACCTCATCCAGTCCGCTGCCGGCAAGGGTACGGAGCCGGGCCAGGGCGCGGGACTGGGCCACCCGTACGGCCGCGGCCGACATGCCGAGGATCGTGCCCACCTCCTCGGCGGTGAGGCCGACCGCCACCCGCAGCGTGATGATCTCCCGCTGCACGTCGGGGAGACGGTGCAGCAGCGCCGAGAGCCGTCGGGCGAGGTCCGTCGCGACGGCCTGCTGCTCGGGTCCGGGAGCGCCGTCCGGGCGGTCCAGCGGGGTGTCGGTGACGTCGACGGCGGCGTCGCGTACGGCGGCCCGCTGCGCGTCGGCGACCTTGTTCGCCGCGACGGCGAAGACGAACGCGGTGAACGGCTTGCCCTGTTCGCGGTAGCGGGGCAGCGCCTTCAGCACCGCCAGGCAGACCTCCTGGGCGACGTCGTCGGCGGTGGTGTACGCGCCGCCCACCCGACCCAGCCGGGCCCGGCAGTAGCGCACCAACCGTGGCCGTACGTCGGTGAGCAGGGCAGCCATCGCCGCGCGGTCGCCGTCGGCGGCGCGACGGACGAGCTCTGGCTCGATCGCTGTGGTCATGGGGATCCGAGGCACCTTCGTTACCGGCAGGTCAACGGCACGTTATCGATAGGCCGGCCATTTGCATAGGTCACCCTGGGTGGTCACCCGGCGTCGGAAAGAAGTGTGTTGCGTTCCGGCGGGCTCCCGCGATGTCTCAGGTAGCGGCGAGGGGAGGGTGCATGGGCGTCGAGGTGGACGTACGAGGGCTGACCAAGTCCTTCGGGGGTCAGCCGGTCTGGTCCGACATCAGCCTGACCCTGCCGGCCGGTGAGATCTCCGTGCTGCTGGGCCCGTCCGGCACCGGCAAGTCGGTGTTCCTCAAGACGCTCGTCGGGCTGCTGCGGCCCGACTCCGGCTCCATCGTGATCGAGGGCAAGGACCTGCCCCGGCTCTCCGAGCGCGCCCTGTACGAGGTGCGCAAGCTGTTCGGCGTGCTGTTCCAGGACGGCGCGCTGTTCGGCTCGATGAACATCTACGACAACGTGGCGTTTCCGCTGCGCGAGCACACCCGCAAGTCGGAGTCGCAGATCCGGGACGTGGTCACCGAGAAGCTCGACATGGTCGGGCTGGTCGGCGCCGAGAAGAAGCTGCCGGGGGAGATCTCGGGTGGGATGCGCAAGCGGGCGGGACTGGCCCGGGCGTTGGTGCTCGATCCCCGCATCGTGCTGTTCGACGAGCCGGACTCCGGGCTGGACCCGGTGCGCACCGCGTACCTGAACCAGCTGATCATCGACCTGAACCAGCGCACCGGCGCGACGTTCCTGATCGTCACCCACGACATCAACACCGCGCGTACGGTGCCGGACAACATCGGGCTGATCTACCACGGGCACCTGGCGATGTTCGGGCCCCGGGAGATGTTGCTGTCGAGCACCGAGCCGGTGGTGCGGCAGTTCCTCAACGCCCAGCGGGTCGGCCCGATCGGGATGGCCGAGGAGAAGGACGCCGAGGAGTTGCAGGCCGAGGCGGACGCGGGCGCGCAGTTGCCGCCGCTGCCGCCGATCCCGCCGCAGCTGCCGCCGTCGGACGGTCGACCCCGGGCGGCGGAGCGGCCACCGGGGCAGTGGTGCCGGGAGCACGGGGTGACCCCGCCGCCCGGCTCCTTCGTCGGCCGGCCCGACGCAGCCTGGTCGGGCGGGTCGGGCCGCCACGCCGAGCACCGTGAGGACGCCGGATGAGCGCCCCCGTCGCGGTCCTCCGCGGCACCGGCGAGTTCTTCGCGTTCTGCCTGGACACCCTGCGTGGCCTGGGCCGTCGGCCGGTGCAGGTCCGGGAGTTCGTCCAGCAGGCGTGGTTCATCAGCTCGGTGTCGATCCTGCCCGCCGCGCTCGTGTCCATCCCGTTCGGCGCGGTCATCGCGTTGCAGCTCGGCTCGCTGGTCCGCCAGCTCGGCGCGCAGTCGTTCACCGGTGCCGCCTCGGTGCTCGCGGTGGTGCGGGAGGCCGGACCGATCGTCACCGCCCTGGTCATCGCGGGCGCGGGCGGGTCGGCGATCTGCGCGGACCTCGGCTCCCGCAAGATCCGCGAGGAGCTCGACGCGATGCAGGTGCTGGGCATCGATCCGATCCACCGTCTCGTGGTGCCCCGGGTGCTCGCCTCGATGCTGGTCGCCGTCCTGCTCAACGGGCTGGTCAGCGTGGTCGGGGTGAGTGGCGGCTACCTGTTCAACGTGGTCATGCAGGGCGGCACGCCCGGTGCGTACCTGGCCAGCTTCCAGGCCCTGGGCCAGTTGCCCGACCTGCTGGTGGGGGAGGTGAAGGCGCTGCTGTTCGGGGCCGCGGCCGCGCTGGTCGCCTCGTACAAGGGGATGACCGCGCGAGGTGGCCCGAAGGGGGTCGGTGACGCGGTCAACCAGAGCGTCGTGATCACCTTCATGCTGCTGTTCGCGCTGAACTTCCTCGTCACGGCCGTGTACTTCCAGGTCGTACCGCAGAAGGGAAGCTGACGTGGCGGTGTTGCGGCATCTCGACGACCTGGGCGGGCAGCTCGCCTTCTACCTGCGCGCGTTCGCGTGGACGCCGCGCACCGTACGCCGCTACAAGCGTGAGGTGGTGCGGCTGCTGGCCGAGGTGAGCTTCGGCTCCGGCGCGCTGGCCGTGCTCGGCGGCACCGTCGGCGTCATCTGCTTCCTCACCTTCTTCACCGGCACCGAGGTCGGGTTGCAGGGCTACCAGGCGCTCAACCAGATCGGCAGCAGCGCGTTCACCGGTTTCGTGTCGGCGTACTTCAACACCCGGGAAATCTCCCCGCTGGTGGCGGCGCTGGCGCTGTCGGCGACCGTCGGCTGCGGCTTCACCGCCCAGCTCGGCGCGATGCGGATCTCCGAGGAGGTCGACGCCCTGGAGGTGATGGGCGTGCCGTCGCTGCCGTTCCTGGTGACCACCCGCATGATCGCCGGCTTCGTCGCGGTGATCCCGCTCTACGTGGTCGGTCTGCTCTCCAGCTACCTGGCCACCCGCACCATCGCCGTCCACTACTTCGGACAGTCCGCCGGCACCTACGACTACTACTTCCACCTGTTCCTGCCGCCCGGCGACGTGCTCTGGTCCTTCGGCAAGGTGCTGGTGTTCAGCGTGATCGTGGTGCTGGTGCACTGCTACTACGGCTACACCGCCAAGGGTGGGCCGGCCGCTGTCGGCGTCGCGGTGGGCCGGGCCGTCCGGCTCGCCATCGTCGCGGTCAACATCGTCGACTTCTTCCTGTCGCTGGCCATCTGGGGCGCGACCACCACGGTCCGGATCGCGGGGTGAGCATGAGACATCGACTGCTGGGCGTCGTCTTCATCGCCGTGCTGGCCACGGCGCTGACCGCCTCCGTGTTGCAGTACCGCAAGGCGTTCACCCCGGTCGCCCGGGTCACCGTGCACGTCGACCGGACCGGGTTGCAGCTCAGTCCGGGCGCCGACGTCAAGGTCCGCGGCGTCGTGGTCGGCGAGGTGCGCTCGGTCGGCAGCCGGGGCGCCGGCGCGGTCGTCCGGCTGGCCCTGGACCCCGGCACGACGGCGCGGATCCCCGCCGACGTGGACGCCCGGCTGCTGCCCAAGACGCTGTTCGGGGAGCGGTACGTGGAACTGGTGCCGCGGGGCGGCGGTAGCGGCGCGCCGCTGCGGGACGGGGCGGTCATCACCCAGGACCGCAGCCGTACGGCGGTGGAGCTGGAGCGGGTGCTCGACCAGGCGCTGCCGCTGTTGCAGGCGATCCGACCCGATCAGCTCGCCGCGACGCTGGGCGCCATCGCCACCGCGTTGGAGGGACGTGGCGAGCAGCTCGGCGCGAACATCGTGCGACTCGAGGCGTACCTGAGGAAGCTCAACCCGGCGATGCCGGAGATCGCCGAGGACGTCCGCAAGCTCGCCGTCGTGCTGGACAGCTACGACGTCGCGTTGCCCGACCTGCTCGCCCTGCTGCGGGACGTGACCGTCACCGCCCGCACGGTCACCGACCAGCGTGGACAGTTGGCGGCGTTCCTCGCCGGGGCCACCGACACCGCCGACGTCACCCGGGGGTTCCTGGACCGGCACGGCGAGCAGCTCATCACGCTGGGCCGGGTGAGCCGGCCGGTGCTGGAACTGCTGGCCGCGTACGCCCCCGAGTATCCGTGTCTGGTCAGCGGGCTGGTCGCCCTGCAACCGCGCGTCGAGGAGGTCTTCGCCGGCGGGCGGATGCACATCACCCTCGAGGTCACCCGCGACGGCGGCAAGTACGAGAAGGGACGCGACGAGCCGGTCTACGGCGCGGACGACGGCCCGCACTGCCGGGGCCTGCCCGACCCGGGCCGGCCCGCGCCGCAGGTGCCGGTCGACGACGGGTACGACTACGGCGGGGACCGTCCCCGTACCCCGTTGCCCGTCGGTGTGAGCGCGCCCGCGCCCGGTGGCGGGTCCGTCGACATGGGCCGGGCCGGCACGGTGGAGGAACGGGCCCTGGTCAAGCCCCTCGTGGGCGCTGTCACCGGCACCCCGCCGGCCGAGGTCCCGGACATCGCGGTGCTGCTGTGGGGGCCGCTGCTGCGCGGTGGGGTGGTGAACGCCCGATGAGCACGAGGACGACGACGCCGCTGCTGAAGCTGGTGCTCTTCGCCGCGGTGACGCTGCTGTTGACCGCGATGCTGGCGCAGACCCTCGGCGCGTTCCCGCCGGGCGGCGTCACCTACCGGGCCCGGTTCACCGACGTCACCGGCCTGCTCGCCGGTGACGACGTACGGATCGCCGGGGTGAAGGTGGGCCGGGTGCGCGACATCAGGGTGGTCGACGACACCGTCGCCGAGGTGGCGTTCACCGTCACCGACGACGTGCCGGTGGCCACCAGCGTCCGCGCCAAGATCCGTTACCGGAACCTGGTCGGCCAGCGGTACGTGGCGCTGAGCGAGGGGCCGGGGGAGGGGCGGCCGTTGCGGCCGGACGGCCTCATCCCGCTGGCGCAGACCACGCCGGCGCTGGACCTGACCGTGCTGTTCAACGGGTTCCGGCCGCTGTTCACCGCACTGGACCCGGACGACGTCAACAAGCTCGCCTACGAGATCATCCAGGTGCTGCAGGGCGAAGGTGGCACGGTCGGCAGCCTGCTGCGCCGCACCGCGTCGCTGACCAACACCCTCGCCGACCGGGACGCCGTCATCGGGCGGGTCATCACGAACCTGAACGGCGTGCTGGCCACCCTGGCCGAACGGGACCGCAACCTCGACCAGAGCATCAGCCAACTGCAACAGTTCGTCTCCGGGCTCTCCGCCGACCGCAAGGCCATCGGCGAGTCGCTGGTCAGCCTCGGTGAACTCACCAGCGCCACGTCCGCGTTGCTCGACGAGGCACGCCCACCGCTGGCCGCCGACGTCCGTGCCCTGGACAAGCTCGCCGGCACCCTCGAACGCAACGCGGCCGTCATCGACGGCACCCTCGGCCGGCTGCCCGACCGGTACGAGTCGCTGACCCGCGTCGCGTCGCACGGCTCGTGGTTCAACTTCTACCTCTGCGACTTCGACGGCAACGTGGCGGTGTCCGGCCGGGCGCCGCTCGACCTGCCCACCTTCAGCGCCCCGGCCGCCCGATGCGCCGGCGGAGGCAGCCAGTGACACCGTTCCGGGAACGCAACCCCGTCGTCGTCGGCGCGATCGGGCTGAGCCTGGTCGTCGCGGCGCTGCTCGGCGCCTTCCAGCTCGACCGGCTGGCCGACCTCACCGGCCGCGCCTACCAGGCCGCCTTCCGCGACGCCAGCGGCCTCACCACCGGCAACGAGGTCAGGGTCGCCGGAGTGCGGGTCGGCAAGGTGACCGCCGTGCAGCTCGCCGGCGACGGCGCGCCGCACGTCCGGGTCCGGTTCCGGGTGGACGACGACAGCGTCCGCCTCGGCGCCGACACCGGCGCCACGATCCGGATCAAGACGGTGCTCGGGCAGAAGTACCTGGCCCTCACGCCGGCGGGGCCGGGACGGCTGCGCGAGGGCGGGCTGATCCCGCTGGAGCGCACCGCCGCGCCGTTCGACGTGGTGCAGGCGGTCACCGGTCTCGCCGAGACCCTCGACAAGGTCGACACCGAGCAGCTCGCCAAGGCGTTCACCACCCTGTCGGAGACGTTCGCCGACACCCCCTCCAGCGTCAACGCCTCCCTGGTCGGGCTCTCCCGGCTGTCGCGCAGCGTGTCCGGACGCGATGCCGAGCTGCGCGCGCTGCTCGCCCGCGCCCGCACCGTCACCGGTGTGCTCGCCAGCCGCGACCAGGAGTTCCGCAAGCTGGTCCGCGACGGTGAGGCGCTGCTGGCCGAGGTGAAGCGACGCCGTGACGCCATCCACAAACTGCTCGTCGGCACCGACAAGCTCGCCACCGAGCTGTCCGGACTGGTCGACGACAACCGCGCCACGCTCACGCCCGCGCTGCGCAAGCTGCGCGAGGTGGTCGCCGTGCTGCAACGCAACCGCGACGACCTGGAGAAGACGATCCAGCGGATGGGCCCGTTCGTCACCACGTTCGCCAACGTGGTCGGCAACGGCCGCTGGTTCGACTCCTACGTGTCCGGGCTGCTGCAGCCGTACCAGCCCACGACGGGAGGCCGTTGATGTCCGGTCCCATCCGGCGCTGGCGACGACCGGTCGCCGTCGCCACCGCCCTGCTGGTCGCCGTCGCCGCCGGCGTGGTCGTCGTCGGTGACGACCCGCCCCCACGGCGGGTGGTCGCCCACTTCACCCGCGCGGTCGGGGTGTACCCCGGCTCCGACGTGCGGGTGCTGGGCGTCCGGGTCGGCGAGGTCGTCGCGGTGACCCCACGGGGCCGCACCGTCGAGGTGGCGATGCGCTACGACCCGGGGATCGAGATCCCCGCCGACGCGCAGGCGCTCATCGTCCCGCCCAGCGTGGTCAGCGACCGGTACGTGCAGCTCACCCCCGCCTACGCCGGTGGCGCCACGCTGGACGACGATGCGGAGATCCCGCTGGCGCGCACCGCCGTGCCGATGGAGATCGACGACATCTACCAGGCGCTCGACGAGTTCAACCGGCTGCTCGGCCCGCAGGGCGCCAACCGTGACGGGGCCCTGTCCGACCTGGTGTCCACGGGCCGGGCCAACCTGGAGGGCAACGGGCAGAACCTGCACGACACCCTCGACGGGCTGTCCCGGTCGCTGACCGTGCTCTCGGAGGGCCGTCAGGACGTCTTCGGCACGGTGGTCAACCTGCAACGCTTCACCACCGCGCTGGCCCGCAGCGACACCCAGGTGCGCGCCTTCAACCGGCAGTTGGCCGACGTCGCGGAGCAGTTGGCCGGGCAACGCGACGAACTGGCCGCCGCGCTGCGCAACCTCGCCACCGCGCTGGACAAGGTCACCGTGTTCGTCCGGCAGAACCGGTCCACGCTGACCTCCAACGTCGCCGCGCTCAGGGAGATCACCGGCGTGCTGGTCCGCCAGCAGCGTGCGGTCATCGACATCCTCGACGTCGCGCCGCTGGCCCTGAGCAACCTCAACCTGGCCTACAACCCGCGCTCGGGCACCCTGGACACCCGTGACAACCTGATGGGCCCGTACGACCCGGCCGCTTTCGCCTGCTCGCTGCTGGTGGACCAGGTCCCCGCAGCCCAGGTGCCGGCGAAGTGCACCGCGCTGGCGCAGACCCTGCACGCGCGCGGGCTGCCCCTGACCGATCAGCTGCGCAAGCTGCTCAAGCTGCCGCCCGGCGCCCCGGCGACCGGCGGGTCCCCACCGGATGATCCCTCGATCAGCTCCCCCGGTGCGTCGATCCCCGACCCGGCGCCGGGCGGCTCCGGCATCACCAGCGACCCCACTCTCGGCGGCATCCTGCGGGGCACGCGGTGAGGCGGCGGGCATCGCGGGTGATGGCCTGCGCCGTCCTGGTGGCGCTGGTCCCGGCCGGGTGCGGCCTGCCGGACCTGGCCGACCTGCCGCTGCCGGGCGGCGCCCCGCAGGGCGCGGGTTACACGGTCACCGCCGAGTTCAGCGACGTGCTCGACCTGGTGCCGCAGGCCGCCGTCAAGGTCGACGACGTGACCGTCGGCAGCGTGGAGAGGATCTCGCTGGCCGGCTGGACCGCGCGGGCCACCCTGCGCCTCGACGCCGACGTGCGGCTGCCGGCCAACGCGACCGCCGCCGTCCGGCAGAGCAGCCTGCTGGGCGAGAAGTACGTGACCGTCGCCGCGCCACCCACCGGCGCGTCCGGTGACCGGCTCGCCGAGGGCGACGTCATCCCGCTGTCGCGCACCGCGCGCGGCGCGGAGGTGGAGGAGGTCCTCGCCGCCCTGGGACTGCTGCTCAACGGTGGCGGGCTCGCCCAGTTGCGGACCATCAACCGGGAGTTGGGCGCCGCGCTCGACGGGCGGGAACCGGCCGTGCGGGACGCGTTGGGCCGCCTCGACGAGTTCATCGGCGGGCTGGACCGGCAGAAGGCGGATCTGGTCCGGGCCCTCGACGCCCTCGACCGGCTCAGCGCCCGGCTGCACCGGCAGAAGACGGTGCTCGGCGAGGCGGTGGACTCCCTCGCCCCGGGCCTGACCGTACTGGCCCGCCAGCGCGCCCAGCTGACCGGCGCGCTGACCGCGCTCGGCAAGCTCGGCACGGTCGGCACCCGGGTCGTCGACCGCAGCCGCGACGACACCCTCGCCGACCTCAAGGCCCTGCGACCGATCCTGGAGCAGCTGGCACGCGCCGGTGACGACCTGCCGAAGTCGCTGGACTTCATGCTGTCGTACCCGTTCCCGCCGAACGTCACCGGCGCGATCGTCGGCGACTTCGTCAACCTCTCCGTCACCGCCGACCTCGACTCGGCGTCGATCCTGGCGAACCTGGTCGCCGCCGCGCCCGCACCGGCCCGCCCGGTGGCGCCGCCGAGGACCGGTGCGACGGCGCCGAAGCCCGGTGGCCCGGCGACCGGCCCGTCGCCGGGAGCCGGTCCACTGCCGCAGCTGCCGCTCACCAGGTGCCTGCCCGACCCGGAGGACTTCCCGGCGACCTGGACACCGCCGCGCGACTGCCTGCTGCCGGAGGGGTGCGTCCTGCTCAGACCCGGCTCGCCGGTGCCCGTCGGTGGGCTGATCCTGCCCAAGGGGGTGGTGCCGCCCGGCACGGCCCTGCCCGCCGGGACCGAGCTGCCCGCCGGCACGGTCATGTCGGCGCAGTGCGTGCTGCCGGTGACCGGCGCGGTGACCGGACGGATCGGGGACCTGCCCGACATCCTCGGAGGAGGGCTGCGGCCGTGATCGGACGTACCGCGAAACTTCAGGTCCTGGCCTTCGTGCTGGTGAGCGTCCTGGGCGTCGGCTACGTGGGGGTGCGCTACGTCGGGCTCGGCGACCGGCTGCTCGGCGGCAGCTACGTCGTGCACATGGAGCTGGTCCGGGCCGGCGGCATCTTCACCAACGCGCCCGTCACCTACCGGGGCGTTCCGGTCGGCCGGGTCACCGCGGTGACCCTGCGCGGCGACGGGGTCCGTGCCGACCTGCGGCTGCGTCGCGGCACCCAGGTCCCCGACGACCTGCGGGCCGTGGTGGCGCAGCGCTCCGCCGTCGGCGAGCAGTACGTCGACCTGCGCCCGGAGCGCGACAGCGGGCCGTACCTGCGCCACGGCGCGGTGATCCCGGCCGATCGCACCGGAGTCCCGTTGGCGCCGGAGACGCTGCTGAGCAACCTCGACGCGCTGGTCCGCTCCCTCGACCCGGAGGACCTGAGCGTGCTGATCACGGAACTGGGCACCGCGTTCGAGGGCAACGAGAAGGCGCTGGCCCGGATCCTCGACGCCGGCGACGCGCTGCTGCGCGAGGCCGACGCCCGGCTGCCGGAGACGCTCGCGCTGATCAGGGACGCCCGTACCGTGCTCACCACCCAGGCCGAGTCGGCCGAGGCGTTGCGGAGGTGGAGCGCGGGCCTGGCCCGGCTGGCGGCCACCGTCCGGCAGGCCGATCCGGACCTGCGGCGGCTGCTCGCGGCCGGACCGCCGGCCGGGCAGGAGCTGGTCGCGCTGCTGCGTGGCCTGGACCCGACGATCGGCGCGCTGCTCGGCAACCTGGTGACCGTCAACGGCATCGCCGCGCGCCGGCTGCCCGGCATCGAGCAACTGCTGGTGGTCTTCCCGATCGCCGTCGCCGGCGGATTCACGGTCACCCCCGGCGACGGCACGGCCCACCTCGGTCTCGTGCTCAACGCCGGGGACCCGCCGTCGTGCGTGTACCGCGGCGGCACCGCCCGGTGCGGCGCGGGGGAGCAGGCGGCCGGCGCGAGCGTGCGGGGGGCCGGCAACGCGCCCCGGCCGGGTGGCCGGCCGGCCGCGCCCGCCGACACCGCCGAACCGGCGCCGTACACCTTCGTCGAGGGCGGCGGGTACGACCCGGCGACCGGCATGGCGCTCGGCGCCGACGGCCGGCCGTTGCAGTTCGGCGGGACCGGCGGGCAGGCCCGGATGGCCGGCGACCAGTCGTGGAAGCAGTTGCTGCTCGCCGGGGTGACGCCGTGACGAGCGTGGAGAAGGAGGCGGCCATGCAGGCCCGCAGGAACCACACGCTGAAAGTGATCAAGGGGGCGAAGCCCGCGACGCCCGGCCGTACGGTGCCGCGCCGGGTCGTCTCCCGCCGACTTCCCACGCCCGTGGAGCCGCTGGAGGAGCTGCTGCGGCGCATCGAAGGGGAGCCGGAGGAGGATCTGCCGGACCTCGACGAGCCGGCCGCCTCCGACGAGCCGGCGCGGCGGGCCGGCGGTGTCGCCCCGCGCGAGGAGCCCGCCGACGGCGACCGGAGGAGAGGCCGTCGACCGCTGGTGGCGCTGCTGGTGGTCGTGCTCGTCGCGACGGTCGCGGTGGCCGGGATGACCGGTCACCGCTGGTACGTCGAGCAGGCGACGCAGCAGGCGCGGCAGGAGGCCGTCGCCGCCGCCAAGCAGGCCGCGGTCAACTTCGTCTCGGTCAGCGCGGGCAGCGTCGACCGGGACATGCAGCGGATCACGGCCGGGGCGACCGGCGACTTCCGGGAGGAGTTCACCCGGGGGCAGTCGCAGGTGCGCACCGCGGTCGTGGAGAACAAGGTCGACTCGCGCGGCGCGGTGCTCCGGGCCGGGCTGGTCTCCGGCGATCGCCGCCGGGCGGTCGTGCTGGTGGCCGTCGACGCCACCGTCCGCAACGTCAAGTCGCCCGAAGGTCGGCCGTCGCACTACCGGATCCAGATGGACATGGTCCACGACAGGGACTCCGGCAGGTGGCTGGTGTCCCGGTTGCAGTTCGTCGGATGAGAGGGGCAGCACCCGTGGGTATCCTGAACAGCCTCGCGCGCCCGCTGCGCGTCCTGCGGCGGCGTCGCGTCCGGGTCGGGCTCGTGCCCGCCCTGGTCGTCGGGATCGTGGTCGCCGCGGCGGTCGCCGGCCTCGGCTGGTGGGGCGAGCACCGCGCGCAGCGGCGGGACGCGGCGGTGCGTCAGGCGCTGGCCACCGCTCCGGCCGCCGCCAAGGCCATCTTCTCCTACGACCACCGCACCTTCGACGACAGCATCGCCAACGGCCGCACCTTCGTCACCGGCTCGTTCGGCGCGGAGTACGAGCAGACCACCTCGGCGTTGAAGCAGACCGCCGCCGAGCAGCAGGCGGTCGTCGCGGCGGAGGTGTCCGCCACGGCGGTGGTCACCGCCACCGACGACCGGGTCGAGTTGCTGGTGTACCTGAACCAGTACCGGCGCAACGTGAGCACGGCCGGGGAGAAGGTCGACCAGAACCGGGTGGTGCTCACCCTGGTCCCGGTCGACGGGGAGTGGAAGGTCTCCCACGCCACCGCCATCTGACGAATCGTGCCCGTGCCGGCCCGCCCACCTGCTGGGGCGGCCGGCGCGGGCGTTCGACCCGCCCGGGCCGCCGACGCCGTCGCGGTCGTTCGGGCCGCCGGGAAGGGATGAGCCGATGAGCTCAGGGCATCGTGACGCTGTGGACGACGACGTGCGGGACGCCCCGGGGCCGGTCGCGGACCGACCGGGCGTCGCGGACGCGGCGGTGCGGGTCGCGTTGGTCGCGGAGCCGGGCCTGCTGCGGACGCTGGTGGTCGCGGTCCTCGCCGCCACGCCGGGCTTCCGGACGGTCGGGGAGTGCGACCCGGACCAGGACGCCGTGGCGGCCGTCGCGGCGGGGCGACCGGATCTGGTGCTGGTCGACCTGGACACGGTGGACGACCTCGGTGTCCTGACCGGCCGCCTGTACGCGCGGCTGCCCGACTGCGCGGTGGTGGGGCTGACCGCCCGGCGCACCGCGCGGACGCTGCGGCGGGCGTTGCGGTGCCGGGTGCGGGGCGTCATCGGCAAGGACGTGCCGCCGGAGGAGCTGGTCGAGCAGTTGCGTGCCGTCGCCGACGGGCAGCGGACGATCGACCCGCAGGCCGCGCTGGCCGCGCTGGACGCGGCGGTGAACCCGTTGACGGAGCGGGAGCGGGAGGTGGCCGCCGCGGCGGCGCGCGGGCTGCCGGACCGGCAGATCGCCGCCCAGCTGCACCTGGCGCCCGGGACGGTGCGCAACCACGTCTCGGCGCTGCTGCGCAAGACCGGTGGGCGCAACCGGTGGGAGGCGGTCCAGCGTGCCCAGGATGCGGGCTGGATCTGACGACATCCTGACCGTGGCTTCCGTGTAGGGAGTCCTTTCAATAGGATTCCTGACCGTGCGTCATCAATTGCGCACGGCACGTCAGGCAGCGGGGGTTGTTGACGGGGAGTCCTGTATGGTCCGCACGCTGCTCGCGCTCCAGGGCGGGCTGGTCCGGGGTGCGCTCGCCCGCCTGCTGGCGGCCGAGGACGACATCAAGGTCGTCGGGGAGGTGGAGACGCCGCACGAGTTCCGGGCCGCCGTACGGGCCGAGCGTCCCGACGTCGCCGTCGTCGACGTCGACACGCTGACCCTGGAACACCTCACCGAGCTGGTGTCCGCCGAGCCGACCGGCCGGACCGACTCGACCACCCGGTTGCTGGTCCTGATCGAGCAGCGGCGGACCGCCCGCCTGGCGCCGGTGCTCGCCGAGCACGGCCGGCGCATCGGTTTCCTGAGCCACGACGTGCCGCCCGGGCGCATCGCCGAGGCGGTGCGTCAGCTGGCGGCCGGCGAGGTGGTCCTCGACCCGGAGCTGGTCGTCGCGGTGCTGGAGATGAGCGACAGCCCGTTGACGCCCCGCGAGCGGGAGGTGCTGGACGTGGCGGCCGAGGGTCATCCGGTGCGGGAGATCGCGGTGAAGCTCTCCCTGTCTGCCGGCACGGTGCGCAACCACCTGTCCCGGATCATGGCGAAGACGGGGGCGCGTACCCGGCTGGAAGCGGTGCGGATCGCCCGCGAGGCGGGCTGGATCTGACCTCGTCGACGCCCGCCGTCCCGTAGCCGACGAGTTCCCGGTACGCCGCCGAGCGGTCGAGCAGCCCCTGGTGGGTGTCGACCAGCGCGGTGCGCCCGTCGAGCAGCAGGACGCGGCGGGCGCGCAGCGCGGAGCTGAGCCGGTGCGCGATGACCACCAGCGTCCCGGGGCGCTCGGCGAAGGCCGCCTCCAGCCGGGCCTCGGTGGCCGGGTCCAGGTGGCAGGTCGCCTCGTCGAGGATCGCCAGCGGCGCGGGCGACAGCCAGGCCCGCAGCAGCGCCAGTTGCTGGCGTTCCCCGGCGGACAGGCCCGCCGGGCGCAGCGTGGCGTCGTAGCCGCCGAGCCGCTCCAGCAGCCCGGTGAGGCCGAGCCGGGCCGCCGCCCGGGCGAGCGCCGCGTCGGGCAGGTCCGGGCGCAGGTAGGTGAGGTTGTCGCGCAGCGTGCCGGTGAAGACGTACGCCTCCTGCGGGATCAGGACGCGCCGGCCGGCCAGCTCGGCCGGGGTCGCACCGGCCACCGGCCGTCCGCCGAGGTGGACGGTGCCGGCCTGCGGGCGCAGCACCCCGGCGATCAGCCCGGCGAGGGTGGACTTGCCGATCCCGCTCGCGCCCACGATCACCAGGTGGTCGCCGGCCGGCACGTCGAGGTCGAGCCGGTCGAGCACCGGTTCGGCGTGCGGGCCGTAGCGGAAGGTCACGCCGCGCAGGGACAGCGCCGCGTCGGTGCGGGGCGTGGCCGGGGCGGCGGTGGCCGGCGCGCCGGTGGGCGCCGGGTCGGGGGCGCCGGTGCGCAGCAGCCGGTCCAGGGTGACGGCGAAGCGGAGCCCACCGGCGGCGATCCCCTGGACCAGGGCGTGCAGGGCGGGCTGCACCCCGCGCACGACGTAGACCAGGGCACCGAGCACCGCGCCCGGCCCGAGCCCCTGCCGCAGCAGCCACGGGGTGGCCAGCAGCACCACCGGCACCGGCAGCCATCCGCCGACGGCCAGCGTCAGCCCCCGGGTGACGGCCATCGTGGCCAGCCGACGCTCCACCCGGGCCTGGGCGTCGACGTACCCGCCGATCCAGCCGGTGACCCGCTCGCGCGCGCCGCTGACCGTGACGTCGCGGTGCCCGGTGACCGCGGCGACGGCGACCCGGCCCAGGTCCTCGTCGGCGAGCACGTACTCGCGTTGCCGGGCCACCATCGCCGGCAGGGCCGCGGCGAACAGGCCCAGCCCGGCCAGCACCGGCACCGCCACCAGCAGCGCGACCGGCGCGGCCAGCGAGAACAGGCCGACGAGGGCGGCGCCGGCGGCGAACAGGAAGCCGCGTACCACCATCAGCAGGCCGGCGTAGGTGTCGCGGACCATCTCGACCTGGTGGGTGAGCCGGGCCACCGCCGCGTCGTCGCCCCGGCCGCCGGTCGCGCCGGCCAGGGCACCGGCGACCACCCGGCGCAGCAGGTCGTCGCGGAACGGTTCGACCACGTCGCCGAGCAGGGCGTACGCCCGGTTGGTGCCGACCGCGCCGACGAGCACGGCGACGGCGAGCAGGCCCAGCCAGAGCAGCCCGGTCGCCGGGCGGCCGGCGAGGAAGCCGTCGTCGACGGCCCGCGCGGTGATCAGCCCGGCCAGCATCGCCGGCAGCGCCTCGGCCAGCGACCAGCCGGCGAGCCGCCACAGCTCGGCGCGGCGCTGCCGCAGCGCGGCCCGGGTCACCTCGCCGACCGTGCTCACGCCCGGAACACCGCCCGGTAGTCGGGGTCGTCCCACAGCACCCGGTGCGGGGCGACCGCGCGCACGCGTCCGCCGTGCACCCAGGCCACCAGGTCCGCCCGGGCGGCCATGCCGACGCGGTGGCCGACCACGACGCGGGTACGCCGGTCCTGCGCGGTGGTCAGCGTCCGGGTCACCCGGTACTCGGTGGCGGTGTCCAGGCTGGAGGTGGCGTCGTCGAGGATCAGCAGCCGCTCGGCGCGCAGCGCGCGGGCCAGCCCGAGACGTTGGCGCTCCCCGCCGGACATGGCGACGTCGACCAGCGGGGTGCGGTAGCGCTGCGGCAGCCGGTCGACGAAGTCGTGGATGGCCGCGGCGGTGGCCACCGGCACCGGGTCGGCCCCGCAGCCGACGGCCTCGCCGACGGTGTCGCCGACCAGCACCGGCCGTTCGAAGCCGTAGCCGACCGCCGTGTGCAGCGCGGTCGCGCTCAGCTCGGGCAGCGGCACGCCGTCGAGGCGTACCTGGCCGGAGTCCGGGTCGCGCAGTCGTCCGGCGACGGCGGCGAGCAGGGACTTGCCCGCGCCGGACGCGCCGACGACGACGAGCAGCGCCCCGCCGGGGACCCGCAGGTCGACCCGGTCGAGCAGGACCTGTCCGTCGTCGCCGCGGACGGTGACGCCGCGCAGTTCCAGCTCGCCCGGCCCCGGGGGCAGGGCCCGGGCGCCGTGCCGGCGGACCGGTTCGGCGAGCACGTCGGCGGCGCGCCGGCAGCCGGCCCGGACCCGCACCGCCTTGTTCAGGGTGCTGACCACGGTGCCCAGGCCGGCGCCGAGCGCGGCGTACTGGAGGGCGGCCAGCAGCTCGCCCGGGGTGAGCCGGCCGGCGGCCAGCGACAGCCCGCCGACCGCGACGACGGTCAGTTGCAGCAGCGGGTTGAGCACCGCCCCGCGGGTGGCCGCCCCGGCCAGCACGGTCCAGGTGCGCGCGCCGTACGCCCGCAGGGCCGCGACGGGCGCGAGCACCCGTTCGACCTCCCGGTCGGCGGTGCCGGCGGCGGCGATGGTGCGGGCCCCGGCCAGGGTTTCCACCATCCGGCCGGCGAGGTCCCCCTGGGCCTGCTGGTAGCCGGCGACGGCGGCGGAGGCGTCGGCGACGAAGCTGCGCAGCAGCACGCCCAGCAGCACCAGCCCCGCGACGAAGGTGAGGCCGAGCCAGGGGTCGATCAGGGTCAACGCCACCAGACTGCCCAGGGGCGGCAGCAGCACGGTGGCGGCCAGGACGACGGTCGGGGCGGCCTGGCCGGCGTCGGCGACCTGCCCGGCCAGCCGGCCCACCAGGTCACCGACCGGGCGGCGGGCCGCGGTGCGCGGGTCGAGGGCGAAGATGTGCCGGGCCAGCGTGTGCCGCAGGGCGGCGACGGAGCGGGCGGTGGCCGTGCCGGTGCCGTAGTCGCGGACCGCTCCGGTGGCGACCACGACGGTGATGAGCCCGACGACCGCGACGAGCCACCGACGCGACGAGCCGTCCGGGGCGGCGCCGACGGCGGCGTCGACGGCGCGTCCCAGGGCCGCGGGCAGCGCCAGTTCGGCCGCCACGCCGGCCACGGTCACCACCGCGAGTACCGGGGTCCACCAGCCGGCGGACCCGACGGCACGCAGCAGGAGCCGGTCGGCGGGGCTCATCGCACCTCTCTCACGTCGCGCGGCCCCGGACCGGTGTGAACCGGCCCGGGGCCAGGCGAACCGATCGTCAGCGGCAGGTGGTGACGCTCAGCGAGCTGTCGCCGCAGAGCAGCAGGCTGGCCTGGCTGCCACCGCCGGTACGCTCGGCGGCCGGCAGTTCCATCCCCTGGAGGTCGAGCAGAGCCATGTCGGTTCCTCTTTCTTGGTCGATGGTGCGGATCGGTCAGGGTCGTCGGGTCGACGACCCGGCGGTCACTTGCAGGTGGTGACGCTCAGCGAGCTGTCGCCGCAGAGCAGCAGGCTGGCCTGGCTGCCACCGCCGGTACGCTCGGCGGCCGGCAGCTCCATCCCCTGGAGGTCGAGCAGAGCCATGTCGTTGCACCTCCTTCCACATGAGTCGGGTCATTCGGCCCCGGGGTGACCCCCGGGGAGTCGGTGGGCCGGTCAACCGGCCGTGGCGCCGGCGGTGGGCGTCGTCCCGGTCGGTGGCGCCAGGAACGGCAGCCGGACCGGACGCTCCGGGCGGGTGGCCGCCAGGGCGCTCAGCACGCCGGCGGTGCCGGTGGCCAGGTCCATGGACAGCCGCAGCAACTGGTCGCCGGGGAAGGCGGTGAGCCCTCGGTACGGCAGGGCGTGCCAGCTCAGCAGCCGGGCCTGCTCCCGCGCGGCCTCGTGCTCACCCCGTTCGGCCAGGTAGGTCACGATCCCGGCGCGGCCGGCGAAGAGGCCGGGCTGGGCGTAGAACGGGAAGTCGGCGCAACGGCGGATCTGCGTGGCGCGGGCGCGCAGGTCGTCGTCGGGGCGGTGGCGCAGGTACTGGTCGAGCACCAGTCCGATGCCGACGCTGCCCTCGGCGAGGTACGGCATGGTGCGCCAGCCCTCGTCGACCTCCAGGTGCCCGGCCTCGCGCAGGACGCACCGGCGCAGGTCCTGCCGCAGGGCGGTCGCGGCGTGGTCGAGCAGGACGGGGTCGTGGTCGCGTTCGTAGCTGCGCAGCAGCATCAGCGCCACTCCCGCGCCGCCGCGCATCAGCCCCGCGTACGGGTGCCGTCCGCCGCTGACCTCGGCGACCGAGTCGACGTCGCCGAGCCGGCCGACGACCAGGTCGACCGCCTGCCGGGCGGCGTCGGCGTAACGCCGCTCGCCGGTGAGGTCGGCGAAGTGGGCCAGGTTGAGCGCGATCCCGGGCAGGCCGCCGGTGAGGTCGTTGCCGAGTTCGGTCCACGGTTGCGCCAGGCAGAGGTCGACCAGGCGCAGCGCCTCCTCGCGGTGGCCGAGCAGGTCCAGCACGTACGCGATGCCGTGCAGCCCGTCGTAGAGGCCGAGCCGGCTGCCGGAGGCCGGTTCGCGGACCCGGTCGACGAGCCACCGGGTGTGCGCGGGGTCGGTGGCGGCGCCGGCGGCGTGCAGCGCCCAGAGCACCCCGGCCGCGCCGTGCGCGAGGCCCAGCCCGCCGTCGTCGCCCTTGAACTGGCGGATGTCGCCCGGGAAGAGCCGGTCCGTGCGGTGCGGCGTGGCGCTGGCGGCGATCGCGGCGGCGAGCCGGTCGCGCAGCGCCGGCCAGTCGTCCGGCTCGATCCGGACGAGGTCGTCGACGGGCGCCCCGGCGTGGTCGTGGTCGTCGACGGGCGTTGCGGTGCGGTCGTGCGCCGTGGGGCCGGCGATCTCGGCGACGGTGGCGTCGAGCAGGTCGCGGGGGACGGGGAAATGTTCGGCCACCACGTCGGCGAGGTGCCGGGCCTTGGCCGGGGCCAGTCGCAGCATGGCGGTCAGCGGCAGGAACAGGGCGAGCCGCAGGCACGCCAGGGCGTACCGGTCGACGTCGACGCCGGTGCGGTCGCGGGGCGCGGCGAAGGCCTGGTTGCGCAGCGCCGGCCGGGACGCCTCCTCGACGGGGGCGGCGACCTCGAAGTCGATCAGCGTGACCGCCCCGTCCTCGCCGACCATGATGTTGAACATGTGCAGGTCGCCGTAGACGATGCCGTGCGCGTGGATGGCCTCGACCGCCTCGGCCACCTGCCGGTGCACGTCCAGCGCCCACCGGGTGTACTCGGCGCGGTCGGCGTCCAGGTGCACCAGCGGATAGCGGTCCACCACCAGTTGGTTGAGCGGGCGTCCCTCGACGAACCGCAGGGCGAGGAACTCGTGCCCGCCGAAGTGGAACTCGTCGTGCACCCGGACCAGGTGCGGCACGTCGGCGAGGCGGCGCAGCGTCTGCGCCTCGCGGCGCAGCCGGGTCACCGCGTCCGCGCCGGTGGCGTCCAGCCCGGCGTACGGGCGGGCCTCCTTGAGCACCACCCGCTGCCCGGTACGGGTGTCGCGGGCCTCGTACAGGCCGCCGCCGTTGGAGAAGTGGATCACCTTCTCGATCCGGTACGGCAGCTCGGTGGTGCTCGCCGCGTTGCGGGCGGCCAGGTGCGGGGCGAGGAAGTCCGGCAGCGTGACCCAGTCGGGCACGTGGAAGACCGGGTCGCGGCGGTCGGGCACCAGGGTGCCGCTCGGGTCCTCGATCGCCGGCACCACCTGGCCGTCGTCGGAGACGCAGTAGCGCGCGGCGAAGCCGCCGTAGCGCAGGTGGACCGGACCGTCTCCGTAGCGCAGGTCGCTGAGGACGTAGGGCCCCTGCTCGCCGTCGAGCAGTGCCGCCAGCTCCTTGGCGGTCAGCTCCAGCTCGGCGTCGTCGCGCGGGTAGACGGTGACGAACTTGCCGCTGCCGCCCCGGCGGGCGTACTTGCTGTTGCGCATGAGCAGCATCCGGGGCCCGCGCAGGTGCTTGAACGGGATGCCGCGCGGCTGGCAGTAGTCCATCACCCGGGCCAGCACCCGCTCGGCGTTCTCCAGTCGGGCCGAGACGTGGATCTTCCAGCCCTGCTGGGGGAGGGTGCCGTCGACCGGGGCGTGGATCAGCCAGTCGTCCTTGACCTCGCACTCCCAGCCGTCCGGGAGCGGGCGGTCCGCCGCGTAGCCGGCGGCCTCGGTGCTCGCGCTGGCCAACGAGTCGTAGAAGAGCGGATCGACCGCACAGTACGAGTCGTACCGTTCATCCATGTCGCCTGCCTCCACCGCCTGATCGGTTGAGGTCAATCCTGCTGACGGACATGGACTGTGCACAGTGTGATGAGTCATGGACTGATGGTGAGAATCGCATGCCGAAGTCGTGACAATGGCGGAGTTTGAACTCGCGAATGCCGCGTGACCAGTCGTTCGGCGCGCGTCGAACCGCCGGCCGGTGTCGCGGCGACGCGAGGGTCGGCGTGCGGGTGCTGGCCGTCGGATGGGGCGTGGCATGTCGGCCGAGGCCGTGACCGGCGCGGCGGTCACGGCCCCGGCCACGCTCACGCCGTCGCGGTGCAGCTCCGCGTCGGCGCGGAGGGGGCGCCGGGGCCGGTGAGGCCGAAGGAGGCCTTCGCTCACCCTCTTGCCAATCGGAAAGCGCTTTCCTACACTGCGATCCATCGATGCGTCGGTCCCTTCCGGGCGAGGGTCCGTCGGGCGGTGTCGCCTGTCGCGTACGGGCAGCGCGGCGCTGCGCCCGCGCCCCGTCACCAACAGCATGGGAGACACCTGATGAGACTCACGGCGCTCACGGCAGGCGCTGCCCTGGCAGCCGGCGTGGCCCTCGCGATGCCCGCGTCCCCGGCGACAGCCGCGCCGACCCGCTACGAGGCGGAGAACTCGCCGGCGATCTGCACCGGCACCATCGACAGCAACTGGTCCGGGTTCTCCGGCGCCGGATTCTGCAACGGCGACAACTCCACCGGCGGCTGGGCACAGTTCACCGTCACCGCCGCGGCCGCCGGCACGGCGACGATCGGCGTCCGCTTCGCCAACGGCACCACCACGACGCGACCCGCCGCGCTCGTGGTCAACGGCGCGGGCGCGCAGACCGTCTCGTTCGGGGGCACCGGCGCGTGGAGCACCTGGGCGACCAGGACCCTGACGGTGAGCCTCACCGCGGGGACCAACACCATCCGGCTCGACCCGACCAGCTCCGCCGGGCTGCCCAACGTCGACTTCCTCGACGTCGAGACCGGCGCCAGCCCGCCCCCGCCGCCGACCGACACGCTCTACGTGGCGACCAACGGCAACGACGGCAACACCGGCACCCTGAGCGCTCCGCTGAGGACCATCCAACGCGCGGTGGACCTGGCCCAGCCCGGGCACACCATCGTCATCCGGGGTGGCACGTACGCGCCCAGCACGAACATCCAGATCCTCAAGAACGGCACGCCGAGCGCGCCCATCACGATGCGCAACCACGAGGGCGAGCGGGTCGTCATCGACGGCGAGAACATGCCCCACACCCCCGGCGCGGTGGACTCCACCATCCCCCGCTCCGAGCGCGGCGCCATCCACATCGAGGGCGACTGGTGGCGACTGATCGGCCTGGAGATCATCCACGGCCCGTACGGCATCTTCGGCCTGGACACCAACAACAACGTCTTCGAACGCCTGATCACCCGCGACAACTACGAGTCCGGCCTGCACCTCGTGCTGTCGTCGAGCAACAACCAGATCATCAACCTGGACAGCTACGGCAACCGTGACCCGCGCAAGAACGGTGAGAGCGCCGACGGCCTGGCCATCAAGGAGGGCTCCGGCAGCGGCAACGTCGTACGGGGCGCCCGGCTGTGGAACAACTCCGACGACGGCCTCGACTTCTGGATGTTCTCCTCGCCGATCCGCATCGAGAACAGCCTCGCCTGGGGCAACGGGTTCAACCGCTGGAACCTGCCCGACTTCACCGGCGACGGCAACGGGTTCAAGCTGGGCGGCAACGGCGTGTCCGCCAACCACACCGTGCGCAACAGCATGGCGTGGGACAACGCGGTCGGTGGGTTCATCGACAACAACAACCCCGGGCAGCACGTCATCGACCACTGCACCGCGTGGGACAACCCGGGCACCGGATTCAACGTCAACCGCTCGGACAGCACCCTGACCGACAACCTCGCCGTGGCCAACGGCACCAACGTCTCGCTCGGGTCCCAGTCCGGCGGCTCGGGCAACTCCTGGAACATCGGCGGCAGCTGGTCGTTGCAGAGCACCAACCCCGGCACCATCACCGGAGCCCGCACCGCCGACGGCTCCATCCCGTCCTCGACCTTCCTGCGCCCGAGCAACGGCGCGGACGTCGGGGCCCGCTTCTGAGCCGACGAGGCTCGTCGCGGGCAGTGCGGTGGGAGCGGGACGACTCCCCGCTCCCACCGCGGAGCGCGCCGCCGTCGCTCGACCCGGTGGCGCAGGACTGATCCGGCAGCGACTGGTGGACGGCGAGGCCATCCGCGTCGGAAGCACCGATTGCCCATCCGGCCTACCATCGTCGCCGGCGCGCCCGTCGCGGCGCGGTCGGGTCCTGATCCGCCGGCCCCGGACGCTCGACCCGGACGGGATCGCCGCGAACGAGGTCGTCGTGGATGCGCCACCGGGCGGTGTCGACGTCGCGCCGCACGGCGTCGTCCCCCTGCTCGACGCGCTGCCGCAGCAGTCGTACGGCGAGACGGCGGTTGAGGCTGAACTGCCGTTCGGTGTCGACCACGACGACCAGACCGGAGGGACGGTGGGTCGCCCGCACCGCCGTGCTGGCCTTGTTGCGGTGCTGCCCGCCCGGGCCGCCGGTACGGCAGGCGACGACGTGCACGTCCGCCTCGGCGAACGGGGTACGCGGGGCGTCGACCTGGCACGGGCGGGCGGTGACGTACCAGTTCTTGCGGTCGGTGCTCGCCCGGTAGGGGCTGTGCGCCTGCCAGCACAGGGTGCCGGTCCAGGCGGCGGCGAACTCCTCGGCGCCCGCGCCCAGGATGCGCACCAGCGCCGAGCGGTAGGTGCCGGAGCGGTCACCGGCGACGGCCCGGAGCCGCTCGGTCGTCAGGTGGTGCCGGGTGGCGTCGGCCTCCAACCGGCGCAGCAGCTCCGACAGCGCCCACGCGCACTCCTGCGGGCCCCGCCCGGCGGACAGCAGCAGGTCGACGCTCATGCCCGGCCCCGCCTGCGGCGCTGCTCGTGGCGGCCGGTGCTCCCCACGTCGGGCGTCTTGTAGGTGACCAGGGGCACCGTGGTGGCCACCGGCGTGGCCAGACCGTGGGCGGCCAGGTCGGCGACGACCTGCTCGATGCGCTTGTAGGCCGTCGGCGCCTCCTCGAAGAGCAGTTGGCGGTCACCGCAGACCACCAGCGAGCCCACCGGGGTCCGGCGCAGCTCCTCGACGGTGTGCTTGGCCCGGCCCCGGCGCAGGGCGTCGGCGCGGGACATCTTGCGGCCCGCGCCGTGCGCCACCGAGTGGTTCGCCTCCGCGCCGGCGTGGGCGGCCACCAGGTAGGAGGGGGTGCCGCGGGTGCCGGCGACGAGCACGTCGCGGCCGTCGCCGCGGGCCGCGCCCTTGCGGTGCAGGTAGACGCCGTCGCGGATCTCGACCAGGTTGTGGCACTCGTCGACGATCGGGTCGCCGGATTCGGCGCCCAGGGCGTGCGCGACCCGGGCCGCCATCAGCCGCCGGTTGAGCGATCCCCACCGCACCGCGGCGTCGTGCATCGCCAGGTAGGCGGCGGGATCGGCGGCGGGACCGGCGCCGTGGACCTCGGTGTGCGCCCGCAGGATCCGCTCACCGAGCCCGCGCGAGCCACTGTGGACGATGAGCACGAGCTGACCGGCGGCGAGCCCGAGACGCTCCGCGTGGTCGGGGGCGACGACGGTGTCGACGCGGGCCAGCTCGACGAAGTGGTTGCCCCGGCCGACCGTCCCGAGGCCCTCGACGTGACCGGCGGGAATGTCGCCCGCGAGGACGGCCCAGGCCGGGTCGTCGGCGTCCTGCTCGGGATCGAGCGGGCGGTCGAGATCGGGGAACCGGGCGGCCAGCCTCTCGGGTACGGCGCGCTTGAGCCGGATGGGGAACACGGCGATGCCGCAGCCGATGTCGGAGCCCACCAGGAACGGGTACAGCACCGTCGACGTCATGGCCGCGCCGATCGGGGCGCCCTTGCCCGGGTGCAGGTCGGGCATGCCGGCGACGTGGATCATGCCGTCGAGGGCGGCGACCTGATGGCACTGCGCGACGGCGTCGGACTCGATCCAGCTGGTGGGGGAGGCGAACACGGCGACGGTGGCGGAGGTGGACTGCGGCACGGAAGGGTGCACGGACAAGGAGACGCTCGCTTCTCGCGTGACGGGTGTGGACGGACGGCAGCACGGCGCCATCGGCGCCGTGGGGCGGCAGGAGCAACGCGGGTGGTGTCCGTCAGAACGTCATGCGCTCCACCTTCGCGGAGCCCGCCGCGCCGGGCAACCGACTTTCGGCGGCGCCGCGCACACCGGTCGCCGCGCCACCGTCCCCGGCGGAGCCGGATCGCGGTGGTCGGCGGGACGGCACCGCCGCCCGGACGGCCCGTGCCCTCACCGGCCACCGGCTCGCGCTTTCGCCGACGCCACCGCACCGCCCCGCCGAGACCCGCGCCGGCGACGTCGCCCGGTCCTGGTCGGGTCGGGTGTCAGTGCCCCGGGCTCGGCACGGCGCCGCGCTCCCACAGGCTCTCCTCGGCCCACGCGCCGACGATCACCTGGTCGGGATCGTGTCGGTTCACCTCGGCCAGCTCGTCGGCCAGCAGTTGCAGGCCGACGGTGACCGGCAGTTGCGCCAGCACCGGGTGCAGGCCGGCGACGCCGGGGACGACGCTCACCGGGACGCCCTCGGCAGCGGCGGCGTCGCCGATCGCGGCGACCAGCCCGTCGGCGTCGCTGTCCGGAGCGACCAGCAGCAGCCGGTCCCGGGGGCCGTACGGCACGGCGGCGCCGTGCAGCAACCGTTCCGCGTCGAACCCCTCGGCCAGCACCCCGGCGGCCTCCCGGATCTTCAACGCGCCCTCGGCGGCGGTGACCGCGTACGGCCCGGCGCCGACCAGCCCGAGCGCGCGTTCGGGCGCGGGCACGGCGCCCGGCTCGTGGGTGGCGCACACGGCGCGCACGTGCCGGGCCGCCCGGGTGAGGTCGGCCGGGCCGACGTCGGGGCAGCCGAGGCGGTGCGCCAGGTTCGCCAGCGCGGCCAGGCAGGCGGTGTAGCTCACCGTGTACGTCTCGGACTCCTCCGGCCCGACCGTGACGATCGCCTCCGGCCAGCCGGCCCGCTCACCGGTGATCGACAGCAGGCGGCAGCCCGCCGAGCGGGCCACCTCCCGCGCCCGGCGGCTGTAGGCCGTCCGCCCGGTGTGCGAGATGACCACCACGGCGTCGTCCGGGCGTAGCGCCGGGCCCCAGGTGACGAACTGCTCGGCGGCGAAGCCGTACGCGTCGAGGCCGGCGTCGCGCAGCAGGAGCGCCCCCAGGTCGGCGGCGTGCCGGCTGGTGCCGGTGCCGACCAGCAGCACCCGCCGGGCGTCGCGCAGCCGTCGCGCCGGCTCGGCGAGGTCCGCGCCGGCCATCGCCTCGATGGCGTCGGCCTGGGTGTGGATGGTCCGGTGCAGCGCGGACGTCACGGGGCAGCCTCCGAGAGCAGTCGCAGGTCCGTCATGGTCAACGCACAGTCCACCCCGATCAGCCAGGGCGCGTCCAGTGCGAGTCGTTCCGCCGCCACGTGGACACCCGCGTCGGTGCGGTACTCGACGTAGTGCAGGTGTCCCCGGGCCGCCGCGCCGGGGACGACGCCGAGGTCCCCGTCGGCCCGGTACGCCGCCCGCCCCCGGCCGGTCTCGGTCAGCGCGGTGTCGCGCAGTCGGCCGCGCGCCGGGTCGTACTCGTCGTCGGTGACCGGCCGGCGGATCCACGAGGACGCCCGCAGCCCGTCCGGGCCGGGTTCGAGCGCGAGCCACATGCCGGCCCGGCCGCTGCCCAACAGATATTCGCCCCACTCGTCGATGTCGTCGCAGGCCAGCAGCCGAGCGCGCACCGTCCACCGGGTCCCGTGCAGCCCGACCTGCGTGCCGGGCGCCAGTTGGTGCAGGAGCGCCATGTCCACGGTGACCACCTGTCATCGGATCCGGAACCGGGAGGGCACGGTGATCCGTCCCTCCACCGCGTCGCACACGAACGCCGCCCAGGCCGGGCCGTGCTTGAAGCCGTGGCCGCCGTCGCCCCCGACGAGCCAGACGGTCGGGTCGGCCGGGTGCCGGTCCAGCAGGAAGTGCTCGTCCGGCATCTCCACGTAGCGGCAGCGCTCGTGCCGCCGCACCGGGGCGTCCCGCAGCGCGGGCACCCGGCGGCGGAGGTAGGGGTACGGGTCGACCGGCACGACGTCGGCGTCCGGCGCGACCGTCCGGTCCGCCACCACCTTGACGCCGCCCGCGCCGACGGCGGGCACGCCGTACCACTCGGCGTCGCGGTCGATCCAGGCGGGCGGGGGCGGGTGACCCGGCCCCGGGGCCGGCGGGTCGAGGTACATGCTGTCCTGGGCGACCACTCGCGCCGAGGTGAGGCCGGGGAACAGGGCCGGCAGGCCCGGGCCGACCGCCCAGACCGTGACGTCCCCGGTGAGCGGTCGCCCGTCGGTGACCGGTCGGGCGTCGTCCGCGCGCACCTCGGCCCGGCGCAGCCGGACGCCCCGGTCGACGGCACGCGCGGCCACGGCGCGGATCGCCTCCCGGGCGAGCAGCACGGCGCCGGACGGCTCGAAGAGCAGGTGGTCGGCGGGGCCGGGGGTGAACCACGGGAACCGGCGGGCCGCCTCGGCCCGGTCGACCTCGCACAGCGGCACCCCGACACGCCGGGCCGCGGCCACGGTGTCGTGCGTCCACCGGTCGGCCGCGCCGAGCAGGAGCACACCGGTCGGTGCCAGCACCGTCCGTCCGGCGGTCCGACCGATCCGGAGCCACAGCTCCCGTGACCGCCACGCCGACCGGGTGTACCAGTCGTCGGCCCCGTACGAGGTGCGCAGGATGCGCGACTCGGCGGTGGACGCGCCGGAGTCGTCGAGCGGATCGCGGTGGGCGACCTGCACCTGCCAGCCCCGCACCGCGAGTTCGTGGGCGACGCAGAGTCCGAAGACGCCCGCGCCGACCACGGTGGCCCGCCCGACGGTCAGCCCGGCCACACCGACTGCTCCAGGTCGGCCGGCAGCGGGCGGAAGAAGGGCGAGGTCCGGGTCAGTCGTCGGCCCGGGGCCGCGGGGTGGACCCCGTCCCAGCGAGGGCTCCCGGTCTCGCCGAGGGCGTGCCACAGCTGCTCGGCGAACTCCGGCATCACCGGCCAGGCGAGCTGGGCGAGGGTCCGGGCGGCGGCCGTCTCGACCGCCACCGCCGCGTCCGAGGTGGCCGACGGGCCGAAGGCGCGCAGGCGGGACTGGCCGGCCGCGAACTCCGTCGCCCGGCGGACGATGTCGACGAGCACCCGGGTCGCGGTGCGGGGCGAGAACCCGGCGGCCGAGTAGGCGGCCAGGCACTGCCGGGCCAGGTCGGCCAGGTCGGCGAGGAAGCGGCGGTGGCCGGGCAGCGGGTCGTCCAGCGGCGGCACCCCGGTCAGGGGCACCCGGTCCGCGAGGGCGTCCAACCAGGACTGCCACCGGCCGGCGAGTTCGTCGTCGACAAGCGTGCGGAACCGGTCGAGGGTGAACGACGACGGTCCGGTCTCCGGCCGGTCGTGGGCCAGGGCGAAGCGCACGGCGGACGCCGGGACGTGGTCGAGCAGTTCCCGGGCCCAGATGGCGTGCCCGCGGCTGGTGGAGAACTTCCCGTCGTCCAGGTGCAGGAACTCGTTGGTCAGCAGCGCGTCGGGCAGCCGTATCGCCGGGTCGTAGGCCATCAGCAGCGCCGGGAACAGGATCGTGTGGAAGTAGCCGTTGTCGAAGCCGAAGAACTGCACGACCTCGCTCTCCGGCGCGTCCCACACCGCCCGCCAGTCGCCGCCGCCCCGGGCGGCGAGCGCCTCGGCGAGCGCGGCGAGGTATCCCGGCACCATCTCGGCCCAGACGTACACCCGCTGGTCGGTGAAGCCGGCCACCGGGCTGGCGATGCCCCAGTCGGTGGGGTGGGTCAGCGGGATCTCGGGCAGCGGCGCGGCGAGCATCGTCGCGCAGAGCGCCTCCAACTGCGGGCTCATCACCGTACGGGCGTGGTAGGCGCGCAGCCGGTCCGCGTACCGCTGCAGGGGGAAGACCAGCCGGCGGTACGGCCGGCGGGTCGGCGACGTGCCGCACACGTTGCAGACCGGGTCGACGAGGTCCACGCAGACGTTCGGCTGGGCGCACGCCTCGCAGGAGTTGCCGTCGCTGTCGGCCTTGCAGTGCGGGCACCCGCCGGAGACGTACGCCTCGAACAGGTAGCGGTCGCAGGGTGCGCAGTGCAGCCCCTCGCCGGTGCGCGGCACGAGGGCGCCGCGTGCGTGCAGGATCGCGATGAACTCGACCACCATGTCGCGGTGCCGTTCGTCGCGCGCCGGCCGGGGGCACGCGTCGGTGGCGAACCCGATGGCGGCGAAGACCCGCGCGATGTCGTCGGCGTAGCCGTCGGCCATCCGGTACGGGTCGACGCCGTTCGCCCGCGCCTTGACCGGCACGTAGCTCTGGTGCAGGTCCGAGCCGGTCAGGTAGACGGCGTCGTGCCCGGTGAGCCGGCGGGCGCGGGTGTACATGTCGGCGGCGGCGTACGGCCCGGAGAGATGCCCGAGGTGCAGGTCGCCGTTCGGGGTGGGTGGCGCCGCGGTGACGACGCTCAGGGCCGGGTCCGTGCCGCGCTCGGCCGGTGGCATGCGTGCTCCCTACAGGTCGGACCGGCCGTACGCCGGCGGCCAGTACACGGACAGCAGCACCAGCGGGTCGGCGCCGGTGTTGACGAGGCGGTGGGGAGTGTCGGCGGGAATGACGACGGCCTCCCCGGCGACGACCGGCCGCTGCTCCGTGCCGACGGTCATGTCTCCGCGTCCGGACAGGATCAGGAACATCTCGTGCTCGGGGTGGGCGTGCGCGTCGGTGGCCTCGCCGCGGTCGAGCACCGCGCGCCCGACGCCCCAGTCGGCCAGGTCCTCCCCGCCGTGGGGATAGATCTGCTGGTACCGCACCCCGTAGCCGGGTTGCAGTTGGTCGTCGCCGATCGGTCGGACGAGCACGGCGCCTCCTCAGTAGTCGAAGTCCGGTGCGTTGACCGCCGGCCAGGCCGGCCAGGGGTTGTCGTGGCGGGCTGTCTCGTCCACGTCGAGCCCGTGCACCCAGCCGTGCTCGGGGGATCCGGGGTCGGTCGGCGCGGGGTCCAGGTAGTCCAGGTGCAGTGACGGCCAGATCTCCTCGGGCGCCCACGATCCGTCGGTGCGGACCCGCGCGTCGGTGATCACCTCGGGCTGCACCAGGACGTCGATCTGGTACGTGGCGGAGTAGCGGTCCGGGTCGAACCCGTCGCGGGGGCAGCCGCCGTCGACCGCGTGCGGCGCCGGGTTGCGCCAGCTCGAGCCGGTCGCCCGGGGGTGGCCGATGCCGCCGGCGCCGATGGAGCGCAGCGCCATCCGCCGGACGAAGGCCATCGCCTCGGTGAGGTCGGGCATCAGTCCCCGGGCGACCAGGGCCTGGGCGTAGTGCCCCGGCGCGTTCATGGAGATGAGCAGCCCGCCGGGCACCCGGCGGTCGTGGTGGCGGCGCAGGTGGGCCGAGGTGTGGAACAGCTGGGCGCTGGCCTTGTAGACGCGCAGCGCGCCGTCGGGGTGGCGCAGCGGCACCGCCTCGGTGTAGATGACGTCCGGCCGGATCGGGGCGTGTTCGACCAGGTACGTGCCGGCGAGGGTGAGCGCCGCGGCGGCCAGCTCGGGTCCCGGCGCGGCGTACGCCAGCCGCCGGCTGTTGAACATGATCAGGAAGGCGCTGCTGTGGCCGGTGACGGCCCGGTCCTTCCATCGGCGCCGGGCGCGTTGGACCTTCCCGGTCACCGCGTCCAGCCCTCGGGACAGGTCGTCGTCGTCGATCCAGCACACGTCCATGCCGAGCCCTCGGCTGGCCCGTGCGCCGTCGTCCTGCCGGGTGGCGAGGCGACCGAACAGGCACGGCTGGCTGCGGGCGAGCCAGCGGTGCAGGGCGGCGCGGCGCTGCGCCTCGGTGCTGTCCGGGCGGAGCAGCACCTCGTGGGCGGCGTCGATGTCCGCGCCGAAGGAGACGCCGGCGGGTAGTTGGGGCAGGTCGCGCAGCACCGCGGGGACGACGACACCGTCTCCGATCCGCATTCTCTCCGCCTCTGAAAGTGTCGGCCCTTCTTCTTCGAAACGCACTAATTGATAGCAGCCGAATGCGTGACGCGTCGAGGCCGCGGGCGTCGATCGGCTGTTCCTGGCGTGGTCGTGACGAATTCCTGGCACGACCGTGCCACATATGCGGCGGTGTCCGGCCGAACATTCATCACACCCGCGCGCGGTCGCAGGAGATACAAATATGGCGATCTCCCGTTCGGTTGGCGGGAGCCGATGAAAAGTGTCAGGAGAAGAGGCCGGAAAGTGAGCTTGATCGGGACCTTGAACGGTCTGCGGGAACCATTGCCCAGCCTGTCGGAAATGATCGACGACCTGCCCAGCCTGCCGCCCAACGCGGACTTCGGGGACGACATCGCGCGCGCCCACCACACCCTGCTCTCGGACGCCGACGTCGAGGAGAAGCGCCGGGTGTTCTTCCAGTGGGTGGGCCGCTGGCAGCCCTGCCTGTTCGGGCGCCTCGCGGCGCACGCGGCCAAGGGCCCGGCGGCGGCCAAGGGCCTCGAGGCGGACATCTGCTGGCTGACCGACGACGACCTGGCCCGCGGCGCGGACCACGTCAGCGCCACGATCCAGCAGGCCCGGCGGCGCTGGAAGGACCGCGCCGAGCAGGGCCTGGCCAGCGGTTTCCTGATCATGTTCAACAGCCGCCGGCTGGCCTTCGCCGCCCCCGGCAAGGAGTTGCTGCGGCTGTGCCTGTTCCTGTCCGACCTGTACCTGATCGAGCACGCCCCGATCCGGCCGGACGTGATCTACACGGAGGCCGCGCCACTGCGCATCGAGGGCCGGCTGCACCTGTTCAAGGTCGGCTGCAACATCTTCTACTCGGGGGCGCACGGCACCCGCAACCACGACCGGAGGGTCCCCGGCGGCCTGATGTTCTCGATGAACTCGCCGGGCCACTACGCCAACTCGCTGCACGCCCGCGGCTTCTTCGACTCGCTGCCGGACGCCATCGAGTTCGTCCGGGACACGGCGTTCCGGTCCATCGGCAACGGCGGGCTGGGCGCGAGCGACGTGCCGAGTCAGAGCTGGCACAACCGCCGGCGCGAGCAACAGGACGGGTGTCCGGTGCGCCGGCTGCCGTCCTACGTCCCGCCGGACTTCGACCCGCAGAGCTACTCGGCCCTCTACCACACCGACGTGCTCGTCCCGACCGCGGTCACCGTCGACGGGACGCGGGTCGGCGGGCCGTACGAGTCGAGCGGTGTCGAGGTCTGGCCCAACCTGCTCCTGGACTACATCACCGACGAGCGTTTCCCGGCCGACCACGAGAACTACGGGCAGTTCCAGGGCCATCCCGTGGACGACTGCAACCGGTACCACAACCCCTGGCAGGCGCGTGAGGCATGGAACGACGAGCAGTTCCGCTACTGACCCGACGAGCCGGGCGATCCCCGGTGAAGGTGGAGGACAGCACATGACGACGGAGGAATCCACGCGGGGCAGGCACTATCTGATGTGCCCACCCGACTATTTCGAGGTGTCGTATTCCATCAATCCGTGGATGGACACCGACGTCGCGGTGAACGAGCAGTCGGCCCACGAGCAGTGGCGCGGCCTGGTCGAGACGATCCGTGAGGTCGGCGGCCTGGTCGAGCAGATTCCGGCCGTACCGCAATTGCCGGACATGGTCTTCGTCGCCAACGGCGGCATCGTCAGTGGGGACTTCTTCCTGCCCGCCGCCATGCGCCACCCCGAGCGGCAGGGCGAGACGCCCCACCTGCGGGCCTGGTTCGAGGAGTTCGGGTGCAAGGTGCTCGACCCGCCGGCCGGCGTCCAGGAGGGCGCGGGTGACGCGCTCGCCTTCGGTGACGTCCTGGTGGCCGGGTACGGCCTGCGGTCCGAGCGGGCCGCCTACGACGACATCGTCGCCCGCACCGGCTGGCGGGTCCTGCCGGTGCGCCTGGTCGACCCCCGGCTGTACCACGTCGACATCGCCTTCTGCCCGCTCGACGACCGGCAGGCCCTGGTGGCTCCGGACGCCTTCGACCGCGAGGGCCGCCGCGCGCTGGCCGACCTCGTGCCCGACCCGGTGCTGCTGACGATGGAGGAGGCGCTGGCGTTCAGCGCCAACTCCATCGTGGTCGGGCACGTGGTGATCATGCCGGCCTGTTCCGCCCGGCTGGAGGCCGAGCTGCGCCGCCGGGGATTCGAGGTCGTCGTCCGCCCGGTCGGCGAGTTCCTCAAGGCCGGCGGCGGCGTCCGCTGCCTCACCCTGACCCTCGACACCGTCCTGCCCTCCGGAGCCGGCGGTCATGACTGAGCCCCGAGGCGGTCTGCAGATCGTCGAGCGCCGTGCCGTCGCCGACGCCGTCGGCGAGCGGGACGTGCCGGCCCACACCCCGTGTCTCTACCTCGATCCGGGGGTCGCCGTCGAGCGGTACGAGCGGCTGCGCGCGGCGTTCGCGGACACCGACTCCTACTACGCCGTCAAGGCCAACCCGGAGCCGCGCCTGATCCGGCGGCTGGTGCGCGCCGGCGCCTTCTTCGACGTGGCCAGCCCGGCCGAGATCGCGCTCTGCCTGGCAGAGGGGGCGGACCCGTCGAGGCTGTCGTACGGCAACACGGTGAAGAAGGCGTCCGACATCCGGTACGCCTACCGCAGCGGCGTGCGGTTGTTCGTCTTCGACAGCCAGGACGAGCTGCTCAAGCTGGCGGAGCACGCCCCCGGCTCGGCGGTGTTCTGCCGGCTGCTCGCCAGCAGCGCCGGCGCGCAGTGGCCGCTGAGCGGCAAGTTCGGCTGCACGCCGGAGATGGCGGTCGACCTGCTGACCCAGGCGCCCCGGCTCGGCCTGCGGCCGGTGGGCGTGTCGTTCCACGTCGGCTCCCAGCAGCTCGACCCCGGCCGGTGGGAGCCGAGCGTGGCCACCGCGGCGTGGGTGTCCGGCGAGCTCGCCGCCGCCGGCATCGAGCTGACCATGCTCAACGTCGGCGGTGGGTTCCCGGTGGAGTACACCTCCCCGGTGCCGCCGATCGAGCGGTACGCCGAGGCGATCACGGCGGCGGTCGGGCGGCACTTCGACACCCGGCCCCGGCTGGCCACCGAGCCGGGCCGCTACGTCGCCGCCGTCGCCGGCGTGCTGCGCACCGAGGTCGTCCTGGTCTCCCGCAAGACCTTCGACGACGACACCCGCTGGGTCTACCTGGACGTGGGGCGCTTCGGCGGGCTGGCCGAGACGGAGGGGGAGGCGATCCGCTACCGGCTCGTCACCCCGCACGACGGCGGACCCGACGGCGCGGTCGTGCTGGCCGGCCCCACCTGCGACAGCGTCGACATCCTCTACCAGCGCGCGGCGTACCGGCTGCCGCTGGCCCTGCGCCAGGGCGACACCGTGGACATCCTCGCCGCGGGCGCCTACACCACCACCTACGCCTCTGTCGGGTTCAACGGATTCCCGCCCCTGCCAACCGTCTGCATTGGAGACGACGAGTGAACCTGCCCGGAAAGCTCACCTTCCCCGGACGCGTCCTGCTGCTCGGCAGCGGATCGGTGTCGCAGTGCCTGCAGCCGCTGCTCCTGCGGCACCTGGACATGGACTTCACCCGGCTGACCGTGATGGACTTCGAGGACCTGGCCGACAAGATCCCCGACACCCTCGCCGCGGGCGCCCGCTACGTCCGGCACCGGATCACCCCCGAGAACCTCGCCACGACGCTCGGCGAGCACCTCGGCCGGGGCGACCTGCTGATCAACCTGAGCTGGAACATCGACACCATCGACATCATCGACTGGTGCCAGCGCAACGACGTGCTCTACGTCGACACCTCGGTCGAGTTGTGGGACCCGTACGAGGACCAGGCGGCCAAGCACCCCAGCGAGCGGACGCTCTACGCCCGGCACATGCGGCTGCGCGAGCACGCGCGGCGGTGGGGCGCCGACGGCAGCACCGCCGTGGTCGAGCACGGGGCGAACCCCGGCCTGGTCAGCCACTGGACCAAGGTGGCGCTGGAGGACATCGCCACGGCGATGCTCAAGGACCCGGACCGGCTCCCCGCGCCGCTGGAGCCGCAGCGGGCGACCGCCCTCGAATCGGCCCTCGGCGACCGTGACCACGCGCAGCTGGCGATGCTGACCGGGACGAAGGTCATCCACATCTCCGAGCGCGACACCCAGATCGGCAACCTGCCGAAGCGGGTGGGCGAGTTCGTCAACACCTGGTCGATCGAGGGCTTCTACGAGGAGGGCATCGCGCCGGCGGAGCTCGGGTGGGGCACCCACGAACCGGCCCTGCCGCAGGGCGCCTTCACCCACGAGACGGGCCCGCGCAACCAGATCTGCATCGCCCGTACCGGCATGACGACGCTGGTGCGCTCGTGGGTGCCCATCGGCGGCCCGATCATCGGCATGGTGATCCGCCACGGCGAGGCGTTCACCATCAGCGACAAGCTGACCGTGTGGGACGGTGACACCGCCCGCTACCGGCCCACCGTCCACTACGCCTACCTGCCGACCGACGCGGCGATGGCCTCCCTGCACGAGTGCCGGATGCGTGGCTACGAGCTCCAGCAGGACCAGCGCATCATGGCCGACGAGATCGTCGACGGCGCCGACGAGCTCGGCGTCCTGCTGCTCGGGCACGACCTCAACGGCTGGTGGGTCGGTTCGCAGCTGGACATCCACGAGACCCGCCGCCTGGTGCCGGGGCAGAACGCGACCACGCTGCAGGTGGCCGCGTCGGTGCTCGGCGCCGTGCACTGGATCGTGCGCAACCCGCGCCGTGGGCTGTGCGTGCCGGACGACCTCGACCACGAGCAGGTGCTGGCCGTCGCCAACCCGTACCTCGGCCCGTGTCCGTCGGTGCAGACCGACTGGACGCCGTCGAGCTACGACCCGTTCGCCCGGTACGCCGGCGCCGCCACGGACGGCGAGAGCTGGGCGTTCGAGCGTTTCCTGGTGTCCTGACGTCGCGCCGCCCGCCGCGCCCGGAGGGCGCGGCGGGCACTGACGGGAGTATCAATGACTGACGCAGTCATGTATCTTACGGCCATGGATGGCCGTGCCCTCAATCTTCTCGGCGCCCTCGTCGACGCCCTGCACGACCGGATGGCGGACGCGGGCACCCAGGTCAGTGGCCTCGGCGCGTCCGCGCCGGCCGCGCTGGCCACCCTCCAGGCGTGTCCGGGGGAGAGTGTCGAGTCCCTCAGTCGCGTCCTGGGCATCACCAACTCGGGTGCGGTCCGCCTCGTCGACCGGCTCGCCGGCGCCGGTCTGGTGGAGCGCCGGCCGGGCAGGGACGCCCGCAGCATCGCCGTCCACCTCACCCCGGCCGGCTCCGCCGTGGCCCTGCAGATCGTCTCGCGACGCCGGGAGACGCTGCGCCACGCGCTGGCCGGCCTGCGACCGCAGGAGCGTGCCGTCCTGGGCACGATGGTGGAGCGGGTCCTGGCGGAGCTGAGCACCGACCGACACTCCGCCGACCGCATCTGCCGACTCTGCGACTACGTCATCTGCCCGCAGGACCGCTGCCCGGTCGAGCGGGCCGTGGCATGAGGCGGCCCTGGCACCTCGCCGCGCTCGTCGTCGCCGCGCTCGGCTGGGGCAGTTCGGCGGCGTTCACCAAGCACGCCCTGGACGGCTTCCCCCCGATCACGCTGCTGGTCGTGCAACTCGTCGTGGCCAACCTGATCCTCTGGCCGGCCCTGGTGGTACGCGGCATGCGCCGCCCCTCGGCGCCGTGGCGCTTCGCCCTGCTCGGCTTCTTCGAGCCGGCGCTCGCCTACACCGGTCTGACCCTCGGGCTGGGCTACACCACGGCGGCGAACGCGTCGCTGCTGTCCAGCCTCGAATCCTGCTTCGTGGTGATCCTGGCCGCGCTGTTCCTCGGTGAGCGCATCGGCCGCCGCTCGGCCCTCGGCCTGGCCCTCGCCGTCATCGGCGTGGCCGTGCTCAACCGGGCCGACTCCGTCAACGCCGTCAGCCTCGGCGACATGCTGATCATGGGCGGCGCGCTGTCGGCGGCGATCTACGTGATCTTCGCCAGCCGGCTGGCGCCGCACGTCGACCCGGTCGAGATGACCACCTACCAGTTCGGCTTCGGCCTGATGTTCACCCTGCCGGTCGCCGGCGTGCAGTGGATGTCCGGTCAGGAGCGGCTCACCGGGATGACACCGGACGGCGGCCACTGGGCAGCCGCCGTGGCCGCCGGTGGGCTCGGCTTCGCGATGAGCTTCCTGCTCTACAACTTCGCGATCCGCAAGGTCCCGGCCGGGGCAGCCGGAATGACCTTGAACCTCATCCCGGTCTTCGGCGTGCTCGCCGCCATCATCGGGCTCAACGAGTCGTTCAGCCTCACCCAGGGCATCGGGGCGGCGCTCATCGTCGCCGGTCTGGCCGCCTTCCCGCACGGCCGCGACGACACCACGGTGGTGCCGGCCCCGGCGCCGCCGGCCCCGGTGGCCCTGGCAGCGGCCACGCCACCGGCCACGACCAGCGGAGGGAGGGTCGCCGATGGGCGGTGACCGGTTGCTCGACGACGTGGACAGCGCGCTGCTCGCCGGCCTGCGCGCCGACGGACGCCGCTCCTACCTGCAACTCGCCGCCGACGCCGGGGTGTCGCCCTACACCGCCCGGCGGCGGGTGCAGCACCTGCTCGACACGGGTGTCGCCCGCGTCGCGGTGCGGGTCAACCGGGACGTCGTCGAGGGGGCTCGGCAGGCGGTCATCGGACTGTCCGTCGAGGGCAGCACGGACCCGGTGCTGGAGGCCGCCGGCGCTCTGGTCGGGCTCGACGGTGTGGTGCCCTGCACGGGTGTGTACGACGTGCTGGCCTGGGTCAGCTTCCAGGACGAGCGTGAGCTGTTGCGCGTGGTCAGCGAGGACATCCGCGCGCTGCGCGGGGTACGCCGGGCCGAGGTCTTCTTCCCGCTGCGTACCGTCAAGGACACCCGGGGGTGAGCCGGAGCCTCACAGGTCCTGGTAGTCCTCGGTCAGCCGCAGGAAGGTGTCGAACATCCGGATGATCGCGGGACGCCGCTGCCCGCCGATGCGCGAGGCGAAGCAGACCCTGCGCATCAGCCCCGGGTCCTCCAACGCCACCGAGCGCAGGGTCACCGGCATCCCCACCAGGCCGCTGGTGGGGACGAGCGCGACCCCGAGACCGCCGACCACCAGGTTGTGGGTGAGCAGGTAGTCGTTGGTCAGCGCGTCGATGCGCGGGGTGAAGCCGGCAGCCTCGCACACGGCGACGAACGCCGCGTGGCACAGGGTGTCGGCGCGCGGCGCGATCCACCGTCGGTCCGCGAGTTCGGCCAGCCGCGTCGGCCGTTGCGTCTCGTCCTGGCCGACGAGCAGCACCAGCGGCTCGCTGAACAACGTGACGATCTCCAGGTCCGGAGCGGAGAGCGGGCCGAGGACCTCGTACTCGTAAATGATGGCGGCGTCGAGGTCCTCGCGGCGCAGCGCCTCCACCGCCTCGTGCGTCTCCATCTCCTCGAACGCGATCGTCAGCTCCGGATGCTCCCGTCCGGCGGCGGTCAGGGCGGGCACCATGAACAGCCGGGAGGCGGTGGGGAACGCGGCGATGCGCACCCGGCCGCGCAGCTCGGCCTGGTGGGCGGCGAGGTCCGCCTCGGCCCGTTCCAGGTCGATCAGGATCCGGTCCGCGTGTTTCACGAGCAGCTCTCCCGCGGCGGTGAGGGTCAGCCGGCGTCCGATGCGGCGCAGGAGGGTGACCCCCACCTCCCGCTCCAACGTGGCCAGCTGTTGGGACACCGCCGACGGCGACAGGAAGTACAGCTCGGCGACCGCCGAGGCGGTGCCGAGCCGGGACAGTTCCCGTAACAAGCGAAGGCGCCGTACGTCGATCACCTGAAACCCCCGTCGTTCGCAGGCAATTGATTCTCGTCGAGCCGGGACGATCGCGACCCCGGTCGAACGGGCGATCGTCAGACCCGGGACAGCCTCCGTCGCTCACCGGTGGCGGTGAGGTCCACCAGGCCCCAGGTGCCGGCCAGGGCGATCGCCTGTTGCCGGTTGCTGACACCCATGCGCTGGTAGAGCTGGCGCAGCCGGCGGAACACCTCCCGTGGCGAGTAGCCGGCGATGGTGGACAGCTCGGTCACGGATCCGCCGCGGGCGAGCAGTTGCAGCCACCGCAGGTCCTCCGCCGACACGGTGGGTTCGGGTGGGGCCTCCTGCATCAGGCCGACCAGCCGTTCCACGATCCCGGTGGGCAGCACGGTCCGGCCGGCCACCGCGGCGGTGACCACCATCGCCAGGTCCTGCGGCGAGGTGTCCCAGGCGCAGGCGGCGCGGGCGCCGGAGGTCAGCGCCGCCTGGTAGTCACGCGCCTCCGAGGAGCGCAGCAGGGCCACGATGACGCTGTCGTGGCGGTCGCGCAACGCGCGCACACCGGTGAAGTCGTCCTCCGTGTGGACGTTCATCACCACGGCGTCCGTGTGCCGGTGAGTGGGGTACGCGTCGGCGCTGTCCGACCGGTCGACCTGGAAGCCGCAGCTCTCCAGGATGAGGGCGACACCCTCGCGAGTGGTCGCCACCGGATCCACGACGAGAAGCTTCGCCGTCACGCCCACCCCCCGTATCGTCGGGGTCCGCGCACCCGAAGGCGCGCCGGGACCCGCCCTGCGTCCTCGGTCAGCCTGCCAGCGCCGCTTCACGCGCGTCTATTTCCATTAGCTGAACAACTAGTCAGGGTAATCTTGAAATCACATTCCGCAACATCGGCAATTTGCACCCCGTGCAGGTCCCATGCTCAGCGCGCCGGCTCGGCGGCGGGCCGGTCGGGCGTACGCTGACCTGGTGGATCAAGAAGACCGGATTGCCCTCTTCCTCGACTACGAGAACCTGGCGCTGGGGGCGCGCGACCACCACGGCGGCAGGCCCTTCGACTTCCGCCCGATCGCCGACGCCCTCGCCGAGCGCGGGCGGGTGGTGGTGCGGCGCGCGTACGCCGACTGGTCGTACTTCGACGAGGACCGCCGGATGCTCACCCGCTCCCACGTCGAGCTGATCGAGATCCCGCAGCGGATGGGCGCCTCCCGCAAGAACGCCGCCGACATCAAGATGGCGGTCGACGCGGTGGAGCTGGCCTTCGAACGTGGCTACATCTCCACCTTCGTCATCTGCACCGGCGACAGCGACTTCACCCCGCTGGTGCACAAGCTGCGCGAGCTCAACAAGCGGGTGATCGGCGTCGGCGTGGAGAAGTCCACCTCGGCGCTGCTGCCGCCCGCGTGCGACGAGTTCCTGTACTACGACCGGCTGGAGGGGGTCGACATCCCGCCCGCGCGGGCCCGCCGGGGTCGTCCCACCCGTGCGGCCGAGGCCGCCGCCCCGGCGGACCAGGACCTGGAGCAGGTGGTCGCCGCCGAGGAGCCGGTACGCGACGTGGACGCCCTCGCCGTGGTCGTCGCGCAGACGGTGGCCGGTCTGCAGGGCGGCGCCGGGGGCGCGGTGACCGCCTCCCGGCTCAAGCTCACCCTGCTGCGCAAGGACCCCACCTTCAGCGAGTCCGACTACGGGTTCCGCACCTTCGGCGAGCTGCTGCGCCATCTCGCCGCGCACAACGTCGTCGAGCTGGCCGAGGGCCCGGCCAAGGGTGATCCCGAGGTGAGCCTGCCCGAGCACGGTGACCGGGAGGTGGCCTTCGGGCTGCTGCGTACCGTGGTCGGGGAGCTGGCCGCGGCCGGTGGCCCGGTCGCGCTCTCCGGCCTGAAGAACCAGCTCCGCCGGGCCCGGCCGGACTTCAGCGAGCAGAAGCTCGGGTACCGCAGCTTCCTGCAGTTCTGCAAGGCCGCCGCCACCGACGGGGTGGTCGACCTGGCCTGGAACTCCGAGGTCGACGACTACCTGCTCACTCCGCGCTGACCGGCGTCGCCGGCTCGCCCTGCCGGGCCGGCCGCTGCGGCCGGCGGGCCGGCCCGGCCGTCCCGGCTCAGGACCGGCGTCGGACGAACGGCGCGGACTGGTCCACGACGTCGGCGTACTCGGCGGGCAGCTGGGCGACGGCCTGCTCGTACGCGGCGGGTTCGACGGCCTCGCGCAGGACGTCGAAGACCGCGGTCACGCCGTCCCTGACCCGGTCGCCGTCGACGTCCGCGCGGCCGCTGACCCGGCTGACGAACACGTCCAGCCCGAACCGTTCGGCGGCCTCGCTGCCGCCGAAGGCGTGCGCCCGCAGTCCTTCGGGCAGCTGACCGGCCAGGTCGCGGGCCTCTCCACCGTCGATGCGTTCGGCCAGGGTGGTCAGGGTGGCCCGGGTGACGGCGGTGGCCTGCTCGGGCGACAGGCCGGAACGCGTCGCCACCAGGGCGAGGAACTCGTTGTCGTTCACCTTCGGGCCCTCCCTCTCGCCGACGGGCCAGCCGATTTCCCGCGAGGTGCGGCGGCAAACCCGCCGGAGTGCCGGCAACCTCGGGCTGTCCGTAGGCATGGACGGCGTGCCCCCGGAGTGGGGGAACCGCCGGGACCCCAGTGCCGACCCCTAATCGCGGTCGACGGCCGGGCACATCGACCGTCGGACATTTACGGTGGTGATTCCTCACCTCCGGAGTTCCGAATTGTCCACGCAGGATGTCCCGTCACTGATCTCCGTCGTCGTTCCCACGTACAACCGGGCCGAACTGCTGCGCGGCACGTTGACCGCGTTGGCCGGGCAGCGGCTGCCGGCCGCGTGCTTCGAGGTCGTCGTGGTGGACGACGGCTCGACCGACGACACCCGGGACCGCGTGCACGCCTTCGCCGACCGGCTGCGCGTCCGGTACGCGTACCAGGAGGACCTGGGCTTCCGGGCCGCCGCGGCCCGCAACACCGGCGCCCGGCTGGCCGGCGCGGGCGTGCTGGTGTTCGTCGACACCGGTGTGCTGCCCGGCCCGGACTTCCTCACCGCCCACCTGGCCGCGCACCGGAGTCCCGGCCCGTCGCGGGCGGTGATCGGGTACACCTACGGCTACCGGCCCGACGATCCGACTCCCGGCCTGGACGCCGCGTTGCGCTCCCACGGTCCGGAGGAGGTCGTCCGGCGTTTCGGCACCGCCCCCGCCTTCCAGGACTCCCGCCATCCGACCTTCGCCGCCAGCCGGTTCGACCTCTCGCGCGTACCCCTGCCGTGGCAGTTGTTCTGGTCGCTCAACTGCTCCGTGCCGACCAAGGACTTCCGGGCCGTCGGCGGCTTCGACGAGGATTTCCGGACCTGGGGCGGCGAGGACATGGAACTGGGGATCCGGCTGCACCGGCGCGGTCTCGCGTTCGAGGTGCGCCGGGAGGCGTGGGCGGTGGACACACCGCACCCGCGCTCGGTGACGCCGGACGCCGGCGACAATCGCAGTAACGTGCTGACCATCCTGCACAAGCACCCCGAACCGGTGACCGAACTGCTGTGGGCGTGGTTCTCCCGGCACCTGCCGCAGGTGGGCGACACCCGCGCCTGGCACGTGCGGCAGGAACTGCCGGCCATCCAGCGCGCGATCGGCAGGGTCCGGACCAGGGACGTGACGGCGGAGCTGACCCGGCTGCGCGACGACGTGCCGCCGGGGGCCCGGATCGCCGTCTTCGGCTGCGGCCCGGCGCTGCCGGCCGACTTCCCGCCCGCGGTGCTGCTCGACTTCGACGAGCAGCTGCTACGGCGCCTGCCGCACGGCTCGCGGCACCAGATCCGCCACAGCCTCGGCATCCGCACCGTCCTACCCGACAACGCCGTCGACGTCGTGCTGGACACCTCCCGGATGACGCCGCTGTGGCGACGCTGGGGACGGCACATCCTGGCCGAGGCGCACCGGGTCGGCCGGACGGTGCGCGGGGCGGGCGCGGACGCCTCCGGCTGAGGCGCGGCCGTGCCCGGTAATGGCATCGGCCGGCGCGACCGGCCGGACGGCGGTGGCGCGGTCAGGAGTCACCGACGGGGGCCTCGTCGACGCGACGGACCGGTGCGGCGCCGGCGCGGCGGCGCGGGTGCGCTGGGTCAGCACGACGCAGACCAGCACCACCAGGGCCGCCGCGATCGAGGCCGGGGTGACCCGCTCGCCCAGCAGCAGCGCCGACCAGGCCAGGGTGCACACCGGCTGGGCGAGCTGGAGCTGACCGACCTGGGCGATGCCGCCCCGGGCCAGTCCCGCGTACCAGGCGAAGAAGCCCAGGAACATGGAGACCACGCAGAGGTAGCCGAACGCCGACCAGGCGACGGGGCCGGCGTGCGGGGGATCGGCCACGGCGGCCACGACCGTGACCGGCGCGGTGACGGGCAGCGAGAGCAGCAACGCCCAGCAGATCGTCCGCGCGCCACCCAGCTCGCGGGCGAGCGCGCCGCCCTCGGCATAGCCCAGGCCGCAGAGCACGACCGCCACCAGCAGGAACAGGTCGGCGGGGGAGACCGCCCCGGACACCGCGCCGCCGACGGCGAGGAAGGCGAGCACCGCGATCAGCCCGCCGAGGCCGGCGGCCCAGAACAGCGGTGGCGGACGCTCGCCGGCCCGCAGCACCGCGAACACGGCGGTCATGGCGGGCAGCACGGTGATGACGACCGCGCCGTGCGCCGACGTCTCGGTGGTCAACGCCAGCGAGGTGAACAGCGGGAAGCCGACGACGACGCCGAGAGCCACGACCGACAGCCGCCGCCACTGGCCGCGGCTGGGTGGCGGCGCGCCGGTGAGACGCAGGTACGCCCACGCCAGCGCCGCCGCGCCGACGGCCCGGCCGAAGGCGACGAACCACGGGTCGAGTTCCTGCACGGCGACGCGGGTGGCGGGCAGCGACATGCTGAAGGCGAGCACGCCCAGCGCGCCGAGGGCGAGCCCGGCCGTCCGATCCGCCGTTACCGTCCGCGCCGCAGTAGCGCTACTCTGTCCACTCATGAATGACGGTAACGCAGCGGTCCGCGTTATCCAAGATCTCCGTCGGCTGGCGGCGGGCGCGGATCCCGGCACGCGACTGCCCTCGGTGCGCGAGCTGACCGCCCGGCACCAGGCGTCGCCGGTCACCGTCGCCGACGCCATCCGGCAGCTGGTCGCCCAGGGGCTGATCGAGACGCGGCCCGGCAGGGGCACCTTCGTGGCCGCCCCGCCGCAGGAGCGGCACGTCCCCGACCTGTCCTGGCAGACCGTGGCGCTCGGCCCGCGCCGGCCGGGCGAGGAGGAGATGCAGGCCCTGCTGGCGTTGCCGCCCGCCGGAGCGATCCCCCTGTCGGGCGGCTACCTGGACGCGGATCTGCAGCCGGCCGCCGCGCTCGGCGCCGCACTCGCCCGCGCCGCCCGGCAGCCCGCGTCCTGGCAGCGCGGTCCGACCGAGGGGCGCGAGGACCTCCGCGCCTGGTTCGCCCGCGAGGCCGGGGCCGGGCTGCGCGCCGACGACATGGTGATCTGCCCCGGCGGTCAGGCCGCGCTGTCGACGGCGCTGCGGGCGCTCACCACGCCCGGCGACACGCTGCTCGTCGAGTCGCCCACCTACCTGGGGGCGCTGGCCACCGCCCGGGCCGCCGGACTGCGGGTGGTGCCGGTGCCCGCCGACGTCGACGGCGTGCGCCCCGACCACCTCGCCGCCGCGTTCGCCCACACCGGCGCCCGACTGTTCTACTGCCAACCGCTGCACGCCAACCCGCACGGCGCGACGCTGGCCGAGCATCGCCGGGCGCGCGTCGCCGACGCCGTACGCGAGGCCGGGGCGTTCCTGATCGAGGACGACTACGCCCGCGACCTCACCCTCGACGGTCAGGCCCCGCCACCGCTGGCCGCGGACGACCCCGACGGGCACGTCGTCTACCTGCGTTCGCTGACCAAGTCGACCGCGCCCGGGCTGCGGGTGGCCGCGATCGGCGCCCGCGGCCCGGCCGGGGCCCGGCTGCGGGCGGGCCGGCTGCTCGACGACTTCTTCGTCGCCGGTCCCCTGCAACAGGCCACCGTCGAGTTCGTCACCGCCCCGGCCTGGGCGCGGCACTGCCGCACCCTGCGCACCGCGCTGCGCGCCCGGCGCGAGGCGCTGCTGGCCGCGCTCCGCCGGCACCTGCCGGACCTCGCCGGGCAGCCGGTCCCGCGCGGGGGTATGCACCTCTGGGTCCGCCTGCCCGACGGCGTCGACGACGTCGCGCTGGCGGCTGCCGCCGCCGCCGAAGGGGTCGTCGTCTTCCCCGGCCGCCCCTGGTACGCCGCCGAACCCCCGGCCGCGCACCTGCGCCTCACCTACGCCGCCGCCCCCGCCGACCTCATGGACGAGGCCGTGCGCCGCCTGGCCCGTGCCCTGCGATCCCCGACGGGGACCGCGCGGGGTCGACCGTGAGCGTGGCCAGCAGGCCCGGGTGGTCGGTCGCCCCGCGCAGGCCCACCGATCGGCGGGCGCCGACGGTGACGTCAGTGAGGATCTGTTGCACGGCGCCGTCGTCGACGCGCCGGTAGCCCGGTGGCAGGCACGAGCGCACGTCGGGTGAGCCGCCGTGCCGGAGGTTGAGGTCGCCGCCGACCACGGTGGGCGCGTACCCGGCGCCGCTGCGGATCGTCGGCACGACCGTGTGGAGCAGGTGGCCGCACTGGGCCAGCGCGACGGCGCCACTGGTGGCGGCCAGGTGCGTGGTGCAGGCGTGCACGACGTCCGGGACGTGCACGCAGAGCCAGGCCCGCTGCTCGGGGTCGGCGAGGTCCTGCGCCGGGTGCATCCCGCTGTGCACCGAGTGCCCCCGGTACGGCTGCGGGAAGCGGATCAGCAGTCCGATCCCGTACGGCCTGCCGTTGCGGCACCGGGTGGCGTCGCCGCTCGGGCGGTCACCGGCGACCGTGAACGCCGACCCGACGCTGCCGCCGGGGCGGACCTCGGCGAACGCGCGTTCCAGCACGGCCACGTCGTCCTGGCAGATCTCGTTGAGGGTGACCAGGTCCGGCGCGTCGGCGCGGATCACCGCGACGGCCTCGGCCACCGACCGGCCGGTGTAGCAGCCGGCGCGACCGCTGTTGCACAGGTTCATCTGGAGCACCCGCAGCGTCGTGGACCCGGGCGCGTCGGCCACCGACGCCCCGGCCGGGAGCGCGGCGACGGCGACCAGCCACGCGACGGCCAGGGCGCGACGGACACCGCGTCTTCGGGCCGCACCGGCGGCGGGTGGCTGCTCGGACATGGGCGCTCCGGGGTGGCGGAGGCGACGGCGCCGCCGGTCGTGATCCTACTGCCCGCCGGGCGGGTGCCGCCCCTGATCTTGGCGACCCTCCATTGTGGGATCATGGCGGCTCGACAGCGCGATCTTCGCGTCACAGCATTGGGGGACTGCATGCGCGGATCAGCACGACGACTGGCCGTCTCGATCATCGCCGCGACCGTGGCGGCGGTGTCACTCGCCTCGCCCGCACAGGCGGCGGCGAATCCGTTCACCGCGGCGCAGGCGTGCAACAACGACTTCGGTGGCTCGTGGGCCTACGCCAGTGACGGCCACCGGTCGATCTACGCCTCGGACGGCACCAAGGTGGGCGACGTCTACCTGATGTACAACAGCGCCACCGCGTACAACTGCGTCGCCACCCTCAAGCGGGTGGCCGTCGGCTCGACGACCGGGGTGTCCGCCGGAATCCGGGTGGAGGGCAGTTCCTGGGTCTACGACTCCGGGAGCTTCAAGTACTACGCCGCGATCCAGCGCTCCGCCCGGGATCGGTGTGTGATGTACAGCGGCGAGGTGCTGTACGGCACCAGCTGGCAGGGCGCCGGCCGGTACAGCTGGGGCAACTGCGGCTGAGCCGTCGGGTGGGTCCACCGCGAGTCGCGGCGCCGGCTCGGGTCGGACCGTACCGAACCGGCCGATGGCCGTGACCGGCAGGATCGCCGGTCACGGCCATCGGTCTTGCGGGGGGACCGCTGCGGCGCCCGCCGGAGGGAGCGGGCCCCGACAGCGGTCCGGGTCGGGTGGGCCCCGTCGCCGTTCAGGCGGGGGACGCCCCGAGCAGGTAGTCGACGACGTCGGCGGCGCCGTAGTCGTCCCGTTCGCCCATCAGCGGGGCCAGGAAGGACAGATCCTGTCCCAGGGTCAGCAGCGGTGGTTCGCGGTAGCCGTCCGGCCGGCGCTGCCCCAGACCGACGGCGGCGACGAGGCCGTTGCACAGGCAGCGGCTGCCGACGGTGTCCTCGACCGCCCCGCCCTTGCGCAGGTAGTCGTCCACCGGCTCGGCCGGGCAGCGGTACCCCACCCTGCCGTCCGGGCGCTGGTACGGCGTGCGGAGGTAGCCGAGGTCGCAGTGGCGCGGCCGGTCGGCGTAGACGTCGTCGTCGGCGGCGGTGCCGGGCAGGTGCACCAGCTTGAACGGGAATCCGGTGGGCGACACGCCGGCGTGGTTGCGTACCACCAGGGTGCCGGGAGCCGCCCGGGCCAGCATGCGGCGGCGCAACGTCGGGTCGAGTCCCGACTCCCGGCACAGCGCGAACGCCGTGCCCACCTGCACTCCGGTGGCGCCCGCGTCCCGCGCGGCGGCCAGGTGGTCCGGACCGCACCGGCCGCCGGCGATCCAGAACGGCAGACCCAGCGCAGCCACCTTGGCCGGGTCGACCCCGTCGCGGGGCCCGTACACCGGCTCGCCGTCGGCGGTGAGTCGCAACGCGCCCCGTGGGCGGGCGCTGTGCCCGCCCGCCAGCGGTGTCTCCACCACGAAGCCGTCCGGTCGGGTGGTGTCGTCACGGGCGAGGTAGGCGGCGAGCACGGCGGACGAGACGATGGCCAGCAGGCGCGGACGTCGTACCGGTGCGGGGATGTCCCGGAGCAGGTCGGCCGGGTCGACGGTGACGTGGGAACGGTGACCCGCCGAGGCCGCCTGCACGGTGACCGACAGCCGGGCCGGGCGGTGCGCGGCCAGGGTGTCGAGCAGACCGGGGATCTCGGTCGGCAGTCCGGCGCCCATCAACACGTGGTCCACGCCGGCCAGCATCGCGCCGTACACCGCCGCCGGGGTGGCCATCTGGACCTTCTCCAGGTAGTTCACCCCGACCGACCCGTGGTGGCCCTCCTTGGCGAGGAACACCTCGACGAAGTTGCCCAGCATTGCCAGTTCCTGCCCGTGGCGGTGCGAGCGCAGCGCGAGCCGGGGCACCGGCCGGTACGGCCGGGTCCGGTCGGTCCCGCCGGGCACGAAGTAGCGGCGCAGCGTCCGGTCGACCAGCGTGGGGTCGGGGAAGTGGGCCAGCGCCCGTCGTACGTGCCCGTCCGGGTCGCCGTCCTGCAGGCGTCGGGCGAGCAGCGCGTCGAGGGCCACACCGGAGACCACGCCCAGCTGGCCGGTGCGGGCCACCGCCCGGGCCAGCCGCCACCCGGAGACGCCCACCCCCATGCCACCCTGGATGACCACCGGGACGCCGGGGTCGCCTCCGGCGGTCACCGGGGAGCCCGTGCCGGGGCCGACGGGTCGGGCAGCCGGCCCACCAGACGCCAGGACACGGGCAGCAGGCCGGCCGCCAGCAGGGCCTTGAGCAGGTCCCCGGCGAGGAAGGGCAGCATTCCCACGGCCACCGCCCGGGACAACGACATCCCCGTCGTGGCGGCCAGCCACGGCACGCCGGTCAGGTAGATCAGCGCGTCGCCGGCGGCCATCATGCCCAGCGCGCGGGCCGGTCGCCGGTCCGCCCCGGCCGCGGCCAGCCGGCCGACCAGCGCCGCCGCGAGCACGAAGCCCAGCAGGTAGCCCATGGTCGCGGTCGGCCAGCCGGCCGTGCCGCCGGCGAACCACGGCACGCCGAGGCCGCCGGCCACGAGGTAGAGCAGCATGCCGACCGTTGCCCGCGCCGGGCCGAGGGTCGCCCCGGCGAGCAGCACGGCGAAGGTCTGTCCGGTGACCGGCACCGGCGAGCCGGGCACCGGCAGCGCCACCTGCGCGGCGACACCGACACCGAGCGCGGCGCCGACGACCAGGGCCGTGTCGCGGGCCACGGAACGACCCCACACGTCCGCCAGCACGCCCCTGCCACGGCCGGGCACCGCCGCATGCACGACGCCGTCTGTCATCTCGACCCTCCCTCTGCCGGCGCGCCGACCAGGCGCCACCGGTGTACCGACGCGGTTCTCACCACCGGCCTCCGGCGCGGTGATCACGGTCAGCCTGTGCCCGTGCTTCGCGCCGGGACAGAGCCTTAGGTCCCGCCCCGCGGCGCGCCCCGGCGGGGCACCCCGGCACTGCGCCGCGCGACCGCCGAGCACCGGTGTCGCGTCGCGGCGGGCCCCGTCACCGGGGCCGGGCCGGACGCCACGGGTTGTCCGGGTCGGTGCCCACGCCCGCGGTCCGGTGGGTGCGGATGCCGTACGTGGGGGCGCCGTGGTGGGGGATCGGCCCGAGGTAGCCGTGGCCGGTCAGGTGGCACCAGGCGGGCAGGTCGAGCGGCGCGGCGGGGTCGGTGGTGCGCAGGTGGACGACGGTGCCCGGGGCGACGTCGGCGACCAGGGCGCGCAGTTCCAGCAGGAGCCGCACGCAGCCACGGTCGCCCCCGTCGAGCACCACCGGCTCCGGACCGGACGGCAGGGGTGTCATGCCGGCTCGTAGTGGGTTCGCCAGGAGGCGCCCCCGTCGTCACTGACCAGGACCCGGTCGTCCGCGGTCGCCAGGTACAGCGACGCCCCGTGCCCGGTCATGGCGCGGGCGGCAGCGCCGGCCCGGCCGCGCCGCTGCCAGGTCGTCCCGGCGTCGCCCGAGTGCCAGACGACGCCCTCGGCGTCGGCGCCGTACAGGTCCTGCCCGGCCGGCCAGGTGAGCACGACCAGCGGCGGCGCCGGCGCCAGCGGATGCCAGCCGCGCCCGCCGTCGGTGGAGCGTTGCAGCCCGTTGCGGCCCACGGCGAGCACCTCGTCGGGGTCGGCGGGGTCGACGTCGAACGCGCCGATCGCGGTCAACGAGCGGTGTTCCCAGGTACGGCGGTCGGTGCTGACCATGAACGCGCCGTCGGTGGAGTTGTACCCGTACAGCGCACCGTGCGCGGCGCGCAGGCCGTGGAAGTCCGCCCGACCCGACAGCGAGGTGGCCGTCCAGGTGCCGCCGGCGTCGGTCGATTCGACCAGGCCGAGGTTGCCGGGCCCGTCGTCGCCCTCGCCGGGGTGCCCGGAGGCGACGAACCGGCCCGGGCCGGTCACGGCGAACCCCATCAGGTCCGAGGTGTGCGCCGACACCCGCACCGCCGACCTGGCGCCGTCGACGCGGTACAGGCCGTGGTGGGTCGCGAGGTGCACGCGGCCAGTGCCCGGGTCGACGGCGAGGGCGTGGACGTGGCCGAAGTCCCCGGCGCGGGCCTGCCGGTCGTCGCCCGGGTCGGCGCCGGAGAGCAGGACCGTCGCGGCGACCACGGCGGCGAGCACCGCGCCGGCTGCCGCCACCGCCACGGCCGTGGCCCACCGGCCGCGCGCACGGCGGGCCGGGCTGCCGGTCGTCCGGGTCGACGGGGCGGTGCGGCGGCGGGTCCTGGTGCTCATCGGAGGGCTCCTGGGCGCTCGGCCGGTCGGGGCGTCGTCACGGTGTCACCTGGAACAGGCCGTCGGCGCCGCGGGTGGCGTCGGCGAACCGGTGGGTGAGCATCGGGTACTGCCCGGGTGCGGGGAAGGCGAACTCGACGAAGCCGCCCTGCGCGGGGGCCAGGTCCAGCGACTGGGCGCCACCGGCGGCGGCGTCGGGACGCAGCACGTAGGCGCCTTCCTTGTAGACGGTGTCGAAGACGGTGCCGACCACGTGGAACGAGGTCGGGGCCGACGGCCCGGCGTCGACGACCCAGATCCGGGTGCGGGTGCCGGTGGTGGCGGTCAGCGGCGCGAAGCGGTACTGACCGGCGTAGCCGTTGAAGGCCACCGCGTCGTACTCGGCCCGGTAGAGCTTGCCCAGCCGGGCGAGCCCGTCCTGCGGGCCGAGCGCCAGCTCCGACTGGACCAGGACGAACTCCCGGTCCACGGGCGCGAGCCGGGGTGGGTCGACGATGATCGCGCCGAACATGCCGTTGCCGATGTGGTGCACCGCCGGGGCGCTGCCGCAGTGGTACATGAACGCGCCGGCCCGCTGTGCGGTGAACGTGTAGGTGAGCCGTTCACCCGGTTCGATGCTGCGCATCTGCGCGTTCGGGGCCACCTGGGAGGCGTGGAAGTCGATCGAGTGGCCGGTCGAGCCCTCGTTGACCAGCGTCACCACGAACCGGTCGCCGACCCGGCCGCGCAGCGTGGGACCGGGCAGCATGTCGTCGTACGTCCAGGTCCGCTGGCGTACGCCGGGGGCGACCTCGCGCACCGACTCCCGGACGGTCAGCGTGATCCGGTGCTCCCGGCCGGGCGGGGCGGGCGGCAGCGTCGCGTCGCGGGCGCGGAACCGCGGGCCGGGGGTCGCGCCCGGGTCGTACACCGCCGGGTCGCCCTCGGTGCCCTCGTGGGTGCTGTGGTCGTGCCCGTCCTCGGTGCCCAGGTTCGGCTCGCCGGACGCCTCGTGTCCCGGGGCGTGCGCGGTGGCCGGTCCGCCCGCGAACCGGTCGCCGGCGGCGTAGGCCGTCCCGAGCAGCAGCACGAGGGCCAGGCCGCCGGCGACCAGGCGGCCGGGGCGGTGGCGTCGGGCGTCCGGCGGCTGCGGGGGCTCCTGCGTCTGCTCATCGGTCATTCCCTCAGGCTTCGTGCGGAAAATGCCGGCCGGCAGGGACCGGGGACCCGGGTTGCGGCCCGATGGGCCCGGGCCGGCGGTGCGGTCGCCGGGCCAGGTCCGCCGCGGCGCGGGCCGGGCGGGCCGTACAACCCCGTGCGGGTACGGACTTTGGTCCCGCCAGCTCGGGACCGCAGCCTCACGACCTGCGGACTTCGAGGGCGGAGGCTGAATGGGCCGGACGCGCCCCTGCGCGTCCCCGACGGGGACGACCCGTCGACCGCTCATCTTCGAAGGAGTGACCGCCGTGTCGCCACAGCGCTCGCCGGACGCCGCCAGGACTCCCGCGACGGACCAGGTGCCCGGGACGGCGCCGCTGCTGGCCGCTCGTCGGTTCCTGACCAGGGAGACCGTCGGCGACCACGGCCGGACCCTGCACGAGGTCGACGGCAACGGGTGGGAGTCGTTCTACCGGGACCGCTGGCGCTACGACCGGGTCGTCCGGTCCACCCACGGGGTGAACTGCACCGGCTCCTGCTCGTGGAACGTCTTCGTCAAGGACGGGTTGATCACCTGGGAGCACCAGGCCACCGACTACCCGACCACCGGCCCCGACGCGCCCGACTACGAGCCGCGCGGCTGCCCGCGCGGGGCGTCGTTCTCCTGGTACGAGTACTCGCCGTCGCGGGTGCGCCACCCCTACCTGCGGGGCGTGCTGGCCGAGATGTTCCGCGAAGGGCTCCAGCGGCTCGGTGACCCGGTGCTGGCCTGGGCCGAGATCGTGGAGAACCCGCTCAAGGCGCGGGCGTACAAGAGTCAGCGCGGTCGCGGCGGCTTCGTCCGGGCCAGCTGGGACGAGGCGATCACGATGATGGCGGCGGCGCACGTCTACACCACCAAGACGTACGGGCCGGACCGGGTCGTCGGGTTCTCGCCGATCCCGGCGATGTCGATGGCGTCGTTCGCCGCCGGCACCCGCTACCACGCGCTGCTCGGCGGCACCCTGCTCAGCTTCTACGACTGGTACGCCGACCTGCCGATCGCCTCGCCGCAGATCTGGGGGGACCAGACCGACGTGCCGGAGGCCGGCGACTGGTGGAACGCCACGTACCTGATGATGTGGGGCTCCAACATCCCGGTGACCCGTACCCCGGACGCGCACTTCCTGGCCGAGGCCCGCTACAAGGGCACCAAGGTGGTCGCGGTCAGCCCGGACTACGCCGACAACGTCAAGTTCGCCGACGACTGGCTGGCCCCGCACCCCGGCACCGACGGCGCCCTGGCCATGGCCATGGGACACGTCGTGCTCACCGAGTTCTTCCGGGACCGGCAGGTGCCGTACTTCACCGACTACGTGCGCCGCTACACCGACCTGCCGTTCCTGGTCACGCTGCGTCCCGGCCCGGCCGGCGCCTGGGCGGCGGACCGCTTCCTCACCGCGGCCGACCTCGGTGAGGCCGACGGCGCGCACAAGACCGTCCTGGTCGACGAGCGCACCGGCGAGCCGGTCGTGCCGAACGGGTCGCTGGGCTTCCGGTACGGCGACGCCGGTGAGGGCCGCTGGAACCTGGACCTCGGTGACGTGGTCCCGGCGCTGGGCCTGCTCGGGCACGGCGACGACACGGTGGAGGTCGACCTGGCCCGGTTCGACGTCGGCGACACCGAGGGCGGGGCCACCATGCGCCGCGGCGTGCCGGTGCGGCGCGTCGGCGAGCACCTGGTCACCACGGTGTTCGACCTGCTGATGGCCCAGTACGGGGTGCGCCGCGGCGACCTGCCGGGGGAGTGGCCCACCGGCTACGACGACGCGGACGCGCCGAACACCCCGGCCTGGCAGGAGCGGATCACCGGGGTGCCGGCCTCGCTTGCCGCGCGGATCGGCCGCGAGTTCGCCCGCAACGCCGAGCGCAGCCGGGGCCGCTCGATGATCGTCCTGGGCGCCGGCGCCAACCAGTGGTTCCACTCGGACATGACGTACCGGGCGTTCATCGCGCTGGTCACCCTGACCGGCTGCCAGGGCGTCAACGGTGGCGGCTGGGCGCACTACGTCGGCCAGGAGAAGGCGCGGCCGATCACCGGCCAGCAGCACATGTCGTTCGCCTTCGACTGGCAGCGTCCGATGCGGCACCAGGCCAGCACCCCGTTCTGGTACCTGCACACCGACCAGTGGCGCTACGAGCGGGTGCCGGCCGACGAGCTGTCCTCGCCCCTGGGCACCGGCCGCTTCGCCGGCATGGCGTTCGCCGACACGATCGCCGCCGCGCAGCGGATGGGGTGGAGCCCGGGGCACCCGGCGTTCGACCGCAACCCGCTGGACCTGACCGACGAGGCCGCCGCGGCCGGGATCAGCGTGCAGGAGCACGTCGTCGCCGAGCTGACCGCCGGCCGGCTGCGGGCGGTGGCGGAGGACCCGGACGACCCGGCGAACTTCCCCCGCTGCCTGACCCTGTGGCGGGCCAACCTGCTCGGCTCGTCCGGCAAGGGCAACGAGTACTTCCTGCGTCACCTGCTCGGAGTGGACTCGTCGGCGACGGCGAGCGAGTGCGACCCGGAGCACCGGCCGCGCGACGTGGTGTGGCGTGAGGAGGCGCCGGTCGGCAAGCTCGACCTGCTCACCGCGATCGACTTCCGGATGACCAACACCGGCCTGCACGCCGACCTGGTCCTGCCCGCCGCCACCTGGTACGAGAAGCACGACATCTCGACCACCGACATGCACCCGTTCGTGCACGCGTTCAGCCCGGCCGTCGAGCCGCCCGGTGACGCGCACACCGACTACGACACGTTCCTGGCCCTGGCCGACCGGGTCAGCGAGCTGGCCGTGGAGCACCTGGGCGTACGCCGCGACGTGCTGGCCGCGCCGCTGCAGCACGACACCCCGGACGAGCTGGCGATGCCGAGCGGGCGGGTGCGCGACTGGAAGGCCGGCGAGTGCGCGCCGGTGCCGGGGCGGACGATGCCGAAGCTGGTCGAGATCGAGCGGGACTACACGCTGATCGGCGCGAAGATGCGCGCCGTCGGCCCGTTGCTCGACACGCTGGGCACCACCACCAAGGCGCTCACGGTCGACGTCACCGACGAGGTGGCGTACCTGCGGCACGAGAACGGGGTGGTCACCGAGGGCCCGTTCGTGGGGCGGCCGTCGCTGGCCACGGCCGACCGGATGTGCGAGGCGATCCTGGCGCTGTCCGGCACCACCAACGGCCGGGTGGCCGCGGCCGGCTTCGCGGCCCTGGAGAAGCGCACCGGGCAGCGGTTCGCCGACCTGGTCGAGGGACACGAGAGCGACCGGATCACCTACCCGGAGACGCAGGCCGCGCCGCAACCGGTCTTCACCAGTCCGGAGTGGTCGGGGTCGGAGAAGGGCGGACGCCGCTACTCGCCGTTCACCCTGAACGTGGAGCGGCTCAAGCCGTGGCACACGATCACCGGCCGGCAGCACTTCTTCGTCGAGCACGACTGGGTGGCCGAGCTGGGGGAGCAGTTGCCGGCGTTCCGCCCGCCGCTGAACATGGCCCGGCACTTCGGCCGCCCCGGTGAGCTGGTGGACGGGGGTGTGACGGTCCGGTTCCTCACCCCGCACGCCAAGTGGTCCATCCACTCGATGTACCACGACAACGAGCTGATGCTGGCGCTGTCGCGCGGTGGCCCGGTGATCTGGATGAGCATCGAGGACGCGGCGAAGATCGGCGTCCGGGACAACGAGTGGATCGAGGCGCACAACCGCAACGGCGTCGTGGTGGCCCGGGCGGTGGTCAGCCACCGGATGCCCGAGGGCACGGTGTTCCAGTACCACTCGCCGGAACGCACGGTGAACGTGCCGAAGGCGGAGCAGAGCAACCGCCGCGGCGGCTACCACAACTCGATGACGCGGCTGCTGGTCAAGCCGACCCACCTGGCCGGTGGGCACGCGCAGTTCACGTACGCGTTCAACTACTACGGCCCGATCGGCAGCCAGCGCGACGAGATCACCGTGATCCGCCGCCGCACGCAGGAGGTGGAGTACTGATGCGTATCCGTGCGCAGGTCGCCATGGTGATGAATCTCGACAAGTGCATCGGCTGCCACACCTGCTCGGTCACCTGCAAGCAGACCTGGACCAACCGGGAGGGCACCGAGTACGTCTGGTTCAACAACGTCGAGACCAAGCCGGGCATCGGCTACCCGAAGCACTACGAGGACCAGGACCGCTGGCACGGCGGCTGGAAGCTGGACGGCAAGGGCCGGCTGGTGCTGCGCTCCGGTGGCCGGGTCAAGCGGCTCACCCGGCTGTTCGCCAACCCGGACCTGCCCTCGCTCGACGACTACTACGAGCCGGCCACCTTCGACAAGGACATCCTGGTCAACGCGCCCGCCGGGCTGACCGACACCCCGGTCAAGCGGCCCCACTCGGCGCTGACCGGCGAGCCGATGGCCGTCACCTGGGGCGCCAACTGGGAGGACAGCCTGGGCGGGGCGCACGAGCACGCCGGGGCCGACCCCAACATCGCCCGGATGCCCGCCGAGGCCGCGGCAAAGGTGAAGTTCGAGTTCGAGAAGACCTTCATGTTCCACCTGCCGCGCATCTGCGAGCACTGCCTCAACCCGGCGTGCGTGTCGGCGTGCCCGTCCGGGGCGATGTACAAGCGGGCCGAGGACGGCATCGTCCTCGTCGACCAGGACAAGTGCCGGGGCTGGCGGATGTGCGTGTCGGCGTGCCCGTACAAGAAGGTGTACGTCAACCACGCCACCGGCAAGGCGGAGAAGTGCACCCTGTGCTTCCCCCGCATCGAGGCCGGGCAGCCCACCATCTGCTCGGAGACCTGCGTCGGTCGACTGCGCTACCTGGGCATCGTCTTCTACGACGAGGACGCCGTGCTCGCCGCCGCGTCGGTGCCCGACGAGCACGACCTGCTCGACGCGCAGCGCGCCGTGTTCCTCGACCCGGAGGACCCGGCGGTGCAGCAGGCCGCCCGCGACGCCGGCATGCCGCAGGAGTGGCTGGACGCGGCCCGACGCTCGCCGGTGTGGAAGCTGATCAGCGAGTACCGGATCGCCCTGCCGCTGCACCCGGAGTACCGCACGCTGCCGATGGTCTGGTACGTCCCGCCGCTGTCGCCGGTGCTGGACGCGGTCGGCGCCGCCGGCCGCGACGACACCGACGCCGACGACGTCTTCCACACCATCCGCGACCTGCGCATCCCGGTGGAGTACCTCGCCGAGCTGTTCACCGCGGGCGACGCCGAGGCGGCGGCCGGGGTGCTGATGAAGCTGGCCGTCATGCGCTCCTACATGCGGCTGCGGACCCTCGACGGCACCGTCGCCGAGGAACTGCTGGCCGGCATCGGCATGACCGCCGAGCAGGTCGAGGCGATGTACCGGCTGCTGGCCATCGCCAAGTACGACGAGCGGTACGTCATCCCGAAGGCGTACCGCAAGGACGCCGCCGCGTTGGAGGCGCAGGCCGCCACGCAGGAAGGCTGCTCGCTCGACTGCGAAGGAGGTCCGGGCATGAGCGCGGAGGCCACCGTGCAGAGCTTCCACCTGGTCGCCGGCGACGAGGTACGCCCCGGCCGGCCGGGGCTGTTGTCCCGACGCGCGGACGGTCGGCGCGGGCTGACCATCAACCCGCTGCGGAGCCGGTCGTGAACGCCTCACCCGCGGACCGGGCCCGCATCTTCCAGCTCGCCTCGGTGCTGCTCACCTACCCCGACGACGACCTGCTCGGCGCCGGCGAGGAACTGCGCGCGGCCGCCGCCGCGATCGGGTACGACCCGGCGCGGCGGCAGGTGGACGAGTTCCTGGACTGGTTGCTCGCCAGCACGCCGATCGAGGCGCAGCGGCACTACGTGCAGACCTTCGACCTGCGCCGCCGCAGCGGGCTCTACCTCACGTACCACCTGCACGGCGACACCCGCAAGCGCGGCATGGCGCTGCTCGTGCTCAAGCAGCGCTACCGCGCGCACGGTCTGCGGCTGGCCGACGGCGAGCTGCCGGACCTGCTGCCGGTGGTGCTGGAGTTCGCCGCCACCGTCGGGCCCGGCGACGGCGAGGCGCCGCTGCGCCAGCACCGCCAGGGCATCGAGCTGCTGCGCAGCGCGCTGGCGGAGTCGGGCACCCCGTACCGGCTGCTGCTCGACGCCGTCTGCGCCGTGCTGCCCGAACTCACCGACGCCGACCGGGCCGCCGTCGCCGCGCTCGCCGTCGACGGGCCGCCGGTGGAGACCGTCGGCCTGGAGTCGCTCGGGCACGGCCCCGATCTGCACGGGGCGAGCCTCGCCCCGTACCCCGTCTGCTCCTCGTCGGAGGCTGCGCGATGAACATCCTCGTCTGGATCGTCCTGCCGTACCTGTGCCTGGCGGTGTTCGTCGCCGGCCACGTCTGGCGGTGGCGGCACGACCAGTTCGGTTGGACCACGCACACCAGCCAGCTCCTGGAGAGCCGGCTGCTGCGTCTCGGCTCGCCCCTGTTCCACCTCGGCGCGTTCGGGGTCATCGGCGGACACGCCATGGGCCTGCTGGTGCCGGCGTCGGTCACCGAGCGGATCGGGATCAGCGAGCACCTCTACCACCTGACCGCGGTGTGGGGCGGCACGGTGACCGGTCTGATGCTGGTGCTCGGCCTGCTGCTGCTGATCGCCCGCCGGCTGGTCAACGGCCGGGTCCGGCGGGTCACCACCACCATGGACAAGGTCCTGTACGTGGCGCTGGCCGCGATGGTGGCGCTCGGCATGACCGCCACGGTCGGCACCAACCTGCTCGGCGACGGGTACGACTACCGGGAGAGCATCGCGGTCTGGTTCCGGGGGATCTTCTGGTTCCAGCCGCACACCGAGCTGATGACCGGTGCGCCGCTGGTCTACCAGCTGCACGCCATCGGCGGGTTCCTGTTCCTGGCGCTCTGGCCGTTCACCCGGCTGGTGCACGTCTGGTCGGCGCCGCTGGCGTACCTGTGGCGGCCGTACGTGGTCTACCGCAGCCGGCGCGGCGCGCCGCCGGCGCCGCAGCCGACCCCGGCGGCGGTCCGCGACGCCGCCCGCCACCCGGTGTCGTCGAGGCGCTGACCGTGCTGCCCGTACCGTGGTCAGGGCGTGGCGGTGCCGACGTCCTGACTACGGTATGGGCATGATCGGTACTGGAGGCAAGATGGACGAGGACTACCTGCCCGGCATCTACGTGCAGTTCCTGGAGCGCTTCCCGGACGTCGCGCAGGCCCAGGGCGCGCTGGCGCGCACGGTGCGCGAGCGCAATCCGTTCGACGACCGGACCGACCGGCTGATCAAGCTGGCGATGGCGATCGGCGCGGAGGCCGAGGGGGCGGTGCGCTCCAACGTGCGCAAGGCCCTGCAGCACGGGGCGACCCTCGACGAGGTCCGCGCGGTCGCGCTCGCCGCCATCACCACGTGCGGCTTCCCCACCGCGATCGCGGCGCTGGGCTGGATCGAGGAGGTCGCCGCGGGGCAGTCGGCCTCGTAGCCGACGGACGCGACGACGGTCAGGGCGGTGGCGGGCCGGTGTGCCGCTCGCCCGCCACCGGCGTCGCGCCGGAGTCCGCCGGGCCGCCGCCGGCCCGCCGGGTCGACCGCGCGGCCTCGACCGCCAGCGGCAGCAGCCGGTGGACGTCCTCGCCGTCGGGGTCGGCGTGCCGGCGCTTGCGTACGCCGTGCTCGCTGAGGACCACGTGGGCGTCGGGGGCCAGCCCGTGGCGGCGCAGCGTGGCGACGACGCACACCAGCGGGCAGCCGTCGAGCGCGACGATCGGCCGGCCGGAGTGGGCCAGGCGCAGCAGCGGCGCCACGTCACCGCCGAGCCCGGCGATGCACGACATCTCGGCCTCACCCAGGCGGTCCAGCCCGAGCGCCAGCGCGTTGGCGGTCTGCGCGGCGCTGGAACACCCGGAGCAGGAGTAGACGACCGGCTGATCGGCCCGCGCGCCGCGGCGCTGCCGGATCGGGGCGGGCGCGGCGGCCTCGTCCCCCCTCACCAGTGGCTCCCGGAGCAGCCGCCCACCGGCACCTCGATCAGCGTCGGCCCCGGCCGGGCGAGGCTGTCCCGCAACGCGGTGGCCAGCTTGTCGGCTCCCTCCACCCGCAGCGCCGTCACCCCGTAGCCCCGGGCCAGCGCCACCGTGTCGATGCCGGGCACCTGCAGTCCCGGCACCCCGGCCAGCCCGAGGAGGTCGCGGTAGTCCTCCAGCACCGCGTACCGGTCGTTGCGCAGCACGACCACCGTCAGCCCCACCTGATAGCGGACGGCGCTCCACAGCGCGGGCACGGCGTACTGGAACGCGCCGTCACCGACCACCGCCAGCACCGGCCGGTCGGGTCGGGCCAGCCGCACCCCGATGGCCGCCGGGACGCCGAAGCCGAGGCTCGCCCCCGCCGGGCTGTAGTACCCACCGGGCCGGGCGATGCGGATCTGGTCCTGGCAGTCCCGCATGCTCGACACCGCCTCGCAGACCAGCGCGGCCTCGGCCGGCAGCACCCGGGCGATCGTCGCGTACGCGGCTGCCGTGGTCATCGGCCGCCGGGTCAGGTCGACCGGTTCGGGTCGGGGCCCCGGTGCGGGGGCCGGACGCCCCGCCGCCGCGACCTCGTCGGCCAGCCCGGCGAGCGCCGCCACCGGATCGGTCAGCACCGCCTCCCCGAGTTCGGCCCGGGCCGCCTCGTCCGGGTCGTCGGTCAGCAGCACCAGCTCCGCCTCGCCACCGAGCAGCTGCCCCGGCACGTACGGGTACCAGCGGAAGGCGGTGGCGCCGGCCACCAGGATCAGGTCGTGGCCCTCCAGGGCCTTGCCGACCCGCGCCCGGCTCGGCGGCAGCACCCCCTGGAAGGCCGGGTGGGTGGTCGGGAACCCGCAGCGCGGCTCCAGCGGGGCCCAGTACACCGGCAGCCGGCACCGCTCGGCCACCGCCACCGCCGCCGCCCAGCCCGCCGGGCTGTCCAGTCCCGCCCCGACCAGCAGCACCGGGGAGCGGGCGGCGGTGATCCGGGTGGCCAGCCCGGCGAGCACCTGCGCGGAGGGCACGGCGCTGACGGCCACCCGCCGCGCGGCGAGCGACCGTACGTCGTCCTCGTCGACCTCGGCGGCCCAGTCGTCCATGGGCAGCGAGACCAGCACCGGGCCGCGCGGCGGCAGCGCGGCCAGGTGCGCCGCCCGGGCGAGCGCGGCCGGCACGTCCTGCGGCCGTGGTGGCTCGACGCTCCACTTGACCAGCGGGCGGGGCAGCACCGTCGGCTCGGGATTGGTCAGCATCGCCGGGCCGGTCAGCAGGGCGCGCACCTGCTGACCGGCGGTCAGCACCAGCGGGCTGCGGGCGGCCGCCGCGTTGACCAGTGCCCCCATGGCGGTCGCCACGCCCGGAGCGCTGTGCAGGTTGACCAGGACGGGGCGACCGGTGGCCTGGGCGTACCCGTCGGCCATCCCGACCACCACGCCCTCCTGGAGACCGAGGACGTAGCGGAAGTCGGTGGGGAAGTCGGCCAGCATCGGCAGCTCCGTCGACCCGGGGTTGCCGAACACGGTGGTGAGGTGGTGCGAGCGGAAGATGTCGAAGGCCGCCTGGCGTACCGAGATCATGGTTGAGCGTGACCCGGGGAAACCCCGTCGCGGCAGCGCGGAAGGTCCCCCCGGATCGGGGCCGCACGACCGTGGCCGATCGGGTTACGGTGCCGTCCCGGACCGCCGGGGTGCCGGCCGGGGCACAGGCCCGGGTGACGCGGGACCTTAGGCCCTACCCGGGCCGGAGTGAGCGTCGGCATCGTGGCTCTGACCTGCTGATCGCACACCGGAGCGGCCGAGGAGGAACCGGCGTGGAGGACCGACGCACCCTGCGGGAGTTGTCCCGGTCCGATGCGCTGCGCCTGCTGGCCTCGGTGGCGGTGGGCCGGGTGGTCTTCACCCAGCGGGCGCTGCCCGCCATCCGCCCCGTCAACCACGTGGTGATCGACGGTCTTGTCGTGTTCGGCACCCACGACGACTCGTCGGTGTCGACGGAGGTCGGCCGGGCCCGGGGGATCGTGATCGCGTACGAGGCCGACGAGATCGACGTGGCGAGCCGCACCGGCTGGAGCGTGGTCGTGACGGGGTTGGCGACCCGGGTCGGCGAGTCCGCCCTGGCCGACCGGTACCGGCAGTTGCTGCACCCGTGGGTGGGCACGCCGAACCACGTGATCACGCTCCAGCCGCGCCTGGTCACCGGGTTCCGGCTGGTGCCGGACCTGCCGCCGGCGGCCCTGTCGAGTCCCACCCCGTAGCGACCGCCGGCCGGCAGCGAGGCGGTCGCCGGTACGCGACGACCTCGGTGACCCGTTGTGCCGACGGCGTGGGGAGCCTGATCCGCGAGGGTCGCGCCGGCCGGCCTGTCGAGCGCCGGCGGCGTGCCCGGGCCAGCCCACAGGTGACCTGCCCCCGGTGTGGACGGGGGCGGCACGCCGTGCTTTCATCATGGTGTGCTGATATCACCGTCGCCTGATGTGATCAGGCTGCTGGCGGACCCGTTGCGGGCGCAGATCGTCGCGCTGCTCGCCGACGGCCCTGCCTGCACCTGCCACCTGGTGGAGGACACCGGGGCCAAGCAGCCGAACATCTCCAACCACCTGCGGTTGCTGCGCGAAGCTGGCCTCGTGGTCAGCGAACCGTACGGCCGGTTCACCTACTACCGCCTGGTGCCCGAGGTGCTCGAAGCCGCAGCCGGTCACCTGGCCGACCTGGCCGGACGTGCCCGGGCCCGGGCCGAGGCGCGCAGGGAGTGCCCATGACCGACATCGACCAGCGCGGGGTCGGGACGTCCCCGGTGATGGCCCGGCTGTCCCGCCTCGACCAGTTCCTGCCGATCTGGATCGGCCTGGCGATGGTGGCCGGCCTGCTGCTCGGCCGTCTCGTTCCCGGCCTGAACAGCGCCCTGGAGGCGGTGAAGATCGGTGGCATCTCCCTGCCGATCGCCCTCGGCCTGCTGATCATGATGTACCCGGTGCTGGCCAAGGTGCGCTACGACCGCCTGGACACCGTCACCGGTGACCGGCGGCTGCTGTTCTCCTCGCTGCTGCTCAACTGGATCGTCGGCCCCGCGCTGATGTTCGCCCTGGCGTGGATCTTCCTGGCCGACCGGCCCGAGTACCGCACCGGCCTGATCATCGTCGGGCTGGCCCGCTGCATCGCCATGGTGATCATCTGGAACGACCTGGCGTGCGGTGACCGGGAGGCCGCCGCGGTGCTGGTCGCCCTCAACTCGGTGTTCCAGGTCCTCGCGTTCGGCCTGCTCGGCTGGTTCTACCTGACCCTGCTGCCGCAGTGGCTCGACCTGCCCGGCGCCGAACTGACCGTCTCCGGTTGGGACATCGCCGTCAACGTCCTGATCTTCCTGGGGATCCCGCTGCTCGCCGGTTACCTGACCCGCCGGCTCGGGGAGCGGGCCAAGGGCCGCCAGTGGTACGAGGCGAGCTTCCTGCCGAAGATCGGCCCCGTCGCCCTGTACGGCCTGCTGTTCACCATCGTCATCCTCTTCGCCCTCCAGGGCGACGCCATCACCTCCCGCCCCTGGGACGTGGCGCTGATCGCGGTGCCGCTGCTGGTCTACTTCGCCGTGATGTGGGCCGGCTCGTACGCGCTGGGCCGGGCGATCGGGCTGAACTACGAGCGGACCACCACCCTCGCGTTCACCGCCGCCGGCAACAACTTCGAACTGGCGATCGCCGTGGCCATCGGCACGTTCGGGGTGACCAGCGGCCAGGCCCTCGCCGGTGTGGTCGGCCCGCTGATCGAGGTGCCGGTGCTGGTCGCGCTGGTCTACGTCAGCCTCGGCCTGCGGCGTCGGCTCTTCCCCGCCGTCACCGCGCCGTCGGCGGTGCGGTGATGCGACCGCACCGGATCCTCCGTCCCGCCGCCCACCTGATCGTCACCGCCGACAAGGAGCCCGAGAAATGAGCGACAAGCCCAGCGTCCTGTTCGTCTGCGTCCACAACGCCGGCCGTTCCCAGATGGCCGCCGGGTGGCTGCGCCACCTCGCCGGGGACGCCGTCGAGGTGCGCAGCGCCGGCTCCGCCCCCGCCGAGACGGTCAACCCCGCCGCGGTGGAGGCGATGCGGGAGGTCGGCATCGACATCACCGACCAGACCCCCAAGCTGCTGGAGTACGAGACGGCGCAGTCCTCCGACGTCATCGTCACGATGGGCTGCGGCGACGCCTGCCCGGTCTTCCCGGGCAAGCGCTACGAGGACTGGAAGCTCGAGGACCCGGCCGGCAAGGGCGTCGAGGCGGTGCGCCCCATCCGTGACGACATCCGTGACCGGGTGCGGCAGCTGGTCCGCGAACTCGTTCCCGGCCGGGCGTGACGGTCGGTCGCGGACGGCGGTGACGCCGGGATCCTCGACGGCCTGCGGTCAGGCGAGGATCCCGGCGCACACCCGTGAGCCGTTGCCCGACCCGGCGCGGGCGGCACGGGCGGCGTACTCCTGGTGGGTGAGCCCGGCTGCTAGGCGTCGGAGGCGACGGGCGCGCGCCGTCGCGCCGCCGTGCGCAACAGCCGCAGGCCGCTGCGGGCCGCGCCACCGAGGGCGAGCGAGGCGGGCAGGAAGACGAAGACCAGCGCCGCCACGCCGGACCAGCCCGCCAGGGTGGTCAGGCCAGGGTCGCGGATCGCGCCGATCGCCATTCCGAGAATGCGCAACGATCCGGGTATCCCGAAATACGCGAGATATCCGAGTGCGTAGACCAGACCGGGCACGTAGAGACAGACGAACAGCTTCGCCCAGCGCAATTCCCGCGCGGTGGCGTCGCTCAGCGTGGCGCGGTCGGCCGCGGTGTCCCGGCGTAGCCAGCGGCGCAGCACCGCCCCTTTCAGCACCCACAGATTCCGACTGCTCGTGGCGGCGGCGAACAGCGCGTACAGGTCCGTCCGCATGAATATCCACGTCTGGATGAGGATTCCGCTGATCTGCACGAGCACGAGCGTGCGGAGTAGTTGCACGACGGTCGGGTCGAGCCTCGGGGCGAGGAGTTCCTGCGCGATCAGGAACGCCCCCAGGGTCCCGGCGTCCAGCGCCATCCCGGCCAGGAGCGGCCCGAAACGCTGGCGGCGCGGCACGCTCCACAGCCGGGTCAGGTCGGCCTGGAACACCACGAAGTAGAGCCGCCGGCTGACCGATAGCGAGCTGCGCAGGCCGAGGCGGGCCGCGGCGGCGACATGTCCCGCCTCGTGCACGAGGATGCAGGCGACGGTGACGAGCGAGACGAGCAGCAGGCTGGACAGCGCCGACCGGGTGGGCACCAGGTCGGTGTAGTGGGGGCGCAGCTGCGGGCGGGCGACCAGCAGCAGGACGGCGGCGACGGCCAGCGTCGCGTGGACGGCCCAGCCGACGGGATGGAAGAGGACCCGACCGACGACCCGCCAGCCGGCGGCGGCCGACCCGGTGTCGCCCGCGCCGTCGGTGGCGTCGTCGCCCGCCTCCGTGAGCAGGCCGTGCTCGACCAGCGTGTCGACGAAGTCGGCGACGTCCACCGGCTCGCCGGCGAGTTCCTCGGCGCGGGCGGCGCACCGCTCGATGCTCTCGCCCGCCTGCAACCAGCCGATGACCGTCGCGCCGATCTCCGGCACGGCGAGGTACTCCGCCGAGTGCAGGCTGCCGACGATGTAGACGTCGCCGTCGGGCACCACGGTCAGCGTGGCGAACCGCTCGGCGGTGGGCGCGGTCACCGGCCACCGTCCGCGCTCCGGTGGCACAACGCGCAGTCGGGGTGCCGCTCCCAGCCGGTCGCGTCGACGCGCATGCGGTCGCCGATCTCGATCGTCTGGTACGTGCCACCGGCGACCGGCTCCTCCGTCCGGGCGAGGTAGCGCTGCGCCTCCAGCGCGATGAGCCCGGACAGCAGTTGCGCCACCGGCCCGGTGGTGCGGTTCACCGGGTCGGCCTCCAGCCGTAGCCCGCTGCGGACCCACTCGTCGCGTCCGCGCAGGTCGTCGTCGCGGTGCAGCTCCAGGCAGAGTCGGCAGGGCGTGTGCCCGGGCTCGACGGACCAGTAGAACAGGGTGGAGAGCTTGAAGCCACCGGCGATGAACGGCACGCCGAGGTCGAAGCACGCCTCGTTGGTCATGAGCTGGATCCCGACGGGCTGGTCGGCGGCGAGCACGACGAGGTCCACGTCGGCGCCGAGCGCGCGGATCGTCGCGGCGTCGGTGACCTCCTGCTCGACGGCTTCGACCACCGTCTGCGGTGCGTACCGCCGGGCCCAGGCCGCGGCCGCGGCCACCTTGGACCGACCGATCTCGCCCGCGCCGTAGACGAACTGGCGGGCCAGGTTCTTGGGCTCGACCGTGTCGAAGTCCACGATCCGCACCCGTGCCACGCCCAGCCCGAGCAACGACTGGAGGACTCCGCCGCCGAGGCCACCCGCCCCGATCACCAGCACGGTGGAGTGGGCGAGCCGGTGGTGCAGGTCGCCGCTGGACCTGCCGAGGTCGGCGTAGAGGTCGTAGAAGCGCAGGTTGCTCTCGTGCCGGCGCAGCGTCTCCGCGTCCGGGTCGGCGTCGGCGTTCTCCAGCAGCCGCAGGTCGTCCAGCGCGGCGATGGCGTCGCGGACGTCCTCGGCGGTGGTCGGGTGGCCGAGGCGGGTGAGTTCGGCCGGCAGGTCGGCCTCCTCGTGGGCGCCCTGCGCCAGCAGCTCGACCAGCGCCCGCACGCCGCCGCCGGGGTCGTCGAGGTGGATCCGCTCGGTCGGCCGCCGGTAGATGACGACCGTGCCGTCGGTGGTGAGTGTGTTCAGAGACTTCAGCCTGGGACGCACGGCGGTCGTGATCCTTCCTCGACGGTGTGGTGGGCGGGCAGCGGCCCGGTCCGCCAGGGCGGACCGGGCCACGTGGCGTTCGTCAGGCGCCGCCCTCCAGCTCCGGGTCCGGGTGCGGACGGGTCGCCTCGATACGCTCGACCTTGATCACCTTGATCTTCATTTCTGTACACCTCCGCTCTGTTTCTCGCGTCGACCGCACGACGTCCTGAAGGTTGTCTCCAAGGCGTCGTGGTGTGCCGAAAACATCTCTCACACCCTTGCCCCGCCGCAACCATTCGATCGCCTTGGCGACAATGCCGGAAACCGGCCGTCGATCCACCCTGGCCGTTTGCCGGATTTCGGGTTCCCGCTCGTCGGGAAATGTCCTCCGAAAGGGCTGAACGCTCGTTTGCCCCGGGATCCCGGAGTGGTCCGTGAATGCCTGTTCGACTCGATCTCGTTGCCGTCGTCCGGCAGTGGGGCGAGCGGCACGGAGGCCGAGCCGTCGGGTCGGCGGGCACGCGGGGTCGCCGGCGCCCGAGCGTCCCGTACGCCGACGTCCTGTCCGGTGGTGCGGACGCTGACGCCGATCCGGCAGAACGCACCATCGAGGGCCTGGTGATGGACGCCTGAGCCCACGGGCCGGGTCGTCCCGGCGGGCCGGAGTCCTACGCCGCGCTCTGCGAGCAGCTCGTCCGGTTCCCGCCCGCGCGTTTCGCGGCGTACATCGCGCGGTCGGCGTGGGCCAGGGTCTCGCCGAGGGAGTACGCCAGGCCGCTGGCGACCCCGACGCTGAGTCGGGCCCGCCAGGGCGTCATGTCGGCCACGGCGTCCACCGCCCGCTGGGCGACCTGCCGCGCGGCCGTCGCATCGGCTCCCGGGAGGATGGCGACGAACTCGTCCCCGCCCAGCCTGGCCACGAAGTCGCCCTTCCGGACGCTGGTCGTGAGTACCAGCGCCACGGCCCGTAGCACGTCGTCGCCGGTGGCGTGCCCCAGCGAGTCGTTGATGTGCTTGAAACGGTCGATGTCCACGATCAGCACCGCGACCGGATCGGCGGCGACGCCGGAGCCGGCCAGGCTGTGCAGGAAGTTGTCGAGGCCGCGGCGGTTGGCCACCCCGGTGAGCGGGTCCGTCTGCGCCGCCCGCTCGGCCCGCTCGTGCTGCCACCGCAGGACGTCGTACGACTGCATCGTCACCGCCGCGTGCAGCCAGCGGTGCCGCTGCCGCCACAGGAGTTCGGCGAGCGCGTCGCCGTAGGTGAGCCCCGGCGCGGCGTCGCGTGAGCCGTTCGCCGCGAGCAGCACCGCGTGGGTGCGGTGCAGCGCCGCCGAGATCAGCCAGTCGGTGTCGGGGGACAGCGAGGCGACGGCGTCCTCGATGACCCGCAGCGCCTCGTCCGGCCGCCCCGAGCGGCTGAGCGCGACGGCGTGGAAGGGCCGGCACAGCAGCAGCTCGGGCTGGTGCTCTTCCAGGCCGCAGCCGCGCAGCAGGGTGATGTAGCGGGGGATGTCGGCCGCCGCGCCGACCGGGTCCTGTCGGTCGGCGCGGGAGCACGCCGCGAACAGCGACGCCGAGAGCCGCCACACGTCCGCCTTCGGTCCGGAGGCCTCCGCCGACGCCCGCAGCGCGTACTCCTCGGCGGCGGTGGTGTGCTTCTCCGCCTCGGCGACCTGACCGACCTGGTACAGCTCCAGCGCCCACATCAGGTGCAGCTCGGCCAGGTTGCACAGCCACATCGCCCGGTTGCCGTTGTCCGGGTACGCCGCCCGGCAGGCCGCCTCGTACGCCGCCTGGAACTGGGGCGCGGCCAGTTCGTAGAGGCGCAGCTGGGCGTACCCGATCGCGATGCCGGTGTGGGCGTTGCCCGCGATCACCGGATCGGGTTCCTCGGTGAGCAGGGCGGTCTCCGCGCTGACCAGATCGCGCAGGATCGACTCGATGTCGTGCTCGGCGATGTCCTGGTCGCCGAGGCGCAGTCGCCGGGTGGCGCGCAGCGACAGCGCGCAGGAGCGCCACCCGACGCTGCGTTCACGATCGGCGGCGGCCAGCATCAGGTCGGCGGCGGCGATGGCGGCGTGCAGGTCACCCAGCCGGGTCAACGCTACGACGCGCGCGAAGTGCATCGCCGCCGGACCGTCGCCGATCTCGCCGGTGCGCTCCCGAAGCGCCGAGTCGGCGACCGCCAGCGCCTGGGCCGCGCCGCCGGCCTGCGCCTCCTCCAGGAGGGACAGGGCCCGGAGGGTCACCTCATCCATGCGGTCACCTCCGTACCGCGCAGGATTGAAACAGCCCGATATTACGGTAGCGGCTCCACTTTGGAGGAGCCGCGGCTGCCGTCCGGCGCGCCTTCCGCCCCGCACCTAGGTGCGGATACTCAGCACGGTATCGGTGTGACGGCTCAGGTGCGCCCGGCCCGGGCCGCCGAGGATCGTGGGCATGGCCCAGACGTTGCACCGAGCCTCCGATCCCCGCACGGTCGCCGTACCCGGCCCGACGGCCGGCGACCGCTGGCGCGGGGCGCACCTGTCGGTCGTCACCCGGGTGTGCGGCGCCACGATCCGCCTCGCCGGACGCCGTCCCGTCCTGTGGCGATGGGCGGCCCGGCTCCACCACCCGCTGGTGGACCGGCTCGCGGCGGCCCAGGCACGCGCGGTCTGCGCGCTCGCCGCGCGGGACGTGCCGGCGTACCGCGACTTCCTGCGCGCCCGGCCCGGCGCGGCCCGCCGGCGGCTCGACGACTTCCCGGAGACGGACAAGGACAGCTACGTCGTCGCCTACAGCGCCGCACGGCGCTGCCGGGGCGGCCGCCTGCCGGCGCGGGGCGTGGTGGTCGACGAGTCGGCGGGCTCGTCGGGCCGGCCGTTCAACTGGCCGCGCGGCGAGCGGGAACTGCGCGCGGTGCACCAGGACATCGCCGGCTACACCAGCCTGGTCTTCCCGATGCGCCGGCCGTTCGTCATCAACGCCTACTCGATGGGCGCGTGGGCGACCGGCACGACGACGGGCACCGCGATGGCGCGGATCGCGGTGGTGAAGAACACCGGGCCGGACCTCGGCAAGATCGTCGACACGCTGCGCGAGTTCGGCCCGGACTTCGACTACCTGATCACCGCGTACCCGCCGTTCCTCAAGCACCTGCGCGACCGGCTCGACGCCGAGGGCTTCGCCTGGGCGCGCTACCGCATCTCCGCCAGCTGTGGGGGAGAGGGGATGACCGAGGCGCTGCGCGACTACCTGGAGGAGCGCTTCCAGCGGGTCCGGTCGGCCTACGGCGCCTCGGACCTGACCATCGGCATCGGCGCGGAGACCCGGTTCACCGTGTGGCTGCGACGACGCCTGCGCACCGACGCCGACCTGCGCACGGCGCTGCTCGGCCCGGACGAGCAGCGGCTGCCGATGGTGTTCCAGTACAACCCGTTGACCACGTACCTGGAGACCAACCAGCGGCGGGAACTGCTCTGCACGATCACCAGCCCCGACGTGCTGCAACCGCGGCTGCGCTACAACGTCGGCGACGAGGCGCTGCTGGTCGGCCATGCGCGGATCCTCGAACTGGCCCGTGCCGACGCCGGACGCTGGGCGGAGTGCCGGGCGGCGCTGGCCAGCGAGCGGATGACCATGCCGGTGCTGCTGCTGTTCGGCCGCCGCGACTCGACCGTGTCGTACCTCGGGGCCAACCTCTACCCGCAGGACGTCGAGTACGGCCTGTACACCAGCAACCCGTACGCCGCCGAGATCAGCCGGTTCTGCCTGAGCCTGGTCGAGGACGCCGCCCTGGAGACCCGGCCGGTGATCCACCTCGAACTGCGGCGCGCGCTGCCCGAGGCGGACCGCGCCGCCCTCGCCGCCGCCTGCCGCAACGGGGTGCGACGGCACCTCGCGCAGGTCTCCCGCGACTTCGCGCAGTCGCTGACCGAGGACCCGACCGCCGGCGACCTGCGCGTCGAGCTGCACGAGCCCGGCGGCGGCCCGTTCGCCGGACAGCAGAAGATCAAGAACGTCTACCTGGTGGGCTGACCGATGCGTACCCGTGACTTCTCCCAGGCCCCGGCGCAGGCGCGGGCCGGCGCCATGTTCATCGGCGCGACCCGCTACCGCGGCCCGCTGGCGATCCTGCGGCTCGTCCCGGCCTGGCTGCGGATGGTCCGCGACCTGCGCCGGATGCGCGGCTACCGCTGGCACACGGTCTACTGGCAGTTCCCGTTCACCCTCGGCACGATCGCCTTCTTCGCCGACCGCGACGCGATGCTGCGCTTCGCCCGCTCCCGGCACCACCGCAGGCTGATGGTCTGGGTCACCGACGGCGACCGCAACGCCACCGGCGGATTCATCCGCCTCTACACCGCCGAGCCCGACGGCTACTCCAACGGGGTGTGGCGGGCCGAGTCCCCCGACATGGCGCTCATCCCGACGTTCACCCCGCTGGCCTCGGAGACCACCGGACCGGCGGTGCGACGATGACCGGCCACCGCTTCGAACGGGTGGTCGACCGGCGCGGCCTGCGTGACTTCGTCACGCTCACCGACCGGGTGTACGCCGACGAGCCGCGGCACGTGCCCACACCGCGCCAGCAGATCCGGCGGTGGTGGCGCGACGGCGTGCCGATGTACGTGCTGCGCGACGGCTCCGGGGCGGTGGTGGGCCGCAGCACGCTGCACACCGACGCCGCCTTCGACGCGAAGGTGGGCCGCCGCTGCCAACTGTTCGGGCTCACCGAGTTCACCGCGCCGGCGGCGCGGCCGCTGTTCGAGGCGCTCGCCGCGCGGGCCGGCGCCGACCGGGAGGCGCTGTTCGGTCCGGTGGCGCTGCTGCCCAACCAGGCCGGCGGCGTCATCACCTCCGGGTACGCCGACCGGGGTTTCATCGACAGCGCCTGGAACCCGCCGCGGTACGTGACCGCCTACGAGTCGTACGGCTTCCACCGGCGGTTCGAGTCGGACACCTGGATCTGCCCGGTGCCGGACGGCGGCGAGGACGCCGTCGGGGGCACCGACCCGGACGGCGCGGAACTGCGGGTGCACCGGGGCGACGTCCGTCGGCTCGACGAGCAGCTCGACCTGTTGCGGGAGCTGCTGAACGCGTCGTTCGCCCAGCTCGGCTACTACACCGAGATCTCCGCCCGGCAGCTGCGCCGGCAGACCGACGGCCTGGCGTACCTGCTGGACGAGTCACTGCTGCTGTACCTGACCAGGGCGGGACAGCCGGTGGCGTTCGTGCTGTGCGTGCCGGACATCAGCGAGTACGTGGTCCGGGTCCGGGGCGACCTGCACCTGCTCCACCAGCTGCGGCTGCTGGCGACCCGACGCCGGTACCGGCGGGAGGCGGTGCTGATCGTCAAGGGCGTGCTGCCCCGGTACCAGGGGCGCGGATACCAGCGGCTGCTCTCCGCCGAGCTGCGTCGCAACCTGCACACCGGCGGCTACACCACGCTGCGCAGCACCTACGTCGGCCGGGACAACCCGGCCTCGGCCGCGCAGTACCGGGCGCTGGGCGGCCGACCGTTGCACGGGTACACCTTCTACGAGAAGGCGCTGTAGGTGGACGTCGACGCGTTGCGCATCCTGGAACCGCTCTGCTGGCGGGCGCCGAGCGCGCACAACACCCAGCCCTGGCGGCTCGACTACCGCCCCGGGGCGGTCCGGGTGGGGTGGGACCCGGCGGACACCCTGCCGGCCGCCGATCCCACCGGGCGTGACCTGCGACTGTCCCTCGGCGCGTTCGTCGAGACCTGCCTGATCGTCGGCGCAGACCTGGGCGTGCCGCTGGAGTTCGTCGCGGACCACTGCGCCCGGGACCGCCGGGTCGGCTGGCTGCGCACCGCCCGGCGCCGCTACGACAGTCCCTTCACCGCGGTGCAGGTGCAGGCCCGGCGTACCCACCGGGGCCGGTTCTCGACCGGCCCGGACGCCCGGGTGGTGGACGCCGTCGACGCCGTCGCCCGGCAGGCCGGCGGGTCGGTCCGGGTCGTCGCGGACGGTGACCTGCTGGCACGCCTGCTCAGGACGGCGGACCAGCAGTTGTACGCCGACCCGGCGGTGGTCGGCGAGCTGCGGTCGTGGCTGCGGCTGACCCCGGCGCACCCGGACTACCGCGCCGACGGTCTGACCGGCCGCTGCCTCGGCCTGTCCCCGGTCGAGGCGAGCGGACTGCGGGCGGCGTTGGCGGCGTACCCGGCGCTGCGCCGGCTGGGGCTGCCCCGGCTGCTCGCCGCGGCGGCCGGCAACCCGCTCGCGCTCGGCGGCGCGGTGCTCGTCCTGGTCGGGCCGCCGGACCTGGACGACGCGGCGCAGCTCGGGTTCGGTCGGGTGCTGATGCGGATCTGGCTGACCCTGCACGCGGCCGGGCTGGCGGCGCATCCGCTCAGCCAGCTCATCGACGCGTCCGCCACCCGTACCGCGCTCGGCGCGTTGCTGGACGTGGCGCCGCAGCGGCTGCTGCACGTGGCCCGGGTCGGCTGCCCGGTGGGTCCGTCGGCGCGCTCGGCCCGCCGGGTCGGCGGGCCGGGATAGCGCGGTCAGTGACGGCACCCCCCGGCGTGCCCGGCCCTCCGGTGGCGTCGACCGGCGGGGCCGCCCGGTCGGGACGGCGCCGTGGCCGCAGGGCCTTCCGGAGCCGGGGCGTGGTCGTCGCCAGGCGCGTCACCCGTTCGCCGGGCACCCGCGTGACAGAATCGGTAGACCGGTCTATTGTTCGCCCATGAACTCCCACAGCAGGGGCTCCCTGAGCAAGGGCGCCGCGACCCAGCAGCGGATGGTCGAATCCATGCTCGAGCTGGTGCAGGTGCACGGCTACGCCGGCAGCGGCCTCAACACGGTGCTGGCGCACTCCGGGGCGCCGAAGGGCTCGCTCTACTTCCACTTCCCCGAAGGCAAGGAGCAACTCGGCGAGCGTGCCGTCGGGCTCGCGGCTGAGCGCTTCGAGACGTTGATCACCGACGCCCTCACGGCTGCCGACCCGCGGTCGAGCGCCGGGTCGGTCGTGGAGTCCGTACTCGAGGTGTTGTGCCGGATGCTGGTGGAGAGCGACTTCAGCGTCGGGTGCCCGGTGTCGGTGGTGGCGCTGGAGATGGGGGTCGAGAGTGAGCGGCTGCGCAGTGCCTGCGAGCGGGCCTACGAGAGCTGGATCGTCCCGGTCGCCGACTTCCTGGTCAGCCGCGGACACGGCGCGACCGCGGCGCGGGCGACCGCGTCGTCGGTCATCAGCCTGGTCGAGGGCGCGATGATCGTGGCGCGCGCCCGGCGCGACGTCCAGCCGATGCGGGACGCCGCGCGGACGCTGCGCACCCTGCTCGACCTTCCGCCGGTCCCGACGGAGGCCGGCAAGTGATCCGGGCCGGAGCCGATCGGCGCGCTCTGGTGTTCGGCGCGACCGGGTTCCTCGGCCGCTGGCTGATCGTCGAGTTGACCGCCCAGGGCATCCCGGTGACCGCCGCGGTGCGCGGCGCCGACTCGGCCGACCGGCTGAGTGGATGGCTGGGCCGCCACGGCGTCACCGGCGACGTCGCGTCGGTCGTGGTCGACTTCGCCTCCGAGGACCTCGGGCTCGCGGCCGACTCAGCCGCGCTGCGCGGCGTCACGGAGATCTACAACCTCGCGGGCGCGTTCCGGTTCGGGATGTCGGTGGACGAGGCGGTCCGGGGCAACGTGGCCAGCGCCCGGCGCATCGTCCTGCTGGCCGCGCGCCTGCCCGGGTCGCCCCGGCTGGTCCACGTCTCCGGGTACCGCGTCAGCAGCCACGGCGCCCGGCCGGCAGCGCGCTCGGCCGAGGCGTACGCCCGACTCGGCGCCTACGAGGCCTCGAAGATCGAGGCCGACGGCGTCGTGCGGACGACCGCCACGAACCTCGGCGTGCCGGTCACGATCATCAACCCCGCCACGGTGTCCGGTGTCGGCGCGACGGGCGAGTCCGATCAACTGATCGGCCTGGCGGCGAACCTGCGGGAGCTCTGGCACGGCAGGCTCGCCGCGCTCCCGGGCGACGGCGACACCTTCGTGCCCGTCGTCACCGTCGACCATCTCGCGCGGTTCATGGCGCTGGTGCCGACGGTGCCCGAGGCCGTCGGGCAGTCCTACTGGGTGCTGGACGACGACACGCCCCCGCTGCCGGACCTGCTCCAGGCGGTCGCCGCGCACTACCAGGTCCCCGTGCCACGCCTGCGGATCCCCGTCCGCCTGGTGAAGCGGCTGCCGAGCCGGCTGACGAAGGCCGATCCCGAGACGCTGAGCTTCCTGTCGTCCGATCGCTACCCGACGGCGCCGGCACACGAGCTGGCCGCCGCCCACGGGCTCACCCAGCCGGAGACGCTGCCGTCGATCCTGCGCTGGGCCGACCACCTCGCCGCGCACCGGTTCGGTCGGTCACGCGGCGGGCCGGGCCGGGGGTTCGCGTCGTACGCCGGCGTGCACACGTTCGGCCTCGGCGACGCCGCCGGACGCACCCTGGTCCTGCCGGGGCTCCCGGTCAATGCCGACACCTGGGCCGACACCGTGGACGCCATGCCCGAGCCGGCCCGGGTGCTCGATCTGCCGGGCCTGGGCATGAGCGCCGGCGACGAGCGCCGATGGGCCCCCTGGCTGGCCGCCGTGACCGAGGGGCGGGACGGCCTGCACCTCGTCGGGCACTCCGTCGGCGCCGCGGCCGCCGTCGAGTTCGCCTCGGCGCATCCCGAGCGGGTGGACCGGCTGACCCTGGTCGCACCGGCCTTCCTCCAGCCCGCGCCGAGCCTGCCGACCAGGCTGGTGCCGCTGACCGCGGCGTACCTCCGGTTCGTGACCGCGTCGGCGCTGTCGCGCACCCTGCTGGGCAGCGAGGAATTCGCCGACGCGTTGGAGAGCAGCGTCGTCGACCTGCGCCGGCCGGGCGTCGCACGCCGGATCGCGCGACTGCTCGCCCGAGGCGCGCGGCGGCGCACGCGCAGGGCACTGCGGCAGCGGCTGCTGGCCTTCACCGGCGAGGTCCATCTCGTCGTCGGCGAGCACGACCCGCTGTCACCGGAGGCGCTGGCGGCGCTGGGCGACCGACACCGGGTCACCACGATCCCGGGCGCCGGTCACCACCCGCAGCTCACCCACCCGGGCGAGCTGGCCGACGCGATCGGGACCACCGTCGCGTCGTCACTGCGGGCCGGCTGAGCAGGGCTGCCGGGCCGCCGCCGGGTGCGCCCGTCGCCGATCGGCCCACCTCGTCGGGCTACGACGTCGCTACTGCCGGACCGGCCAGAACTGGATCAGGTACCGCTCGATGCCGTCCAGGTCGGCGTCCGGCTGGTGCTGCACGGCGAGCAGTTCGTCGCGGCCGGCGACGTACGCGCGCACCGCGTAGCGGCCCGGCGCCAGCTCCACCGCCTCCTCGTCCTCACCGGCGTCGACCAACGGGTTCACCTCCACCAGCCCGGAGTCGAACCGGGCCTGCGCGTCACGGCGGTCGGCCCAGCCCGGCTGCTCCGGCGCCGGGCCGTCCCACACCTCCAGCCGCAGCCCTGCCACGTGGTCCCACGCGGCGGCGCTGCGCACGGTGACCGCGTTCGGGCCGGCCGCCAACCACCGGGCACGGTCGGCGAAGTCCATCCCGGCGCGTTGCGGGCCGCCGTCGTCGAGCAGGTCGAAGGTGCCGTGCTCGACCAGGACCGTGGTGTCGAGGGCGGTGACGAGCTCCGGCACGGGGTGTCCCTTCCGGCGGTGCGCTGCGCCGTCCCCGCCGACCCGGGCGGGGACGGCGCAGCGACGAGCTAGTGGTGAGCCTGGATGGAGCCGCTGTCGACGGCCTGCGGGTCCGCGACGTCGACATCATAATCGGCGCCCGGCCGGTTGTCGTAGCTCAGCGTGTCCTGCGGGTACGCCCCCGCCGACAGCGGCCAGGCCACCAGGCGGAAGCCGTCCGGATCGGCGTCGTGGCCGTACGCCACGAAGCCGTACCCGCTCCTGCCGTCGACCGTCGCGGTGCCCTTCACCGCGATCCTGTCGTCGGGCGTGACCACCAGCCATTCGAGCGACTCGTCCGCCAGCCGGAAGGACGTGCCCTTGACGTCGAAGCGCACCTTGCCGTTGCCCGGCGCCGGGCCCTCGTCGTGGGGCAGGTACTTCGGGTTGAACTGGAAGTGCCCCTGCCCGGTGGCGGTCGGCGCGCCGGTGATCGCGCCGGCCGGTGAGGCGAGGTGCCCGCCGGCGGTGGCGAAGCCGGCATCCGGGTCGTAGACGATCACCAGCACCTCCGCGCCGGCGCTGCCGCCGTCGTCGTCGGTCACCGTGGTCCGGATCGTGTACATGCCCGGGTGGGCGAACGTGTGGCTGCCCTGACAGGCGAGGTCGACGGCCGGGTAGCTGGTGGTGCTGCCGTCGTCCCAGTTCGTGACGCAGGTGTGGGTGTCGTTCTCGGCGGGCTCGGTGAACGCCGCCACCAGCGGCACGGCCGTGCCGGCGCGGAACACCTGCCACGGCTGCGGGCTGGACAGGCCCGGACCCGGTGGCGGCCCCGGCGCGACGGCGGTCCGGGCCGGTGCGGCGCCGGGGCCGAAGCCCGGCGCCACGTTGTGCAGCGTCACCAGCGCCGAGTCGCTGACGCCGGGGTTCACGCCGTCGTTGGCGTGGATGGTGACCTCCCAGACCCCGTCGTCGGTGCAGCTGACGGTGGTGGTGGCAGCGGCGCCGTCACCGAACGAGCACGACGCGCCGGGGTCGACCCCGCTGACCGGCCGGTATCCCCACGCCACGTTCGGCGTGCCGAGTTCGGGATCGGAGGCGCTGCCCCGCAACACCACCGGGCGGCCCTCGTCGCCGGAGACGTCCGGGCCGGCGTTCGCCGTCGGCGCGTGGTCGACCGGGATCGGGCCGCCGCCGTCGGGATCGACGTCGTCGTCGGTCTCCGGGTCGCCGGGCGTCACGTCGCAGGTCGCCGGCCCCGCCACCGGCGTGTCGGTGATCCGTACGAAGAATCCGTCCTGGTGGTAGAGGATCCGGTCGCTGCGGTAGTAGGCCTTCAACCCCTGCCCGGCGCAGTTGTTGTCGGCGCCGCTCACGCCGAGGATGGAGTAGTCCCAGTCGAACGCCGGCGGGTCGCAGCAGGCCGCGCCCTCCTTGGTGGAGGCGAAGGGGTACTCGTCGCACTCCTGACCCTTCGACGTGTCGTACACGTGCGTCGGCAACTTGGCGCAGGCCGCGCGCACGACCCGGCGGTTCGCGTCCGCGATCGGGCTGTTCGTCTTCGCCGAGCGCACCCGGTGCAGCGCGAGGAGGTCGTTGCGTTGGCCCTCCACGAACTTGCCCGGGATGAGCTTGGCCGTGTCCTTCGCCGGCCAGGTGGCGCAGTACGGCGCCTCCTGCGCGCACCGGATGTGCTCGGCCACCTCGTCGACCTTCGGGTCCTTCACCGAGTACTGCAGGTGCGGCGTCACGTCGTCGAAGATGCAGGCGCCGCGTCGCTTCGACCCGAAGATGGTCGCCGAGTCGCAGCGGATCGTGCGCTTCTCCGACTCGCTGCCCGGCAGCCGTACGTTGAAGCTGTCGACCAGGTAGCCCTCGAACGACCACTTGTGGCGCAGCACCAGATCCGCGGCGGTGCTGCGCGAGCGGTCGGAGTCGATCGTCCACGAGTGCCAGGTGTTCATCCACTGGCTCAGCGGGCGCATCACGTACGCGTCGGACGTGCCGCAGCCGGACTCGCCCTCACAGTCGATGCGCTGGTACAGCTTGGCGTCGGCGCGGATGTACCCGTTCGCCGGCCACAGCGCCAGGCTGTCGCCCCGGAAGAAGACGGTGACCCCGCGGTTGCCGTCGTCGCGGCCGTACGCGACGGCGGAGAAGTCCATGTCCATCGTGGCGAGCTTGATGCCGCCGGGAACCTGGGCGCTGCCGCGCACCGCGGACAGCGTCCACCGCTGGCACCACATGAACCGGTTGTAGACCCGACCGAACGCGCTGCGCGCGCCGTCGCTGTTGAGGCAGTCCTCCACCTCGGGACCACCCGGCTGGACGGGCGGCCGGCGCGGGTCGGTGGCCGCGAGCGAGTTCAGCGGATCGTTGAAGGAGTGCTGGTCGAGCCGCTCGGCGGTGCGGCGCGCATCGGTGGCGCTCGCGGTCGACGACCGTGTGCCCTGCGGCAGGACGAATCGGCCGGTGGCGTCCTGGACCGGCTTGCCCACGTAGCTGAGCAGGCCGTCGGCCGTGGCGGCGGCCGGTGGCGCGCCGCGCGGCGCCGGCTCCGGCACCGCCTGTGCGGGGCCGGTCAGCCCCATAGCCAGCAGCGCGCCGGTCGCCGTCGTGGCGAGCAGGCGGCGTGCGGATCTTCCCCGTGTCATGTTCCCTCCGGTCTGCGTGACCGGCCGCCTGGTGCGAGAAGCAGCCGGCGTCGTGGCGGGAACGTACAAAGATCCGTCGACGGCCGTCAATGTAGTTGACGGATGTGCGACCGCCCTCGGGTGGGGGCGCGCAGACGTTCGCCGAGGTCAGGTGGGTGGGGTCGGGCAGCGGGTGTGAGCAGGACGCCGTTCAGTGGACGACGCGGTACCAGTGCGCCGACTCGTCCGCGATCGGCGCCAGGCGTACCCGGGCGCCGCCGGGCTGGTCGAAGATGCGTACCCCGTCGCCCAGCAGCACCGGGGCGAAGAAGATCAGGATCTCGTCGAGCAGGCCGGCCTCGATGCACTGCCGGGCGACGCTCGCGCCGAGGACGTTCACGTACCTGTCGCCGGCGGCCTCCTTGGCCTGCGCGACGGCGCTGTGCAGGTCGCTGACGAAGGTGACGCCCTGCGGCGGCTCGGCCGGCGGCCGGTGGGTGAGGACGAACGCCGGGCCGTGGTACTGGCCGCCGAACGCCCCCTCGTTGTCGGTGCCGCGGTTCGGGTCGTCGCCGCCGAAGGTGGTGTTGCCGGCCAGGATCGCGCCGACTTCGGCCAGCAGACGAAGTGCCGTCGGGTTGTCGCCCGTCAGGTGCTCGGTCAGCCAGGACATGTCGCCGCCCGGGCCGGCGATGTAACCGTCGAGCGATGCCGTCGCCGAGTACAGCAGCTTGGCCATGGGTCTCCTTCCATCGGGTAATCAGTGTGGTGGACCGTCGGCGATCCGGAGACTCATCGGCGCCGCGGGCCCGATGGTGGTGGGGACCGCCGGACGGGTCCCCACCACCATCGTCACCCTGGGGTCAGCCGAGCCGCAGGGTGACCGTTCCCGAGGTGCCGTCGCGGTAGGTCACCTCGGCCTCGACACCGTCGGTGACCGCGTCGTCGAGCTCGTCGCCGGGGAGCCAGAGGGCGAAGTGCCCCCCGGACACCGTGGCCTCCACCCGCCCGTGCTCCGTGCTCGCGTAGGTCACCCCGACCACGTCGGCACCGGCGTACCCGGCGGCCACCGACACGGTGCCGTCCGCGATGGTTCCCGTCCCGAGGTCGGTCACCCGCACCTCACGCGGAGCCGGCTCGGTGAAGCCGTCCGGCGTGCCGATCGAGCCGATCGAGGCGTTGGAAAAGAGGCCGAGTTCGTCGTTGGTCAGGCACATCGCGGCGAAGCCCTGGTCGCCGGCCAGGACCACCATCGTCCAGTCGCCGCGCCGCTCGGTCACGGCGGCCCGGGCGGAGGCCAGCTGTCGGTCGGCGTGGTGTGGCCCGTCCTCGTGCTGTTCCCGACAGGAATCGGTGGCCTTCGCCGCCGCCCTGGGAGTCATCGCGGTCGGGCTGGTGGTCCAGCCGGCGAAGGCGTGGCTGTCCCCGGAGAGGGGCAGGAGCACGCCGGCCACGGCGGCGACCACGGTGGTGGCACCGGCGAGGACCAGCCATCGGGTGCGTGACGGCACGGCAGGCTCGGCCGTGGCGGGTCGGGGCGAGCCGGCGGCTGCCGGATCGGTCGCGAGGATCCGGGCGAGGTCGGCCCGCGCCCGTGGACTGCGGGGGTCGACCGCGTGGTCGGCCGGGTCGAGCGAACGCAGGGTGTCGATGGAGACGTCATGACGCTTCACGGCGTGATCCCTTCGGGGAGGCCCGCCGGCGCGGGCGAGGGCGGCGGCACATGGCCGGTGTGGAGTCTCAGGGCCCGTCGCGCCTTGCTGAGGCGCAGCCGGAACGCGACGGACGAGATGTCGAGCACGCGGGCCGCCTGGGGCGCCGTGAGCCCGTCGAAGACGCTCAGGGCGAGGGCTTCCTGGTGGACGTCGGAGAGTCGTCGCCAGGCGTGGGCGAGGTCGACCCGGTGGGCGATCATGTCGGTGTCGAGGTGGGCCGCGGCGGTGGGAGCCTCCGCGAGGCGGATCCGCAGCGCCCGTTGACGGCTGGCGCCCCGAACGGTGTTGAGGATGACGCCGCGAGCGATGCCGAAGAGCCACGCCCGGGCGTCTCCGGTGTCGTCCGGCAGGTCGTCGAGCCGACGCCAGGCGACCAGGAAGGCGTCCGCGGCCACGTCCTCGGCGTGGGTCGGGTGGACCCGGCGCTGGACGAACCGCAGGAGGTCGGCGTACGTGGCTCCGTACAGCTGGGTGAACCGGGCTTCGCGCTCCGGGACGTGGTGTTGCTCGCTCATGCCCGGTACCTGTCCGGCACACGGGCGGGTGTGTCCGCGCGACCGGCGCGCGCGGGGCCCCGCCGTGGTCGGCGGGGGTGCCGAACCCGGCTCAACCCGTCGCCGCCGCCGGGCGGGGCTCGGCGTCCGACGGTACGGCCGCCGGTCCGTCGTCCGGCGGCTGCGGCGGCGAGATCCAGGTGACCAGCACGACCGAGATGATCATGAGGAGGAACCACGACGCGAGCTTCTCCGGCGACACCGGGTGCCACCCGCCGAGCTGGCTGGGGTAGAGCCAGGCGTTCGACCAGGTGGCGATGTTCTCGGCCAGCCAGATGAAGAAGGCGACGAGGAGGAAGGCCAGCAGCAGCGGCATGCGCCACCGGAGCCGGAAGATGCGGAAGTGCATGACGCAGCGCCCGAAGACGAGCGCGACGACGGCGATGAGCAGCCACCGGACGTCGAGGACGTAGTGGTTGGTGAAGAAGTTGGCGTAGATCGCGGCGGCCACCACGGCCGTCACCCAGCGCTTCGGGTAGCGCGCGAACCGCAGGTCGAACAGCCGGTTGACCCGCACCATGTACGAGCCGACCGCGGCGTACATGAAGCCGCTGAACAGCGGAACCCCGCCGAGGCGCAGCACCCCGTCGGGGTCGTACGACCACGAGCCGACGTGCGTCTTGAACACCTCCATGGCCGTGCCGACGAGGTGGAACAGGATCACCACACGCAGCTCACGCAGCGTCTCCAGGCGTCCGGCGACCATGGCGACCTGGATGGCGACGGCGGCGAGGGTCAGGAAGTCGTTGCGGGCCAGCGCCCCGTCCCGGGGGTACCAGAGGTGCGCCGAGAGGATGACCGCCAGCATCGCGGCGCCGAAGACGCACGCCCAGGCCTGCTTGAGCCCGAAGACCGCGAACTCGGTGAGCCAGCCGGCCGCGCTGTGCCGGGGCAGCCGCGCCAGGACGGCGCGGAAGCGGGCGTCGACCGCCCGCTCGGTCGTGGTCAGCCCGCCGGGCTCGGAAGGGGTGCGCATCGCCTGGACGCTATCGTGCCGCCGCAGCTCACCCCGGCCCGGCGGGCAGCGGCGCCGCTCGCGTACCGCTGGAACGTCGCCGGCCGGGCGCGCCGCCGACGCGTGGCCACGGGTGTCGACGGGCCGTGGCGTCCGCTCAGCGCAGCCGTCGGGCGGTGAACCGGGCCGGCGGGTCGGCGATCACGTCCTGGGCGGCGATCAGCTGGAGTTCGCGGGTGCCCGCCGCGAGGGTGGCCTCGAACACGGCGAAGATCGAGGCGGTGGTGCGCTCCAGCGCCGTGGCGGGCGAGCCGGTGGTGGACAGGTGGGCCAGGTACAGCGCGGCGGTGACGTCGCCACCACCGTTCGGGCTGATCGGTAGCAGCGGCGTGGTCACCACCCACGCGCCCTCGTCGGAGACGGCGACCACCTCCAGCGAGCCCGGCGGGACGTCGCCGTGGAGCACGCTGGTGACCAGGACGTGGCGGGGTCCGGTCGCCCGCACGACGTCGACCGCGCCCAGCAGCTCCGCGAGCGACGTCGTCGTACGGCCGGCGAGGAAGTCCAGCTCGAACTGGTTGGGGGTGATGATGTCGGCGCGCGGGACGACCTCGTCGCGCAGGTACTCCGGGATGCCCGGCCGGACGAACATGCCCCGGCCGACGTCGCCCATCACCGGGTCGCAGCAGTACAGCGCGTCCGGGTTGGCCGCCTTCACCTGCTGCACCGCGTCGAGGATCACCGCACCCATGGCCGGGTCACCCTGATAGCCCGACAACACCGCGTCGGCGCTGCCGAGGACGCCACGGTCGGCGATGCCGGCGATCACCTCGGCGACGTCGGCCGGCGCCAGCAGCGGCCCGCGCCAGGCGCCGTACCCGGTGTGGTTGGAGAAGTGGACGGTCAGCACCGGCCAGACGTCGTGGCCCAGCCGCTGGAGCGGGAAGACGGCGGCGGAGTTGCCGACGTGGCCGTAGGCGACCGACGACTGGATGGACAGGATCCTCACCCGGTCATCATGAAGGCCGCGCCGGCCGGCGCGGCCACCGGATGCCGCAAATCGCCGGAGACGGATCCGTGCGCCGTGACCGTCGGGTGCGGCGACGGGGCTGAGAGCGCCGCTCGCCGTACGTGCCGGGACGCCGGACACCCCCCCTGCGGGCGGCCGGATCCGGGCGGGGCGCTACCCGAGCGACGGGGAGGGGTAGGGGTCGCTGTCGTCGGTGAGGGGCCGGACGGGGCGATGGCGGGCGAAGGCGTCGACCTTTCCCCAGCGGCCGGGGATGTCGAGCAGCGCGATCCGCCCGTAACCGGGTGGTAGGGCCGGCTCGACGACGAGGTGTCCTTCGTGCGGCTCCATGCCGAGCATGATGCGGATGAGCAGCAGGGACGCTCCGCTGGACCACGCCTGGGGGCTGCCAGCCGTGGGGTAGCGGACCGGGTACCGGGTCGTCTGGCGGGCGAATCCGCCGAAGGCTTCGGGGAGTCGGCCGTGGAAGTAGGTGGCGGCGTCGATGATGCCGTGCGCGATGCGCCCGGCTTCGGTGGCGAATCCGTAGCGGCGCAGGCCCCAGGCGATGAACGAGTTGTCGAAGGGCCAGACGGTGCCGTTGTGGTAGCCGAGGGGGTTGTAGCGGCGCTGGCCCTCGGCGAGGGTGCGCACTCCCCAACCGGAGAACAGCGCGGGGCTCATCAGGTGCTCGACGACCCGCGCGGCCCGGTCCGGGGGCACGATGCCGCTCCACAGCAGGTGTCCGATGTTGGAGGACAACGCGTCCACGGGGGTGCCGTCGTGGTCGAGGGCGAGGGCGTAGTAGCCGTGCTCGTCGAGCCAGAAGTCCCGGTTGAAGCGGTCCTTCAACGCCGCCGCGTCCTGTTCGAGCCGGTCGGCGTAGGCGGGGTCGTCCCAGAACGTCCGGGCGAGGCGGGCCGCGCGGATCTTGGCGTCGTAGGCGTAGCCCTGCACCTCGCAGGTGGCCCGGGGGAAGCCCGGCAGTCTGCCGTCGGCGTAGGAGATGCTGTCCCAGGAGTCCTTCCAGCACTGGTTCTCCAGGCCGGCCTTGCGGTTGCGGGTCTGGTACCAGACGTAGCCGGTGGAGGTGAGGTCCGCGTACCGGTCGATCCACTCCAGGGCCGCCCTGGCCTCCTTCTCGAGTTCCCGTACCAGCTCCGCGTCGCCGGTCCACCGCTCGTACTCGTCGAGCAGGACCACGAACAGCGGCGAGGCGTCCACGGTGCCGTAGTACGGCGAGTGGGGTTGGTCCTCGAACGCGGCCGACTCGCCGTAGCGCAGCTCGTGCAGGATCCGGCCGGGGTCCGCGTCCAGGACGTCGTCGGTCCGGACGCCCTGCAGCAGGCCGAGGATCCGCAGGGTCGGTGGGGTCAGCGACGGTGTGACGTGCAGCGTCTGCAGGCAGGTCAGCAGACTGTCGCGCCCGAACAGGGTCATGAACCAGGGCAGCCCCGCCGCCGGCACGGTGGCGCCGCCGAGGGACAGCGGTGCGAAGCGCAGCGCCGCCAGGTCCACGAGGCTGCGCTGGTACACCTGCTGCAACGCGGTGTTGTCGGTGTCCAGTTGCGGGGCCGCCGCGACCCACGAGCGGACGGTCGCCGGCAGGGTCGACTCGTCCGGGCGCAGCGCGCGCACCGCGTCCCGCCAGTCCCGCCCGTCTGGACGGGGCGCGCGCATGGTCGCCCGTAGCTGCGTGGACCACTGCTCTCCGGGCGGCAACCGGAGCTGGAACCGCATCCCGCTCGGGTCGATGGTGGCCGGCTCGCTCGTCGTCACGGACACCTCGCGGTGGTAGGTGCCGCGTCGGTAGCCCAATCGCAGCTCGTCGGTCCCGACCTGGGTGTAGTGGCTGCCCACCTTCTCCCGGACGTCGAACTTGATGTCGAAGATGTCGGCGAAGTCGGCCGCCACCTCCAGCCGCACGTCGAGGTCGACGTCCTGCTCGCCGTAGTTGAACACGGTCAGCGATTCGGTCAGCTCCGGGCCGATCCGGCGACGGCGAATCGCCGACACGTCGGCCTCCACGTAGTCGACCTGCCCACCGGGCACCAGGAAGAAAGCCACCTCGTAGTACTGGCTGTCGTCCACCGACAGCGCGGTCATCCGCTCCCCGTTGATGGTCAGGATCCACCGGGACAGGTACCGGGTGTCGGCGGTGAACAACCCGACCGGGGTGGCGGGCGCGGCGTCCACGTCACCGCTGGGATCCGAGACGATGAACGTGTTGCCGTCGATGCACGACACGGTGCCCGGGATGTCCCTCATCGGTCACCTCCGGGGCCAGGGATGCCCGGCCTCGCGGGCGACCGCCGGTGCGGGGAACAGCCGTCCCAGCCGCAGCGCCAGCGCGAGGTCCCCGTCGACCAGGATCTCGCCGCGCAGCATCGCGGACAGCCCGTTGAGCTCGCCCCGGACCATCGCCTCGGCAACTTCCGAGGAGAGCTTGAGGACGGCCTGCGCGGGACCTCCTCCCGGTGACACCCGCAGCTGGCCATGATCGATCATCAGCAGCCACTGCCGCAGCCGATCGCCCTCGCGGATGTCGAACCGGATGCTGCCGCGCACCTTGCACAGCCGCGGATCGTGCCCCATCTCCGCCAACTGTTGGAAGAACGCGTCCGTCACCGGCATCAGACCTCCAGCCCCTCCGGCCACGTGCAGGCCGCCGCTTACCCGTCCCGGCGAGGGGTTAACGCTCGGTGACGCACCGGGCGGCGGGGCTCAGGACCCGGTGAGGACGACGAGTTGGCGGGTCGCCCGGGTCATCGCCACGTACCTGTCGACGGCTCCCTCGATGCCGTCGCCGAACGAGTCCGGCTCGATCAGGACGACCAGGTCGAACTCCAGCCCCTTCGACAGCTGCGGGGTCAGCGACCGGACGCGGGGCCGCTCCCGGAAGGTGGGATCGCCGATCACGCAGGCGATCCCTTCGGCGTGGGCCGCGAGCCACGCGTCGAGGATCGGGTCCCGGTCGGCGACGGCGCCGTGCACGACGGGGACGTCGCCGCTGCGGATGGAGGTGGGCACGTTGGCGTCCGGGAGCACGGCCCGGATGACCGGCTCGGCTTCCGCCATGATCTCCGCCGGCGTCCGGTAGTTGATGCTCAGCGAGGCCAGGGTGATCCGGTCGAGCCCGACCCGCGCGAGCCGCTCCCGCCACGACTCCGTGAACCCGCGCCTGGCCTGGGCGCGGTCCCCGACGATGGTGAAACTGCCCGACGGGCAGCGCAGCCGCAGCATCTGCCACTCGGCGTCGGTCAGCTCCTGTGCCTCGTCCACGACGATGTGCGCGAACGGGCCGGCCAGCCGGTCCGGCTCGGGGCCGGGCAGGACGGTGTCGTCGACCAGCGCGTCCTGCAGGTCCAGTTGCCGCAGGCTCGACAGCACACCTTCACCGTCGTCGTAGGTGTGGGCCTCGATCAGTTCGTCGACGACCGTGGCCATGCGCTCCCGTTCGACCGCGACAGCGGCCACGTGTCGGCTGGTGCGCCGGGCCGCCTCCGGGTCGCCCAGCCGATGCCGTGCCGCGTCCAGGAACGGCAGGTCGGACAGCGTCCAGGCCCGGGCGTCGGCGCGCTGCAAGGTGCGGACGTCGTCAGGGCCGAGCCAGGGGGCACACCGGCGCAGGTAGGCCGGCACGGACCACAGGTCTGCCACGATGTCGGCCGCGTCGAGCAGCGGCCACGCGCGGTTGAAGGCCGTACGCAGCTCCCGGTTGCGCAGCAGCGACCCGCGCAGCAGGTCGTCCGACTCGTCGCCGTCGTACTTGTCCATCAGGATCGTGAGCAGTTCCTCCCAGATCTGCTCACGCGCCTCGTTGTGCGGGGTGCCCGGATCCGGCGAGTCGAACGCCGCGGCCCAGTCGTCGGCGCTCAGCCAGATGTCGGACTCGGCGGTCGCCACCGTCATGCCCTTGGCCGGCGGCTCCTCGTAGAACCTGACGGCCGCCTCGATCGCCGTCACCAGCCTCGCGGACGACTTCAGGCGGGCCACGTCCGGGTCGCGCTCGATGCCGGCCCCGGCGCCTTCGGCGACGAGGTCGCGCAGGGTGCAGGTCTGCACGTCCTCCTCGCCGAGGCTGGGCAGCACGTCGCCGACGTAGGCCAGGTAGGGCTGGTGCGGACCGACGAACAGCACGCCGCCCCGCCGGTGCCCGAGCCGAGGGTCGGCGTAGAGCAGGTAGGCGGTGCGGTGCAGCGCGACGACGGTCTTCCCGGTGCCCGGACCGCCGTCGACGACGAGCGCGCCGCGGGAGCCCGCCCGGATGATGGCGTCCTGGTCGGCCTGGATGGTGCCGAGCACGTCCCGCATCCGCGGCGATCGGCTGCCGGCCAGGCTGGCGATGAAGGCGGACTGGTCGTCGAGCGCGGCGTGGTGTCCCTCGAACCCGTCGGCGGCGAACACCTCGTCCCAGTAGTCGGTGATCCGGCCGCGGGTCCAGCGATACCTGCGGCGGCTGGTCAGCCCCATCGGGTTGGCGTGGGTCGCCGCGAAGAACGGCTCCGCCGCGGGGGAGCGCCAGTCGAGCAGCAGCCGGCGCCCGACGCTGTCGGTGAGACCGCGTCGTCCCACGTACACCGGCTCGGGGTCGTCGGCGCGGACCATGTGCCCGATGCACAGGTCCGTCCCGAACCGGCGCAGGACGCGCAGGCGGGACGTCAGCCGGCGGACCTCCTCGTCCCGTTCCACCGCCTGGCGGCCCTTGCCGCCGGGGGCCCTGCTCGCGGCGTCGAGCCGCTCGGTCAACTCGGCGGACATCTCCGCGAGGCTCTGTGCGAGGGCCGCGAAGTGCTGCTCGTCGCGGGCGGTCAGCGTCGGCTCGGCCTTGGGGGAGAGGTCGGGCAGGTCGAACACGCCGGTGGTCGGGTGGTCCACGTCGTCAGCTCCGATCTGAGAGCGCTGTGCAGGTGGCAGGGCACGCGCGGCGGCCCGCGTACGGATCGCCCGGCGGGCACGCGCGGTCGCGCGGCCCGGGGTTGGTCGCGGATGTGGTTCGGACGACCGGTCGCCGCCCGGTTGGTGAGCGGTGCCGCGCCGACGGCGCGTCAGGGCGCCGGACGGCCAGGTGTCGCGGCTCGCGGTCGTCGGTCACGTCCGGCAGGAGGCGGCTGACCGTCCGTCAGCGCCACCGCCGTCGCTGTCCCTCAGGCGGGACGAGGACGGATCCGGTGCCGGTACGAGCTGATCCCCGACGAGAGAACGCGCATGTCATCGACCCCCCATGTCCGAAGGCGCTGGCCTCGGCCGGCAATTCTGCGGCACGATCCGGGTCTTGCCGCAAGCACCCTGGTGCGCTATACGTTAGGAGTGGAGGGGAGTGCGCAGCTCCCGCTTACCTGATCGTCCGCTCGTCGCGCCCGCCGGGTCGGGTCGCCCTCGCCGACGGTTCGTACTCTCATCGCCGTGAAGACACACGTGCCTGTGCCGGTGACCGTGCTCGGTGCGTCCCTCGCGTTGCTGATCGTCGTCGGATGTGTGGCGGCCGCGATCCGGTACGTCGGCGACGACACGGACGAGACGAGTGCGTGCCGGGAGTCGGTGCAGGCCGGGGAGGCGAAGGTGCGCACCGAGCGCTGGGACCCGCCGGAGGAACTGCCCGGTGTCGGCGACTACCCGGAGATCCGCTGGCAGGTGCGCGCGATGGGCGACCCCTGCACGAGGGCGCCGGGGCCGACGGAGTGGGCGTACCAGGGTGTGGTCACCCTGCGTCCACAGGACGCGCGGCGGCTGGCGCAGCGGTACGGGTTCGCGGCCCACCTGCCGCCGTCGCCGGGCCCTGCCGACGCGTGGCCCGCTCTCGTGCCGTTCCTGCCGGCGCAGCCACGGTGGCTGCACAGCACGGTGTACGACGAGGCGAGCCCGTCCACCCGGTGGCGGGTCGCGTTCCTGGATGTCGAGCGCCGGACGCTCTTCTTCGTGCTGCGCGACCACTAGGGCGTCGCCGGCCGCACCACCGGAGGCCGTCGCCATCGCGCGGATCCTGTCGGCACCCGGGCGGTACGTCTAGGTCGATCGGGAGGTCGACGTCGGGCGAGCCGGCGGCGGCGCGTCCTCGTCCCGCCCGGCCGTCGGCCGCGGCACGTCCCGACCCGTGGCCCTGCGGCGTGCCAGCAGGTCCTCGGCGATGAGCAGGCCGGCCGGGACGAAGCCCAGCAGGAAGCCGCTGGGCCCGATGAGCAGGACGCACCCGGCGGCCCAGCCGGCCAGCGTCCAGCCGGCGTAGCCGGGCGCCCGCTCGCCGCGCCGCCCCAGCCGCACCAGCAGGAGGCCGAACAGGACCAGGGGTACGACGAAGCTGCCGGGCAGCGCCCAGAACACCGACAGCGACGCGTCACCGCCCGCGCCCGAGCGCAGCCCACCGGTGAGCCACTCGCCCCAGTACGGGTGGGGCAGGAAGACTGCGGCGTGCAGGACGCCGATGGTCACCGTCGACCATCCGGCGCCGACCGTCAGGGATTTCTTGATCATGCTGCCAGCTTCCGCCTCCCGCCCCGGCCCCCGCCTCCCCCACGAGAGCGGCCATCGTCCCGTCCGAGGGGGAACCGGGGCTGCCGCTCGCGGTGGTGTCGGGTCGAGATCGCCGTCGACGACGGTCTGACGCGATCCTGGCCGGGCGGGAGCCGACGGGCGTGCCACGGTCCCGGCGCGCCCGTCTCGCCCACCCCGCAGCGCCCGGGCGATCCGTGGTCGTCCGCCCTGTCACGACGGCCCGCCCCCGTGGCGGCCGGCGTGTCAGGCGACGGGCGCGCCGAACCATGTGGGCAGGCGGCGGCGCAGGTCCCGCTGGTCGTCACCGACCCACGCCACGTGGCCGTCGGGGCGCAGCAGCGCGGCGGGCACGTCCAGCTCCTCGCTGACGTCGACGACGTGGTCGACGCGGTCCGCCCACCCGTCGACGGAGAGCCGGCCGGTCTGGTCGAGCAGCAGCCCGCGCCCGCCGTGCGTCAGCTCGTAGAGGCGCCCCCGCTTGAGCCGCACGTCGCGCAGCCGGCGGCCGAGCAGGTCGGGGCCGTCGCCGAAGTCGTAGCGGACGCCGATCGCGGTGATCTTCTCGATCAGGCGCCGGTTGACGTCGTCGAAGTCCATCAGCTCGGACAGCAGGCGGCGCACCGCCTGGGGGCCCGGTTCGGTGGAGAGCAGGTGCATCATCGCCCGGGTGGTGTCGAGCACGTCGGCGGCGACCGGGTGGCGTTCGCTGTGGTAGCTGTCCAGCAGCCCGTCCGGCGCCCAGCCGCGGACCTCGGCGGCCAGCTTCCAGCCGAGGTTGAACGCGTCCTGGATGCCGAGGTTGAGGCCCTGTCCGCCGGTCGGCGGGTGGATGTGCGCCGCGTCGCCGGCCAGCAGCACCCGACCGACCCGGTAGCGTTCTGCCAGCCGGGTGGCGTCGCCGAAGCGGGTCAGCCAGCGTGGTGAGTGCGCGCCGAAGTCGGTGCCGGCGGTGGCCCGTAGCTGGTGCGTGAACTCGTCGAGGGTCGGCGGGACGGTCCGGTCCTCGGCCACCCCGTCGGCGGGCACCACGACGCGGTACACCCCGTCGCCGAGGGGCCCGGCGCCGAACCGCTTCTGGGTCGTGCGGACCTCGGCCACCACGGCGGCCACCGTCTCCGGCGGCGCCGCCAGCTCCATCTCGCCGAGCAGCGTCTCGACCCTGCTCGGCTCGCCGGGGAAGCCCACGCCGAGCAGCTTGCGCACCGTGCTGCGGCCGCCGTCGCAGCCGACCAGGTAGCGCGCGCGCAGCCGGCTGCCGTCGGCCAGTTCGGCGGTGACCCCGGTCCCGTCCTGACGCAGCCCGACCAGTTCGCCGCCGCGCCGGATCTCGGCGCCGACCTCGGTGGCGCGTTCGGCCAGCAGCCGGTCGGTGATGGTCTGCGGGATGCCGAGGACATAGGAGTGCGCGGTGTCCAGCCGGTCGGGCCAGGGCTTCTCGATGCCGGCGAAGAAGCCGCCGACGGCGTACGTCCTGCCGTGGGCGAGGAACCGCTCCAGCAGGCCACGCTGGTCCATCACCTCGACGCTGCGCGCGTGCAGGCCGAGCGCGCGGACGTGGCCGGGCGGCTCCGTCTCCTTCTCCAGCACGAGCACGTGTACGCCGTGCAGCCGCAACTCGGCGGCCAGCATCAAGCCGGTCGGCCCGGCGCCGACCACGATGACGTCGATCATGAAGCTCCCCCGTTTTCACAACTGCGTACGTTCTTCGCGAAGGACTGATTTCCGCAGTTTCTGGCGTCGGCTGGAGATTCTGCACCCGTATCGGGGTCTTGCGGCAAGTCCCCCGGTCTGATATATGTTGGAGGTGGCAAGGAGTGGATTTTCTCCTTGCCTTCTGTTGTTTCCGGCCACTGTGGGCGCCACGGCTCTCGGTGACGCGCCGGTCCGGGACCCTTCCTCCCGTCGCCCCGGACGCTCCTCGAGGGACGTGCTGTCCGGCCGGCCGGTCGTGACTGGACCCGCGGGTCAACTCCGCCGGGCGTCCCTGACGAACACGATCCCGTCGATGTCGGCCAGGTGGGTCGGGTCGAGTGGGGCGTAGCCGAACCACGGGGAGACCCGGGCGGGCGGCGTCGCGGTGGCGGCCAGTCGGCGGGCGTCGACGAGGCACCGCTCCTGCGGCAGCGCGTACAGCAGTCCTTCGACGGTGTCCGGAGGTGGGGTGTCGACTCCCTGGTGGCGGATCGTGCCGACGGCGGTGGCGAGGAAGGCGTAGTCCCGGCCCAGGTGGGCGCTCACGATCGCGCCGGCGCTCCACCATCGCACCGGCTGCCCGCCCATCCGCACGGTGCTCCTGGCCCGCTGGAGGTGACTGTTGTGCGCGTTCACCAACGCCGGGCCCCGCTCGGCGAGGGCGAGCAGGTTCGCGGCCATCATCGAGTCCCGTACGGCCAGCAGCCGGGCCATCCGGCTCGGTGACGCGTCGGCCATCGCGTCGTGGTAGCGCAGCAGGCCGGTGGCGGTGCGACCGTACAGCCGTGCCCGGGCCCAGTCCTCGGGTGAGGACGCCGCCCTCAGTTGGGGCGTCTGCGCGTCGAGCAGCGCCACCAGGTCGTCGGCGATCAGCCGTAGCCGCGCGGCCTCCGGTGTCCGCCCCACGGACTCGGACGGGTCCATCATGGCGGCGGGGTCGGTCCACCGCTCGTCGGCGCCGAGCAGGCGGTCGAGTGTGGCGGCGGTGCAGGGGAGCAGGTCGGCGTCGGCCCCGGTGGCGAGGTAGGCGTGCAACGCGGTGAGCGCCTGCCGGGGGCTCGCGGCGTGGGTGATCTCCAGCGGGCCGTCGAAACCGGCGAAGCGCAGCTGTTCGGCCGCGGGCCGGCCGTCGTTGTACGCGCGCATCCAGCGCACCAGCTCGCGGTTGCCCGGGAAGGCGCCCCACCGGTGGCTGAAGCCATGGTCCATGACTTCGTCGAGGGTGCCCGCGCCGGAGGTGACGTAGTCGTCGACGAGCAGGCCCGCCACGCAGTCGCTCTCGATGGCGATGGTGCGGTAGGCCTCCTCCTGCTCGACGAGTTGCCGGAAGAGCGCGTTGCGGACGTCGAGGAGGGGTTCCTCGCCATGGGTGGGCTCGCCCAGCGCGAGCAGTCGGGGGCGGGTCGGCAGCAGCCGCATGACGGTCGCGGCCTCGACAGCGTGGGCCGCGTCCCGGATACCAGCAGTCATGGCTTCAACGGTATCGTTGAACCTTCGGTGTGAACTTTTCCGCGACATTGGCAGGACAGTGGGGCGAAACCTTCAAAACGGTGGACGGTTCAGGCCGGTCGACCTGGCGCGCGGGCACGGCCTGTCGACCCAGGCGGTGCGCAACTACGAGGCGGCCGGGATCCTGCCGGACGCCGACCGCACCCCGCACGGCTACCGCACCTACACCGCGCTGCACGCGCAGGCCCTGCACGCGTTCCTCGCGCTCGTGCCCGGACACGGTCACCAGACGGCCACGTCGATCATGCAGGCGGTCAACCGGGGCGCGACCGAGCAGGCGCTGCGGATCATCGACGAGAGTCACGCCCAGTTGCTCGACGACCGTCGTACCCTGCAGGCCGTCGAGGCCGCGCTCCGCGACCTCGATCCGGTGCCGCGGGAGCGCGGCGACACCTTCGTCGGCCCGCTGTCGCGGCGGCTCGGCATCCGACCGGCCACCCTGCGCAAGTGGGAACGCGCCGGTCTGGTCCGGCCGCGCCGCGACCCGGGCACGGGCTACCGGGTCTACGGCGCGGCGGACGTCCGCGACGCCCTGCTGGCCCACCAGCTCAGGCGCGGTGGCTACCTGCTGGAGCAGATCGCACCGCTGATCGCCCAGGTCCGCTCCGCCGGAGGCGTCGCACCGCTGGAGTCGATGCTGCACGACTGGCGGTCCCGCCTCTCGGCCCGCGGCCGCGCCATGCTCGCCGGAGCTGCCGCGCTCGACGCGTACCTCGACTGCCGGACGGCCCCGCCCTCGGCCGAGCCGAGCGTGACCGCCTGACCCGTCGCCGTCGGGGTCGGCCGCCGGCACCGCCGTCCGGCGGGTCCGGCCCGCGCGTCGACCGGCGACTCGGCGCGGAGTGCGCGTCGCGTCCTACTCGTCCGGGTCCCAGGCCACGAGCAGGTCGAGCAGGCGTCGGTCGCCGCCGTGCTCCAGGGAGTCCACCGGAGTGCGGCCGTAGAAGGCCAGGCCCAGCTCATTGGCCGTGCCCCGGGCGGCGGCGTCGGCCGCGTCCTCGCCGGCAGCGGTGGCGGGCACGGGCAGGCGGTCGGTGCGCGCCCCCTCGGCGGAGAGCCACAGACGCCAGGAGCGACCCTCGGCGGTGTGGTAGTCGACGGTAGCCGGGGACAGCGATTTTCGCCGTCGACGCGGCAGGGCGCGCGGGGCCTGAGCGACGGCCGGTGGGTCACCGGCGGGATCCGGGACCTCCGGCCGTGGCCGTCGGTCGGTCCCCGACCCCGACCAGCTCACCGGCGTGCGGCAGCGCCGGTCACGTGAGCGTGGCGGCGCCGCCACGCGTCGCGCCGACCGGTCGGCGGCCACCACGCCTCACTCGGGGTGGCGGGTCTCGTACATTCGCACGGCGACGACGACGCCGGACCCGGCGGTGATCACGGCGACGACCCAGACGGCGGCGCGCAGGCCGAGCAGGTCGGCGGTGATCCCGGCGACCAGGGCGCCGACGGCGTAGCCGGAGTCGCGCCACAGGCGGTAGACGCCGACCGCGCGGGCCCGCCAGGCCGGGTGGGCGACGTCGCCGACGACCGCGAGGAGAGTGGGGTACACCAGGGCGGTGCCGGCGCCCATGAGCACGGCGGCGACCGCCCACACGGTGAAGCCGGTGCCGGCGGCGACCAGCGCGATGCCGATCGCCTGGGTGAACATGCCGGCGGTGATGAGCCACTTGCGGCCCCACCGGTCGGACAGGGCGCCGGTGATCATCTGGCCCAGGCCCCAGACCGCCGGGTAGAGCGCGATCAGCACACCGACGCGGGTCAGGCCGAGCCCGGAGGTGGCGAACAGGATCGGGTACAGGCCCCAGGCCAGGCCGTCGTTCAGGTTGTTGACCATGCCGGCCTGACTGGCGGCCGACAGCGCCCTCTCCCGGAAGCTGGTGAGGGTGAAGATCTCCCGGTTGGTCAGGCCGTGGCCGTGGCCGCCGGCGCGTGACACGTGGTGGGCGGCCTCGTGCCGGGCGTGCTGGTGGGTCTCGCGGACGAGCGCGGTGGACAGGCCGAGGCCGAGGGCGGCCACGGCGACGCCGAGCAGGAACGGGGCGGGCCGCAGCCCGTGCGCGGCGGCCAGCGCGCCGGTGGCCCAGCCCATGGTGGCCACCGCGAGGTAGCCGGCGGCCTCGTTGAACCCCATGGCCAGCCCACGGCGGGCCGGACCGGCGAGGTCGATCTTCATGACGATGGTGGTGGACCAGGTCAGGCCCTGGTTGACCCCGAGCAGGACGTTCGCCGCGATCACCCATCCCCAGGAGGGCGCCCAGATCAGCAGCAGCGGCACCGGCAGGCCGATCAGCCAGCCGGCGATCAGGACGGGCTTGCGGCCGTAGCGGTCGGACAGGCTGCCGGCAGCGAGGTTGGTGAACGCCTTGGTGAAGCCGAACACGACGATGAACGTCAGCGAGGCGGTGAACGCGCCGACGGCGAAGACCTGCTCGGCCAGCAGGGGCACGACCGTGCGTTCCTGACCGACCATCGCCCCGACGAGGGCGTTGACCGCCACCAGCAGGAGGAACTGCGGCAGGTTGGCGCGCAGTCCCCACCGGATGGGCGTGGTGGCGCTCATCGGCCGGCGTCCGGGACGGTGCCGGCCTCGGGCGGCGGGCAGCACGCCGCCCGGGTGCGCCGGTGAGCCGCACGGCCGGCCGCACCCCGGGTCCGCTGCGGGTCTGCCGCCGTTGTTTCCGCGCCGGTCGGGCCGCTCGGGTGCGCGCGGTCAGCCGGCCCGTCGCCCACGGGCGGGACCAGTCCGTGTGCCAGCTCCATCGCGTCCTCCGTCCGGGCGGTGGCGGTCGGCTTCCCCCGTCTCCTACACTATTCCACAGAACTTTGGAGGAGTGGCATGGGTGACCGGAACGACAAGACGGCACTGTTCGAGCAGTTCGCCCGGGTCGGCAAGGCCCTCGGCTCGGGCAAGCGGCTCGAACTGCTGGACCTGCTCGCCCAGGGCGAACGCGACGTGGCCTCCCTCGCCGCATCGGCCGGCCTGGGACTGACCACCGCGTCGGCCCACCTGCAGACGCTGCGCCAGGCCAACCTGGTCACCACCCGCCGCGACGGCACCCGCGTCCTCTACCGTCTCGCCGGCCGGGACGTGGCGGAGCTCTTCGCCCGCCTGCGCGACGTGGCGCAGTCACACCTGCCGGACGTGCAGGCCGCCCGGCTGGCCTATCTGGGCGAGGACGGCGGCCGGCCGGTCACCCGCGAGGAACTGCGGCGGCTCACCGAGACCAGCCCGGTCACCGTGCTCGACGTACGGCCCCGGGAGGAGTACGCCGCCGGGCACATTCCCGGCGCGGTCAGCATCCCCCTCGACGAGTTGGCCGACCGTCTCGCCGAACTGCCCGACGACGGGCACGTCGTCGCGTACTGCCGTGGGGCCTACTGCGTGCTCGCCCACGACGCCGTCCGACTCCTCGCGGCCCACGGTCGCAGCGCGACCCGGCTGGCCGACGGGATGCTCGAATGGCGCCTGGCCGATCTGCCCGTCGCGGTTGCGTGAGCCCCGTCCGGCGCACCCGGTGAGCGGCAGGGCGCTCGACACGTGCCGCCGGCGAGCCACGGCACGGTGTCCGCACGTGGCGTCCCGGGCGGCCGGAGCGGTTCGTCACCGCGCCGGGCCGCGTCGGCGTCGCGTCACCACCGGGCGATCAGCGGCGCCTCCGGTTCGTGCCGCCGCCAGGCCTCGGCGAGGCGGACCAGCCGGGCCGGGGCCGCGATGCCGCGCACGGTGGCGATCCTGCCGCCGGTGACGTCGAACGTCACGGCGCCGACGACCTGGCCGTCGACCACGAAGAGGACGGCGGGGGCGCCGTTGACGAGCGCGTAGTGGACGGCGGGCGTGCCGCCGGCAAGTCGCCGTTTCGCGGGTGTGGGGGTGAGACCGGCCCGTACCACGGTGGCGATGCGCTGCGGGTTGTCGTACCGCAGCAGAGTCCTGCTCAGGCCGGCGCCGTCGGAGATCGCGGTCGCGTCGTCGGTGAGCAGCGCCACCAGCCGTTCGGTGCGCCCCGAGGAGGCAGCGGCGAGGAACTCCTCGACGATCCGGCGCGCGGATGCCGGGTCGACGTCGCCGCGGTGGCGGCGGGCGGCGGTGATGCGCCGCCGTGCCCGGTGCAGGTGCTGCTGGCTGGCGGACTCGCTGATGTCGAGGATCTCGGCGATCTCGGCGTGGTGGTAGGAGAACGCTTCGCGCAGGAGGTAGACGGCCCGTTCGAGGGGCGACAGGCGCTCCATCAGCGTCAGCACGGCCAGGGAGACCGATTCGCGCTGCTCGACGGTGTCGGCCGGGCCGAGCATCGGGTCGCCGTCCAGCAGCGGGTCGGGCAGCCAGGCGCCGACGGCGCGTTCGCGGCGGGCCTGTGCCGAACGGAGCCGGTCGAGGCACAGGTTCGTGACGACCCGGGTCAGCCATGCCTCCGGCACCTCTATCCGCTGCCGGTCGGCGGCCTGCCAGCGCAGGAACGCGTCCTGCACGGCGTCCTCGGCGTCGGCGGCGGAGCCCAGCAACCGGTACGCCAGCGAGGCCAGCCGGAACCGGCTGGCCTCGAACCGACCGGTGTCGAAGCGATCAGTGGCGGTGCCGTCCACGTGGACCACCCTACGAAGCGACGCCGAGCGCCTCGTCGACGGACGCGTCCGGCGCGGCGGCCAGCCGGTGCCGGCGCGTGGGCAGGCCGAAGGTCGGGTGCGAGGTGGCCCAGAGCGACATCGTGAGGATGCCCGACTTGATCCGCGCGGCCTGCCGGCCGCCCAGGTGCCTCGGCTTCGGCTGCCCGTCGTCGTCGACCGGTTGCAGGATCCCGTCCCGCCGTCCGAGGCTGATGTGGTTGCCCGGGTAGGCCAGCGTGGTGTTGACGATCCCACGGCCGGTCAGGTGTCCGACGACCGCCGCGATCACCTGCTTGCCGGTGTAGCCGGCCGACGCGCAGGACATCGGCAGCGGCCGGCCGTTGTCGCCGATGGCGTGGGCGCTGTCGCCGGCGGCGTGGACGTCCGGGTGCGAGACCGACCGCATGGTGCGATCGACGACGATCCGACCGGTCCCGGTGACCTCCAGCCCGCTGGCGGCGGCGATCGGGTCGACCGCGAACCCGGCCGTCCACACGGTGGCGTCGGACGCCAGGACGGTGCCGTCGGCGCAGCGCACCCGCGTCGCTTCGACGGCGTCGACGGTGGTGTGCTCCAGCACGGTGACGCCCAGCCGGTCGCAGGCCCCGCGCAGGTGCCCCCGGGCTCCGGCGGAGAGCCGGGCGCCCAACTCGCCGCGGGCGATCAGCGCCACCGACAGGCCGGGCCGGGCCTCGGCGATCTCGGTGGCCGTCTCGATGCCGGTCAACCCGTCGCCGACGACCAGCACCCGCCCGCCGCCGCCCCGTCCGCCCAGGTTGTCCAGGCGCTCGCGCAGGCGCAGCGCCGAGGGTCGGCCGGCGACGTCGAAGGCGTGCTCGGCCACGCCCGGGACGCCCTGGTCGGCGACGCGGCTGCCGAGCGTGTGGACAAGCGTGTCGTAGGCCAGTTCGCCGCCCCCCTCGGCGTCGGCCACGGTGACGACCCGGCGCTCGGGATCGACGGCGGTGACCCGGGCCAGGCGCAGCCGGATCCCCGTGCCCGCGAAGACGTCGGCGAGGGCCGGAGCCTCGATCCGGTGGCCGGCCGCGAGCTGGTGCAGCCGCATCCGCTGGACGAAGTCCGGCTCGGCGTTGACCACGGTGATCTCGATGTCCGACGGGGACAACCGGCGGGCCAGGTTCCCGGCCACGAAGGCCCCGGCATAGCCGGCGCCGAGGACGACGATGCGGTGCTTCATGTGCTGCTCCTGTCTGGTCGCGTGCTCGTCGTGAGGTGAGCGGGGCGGCGTCGCGATTGCTGACAGGAACCGCGTGTGGTGTGGGTCACAAACCGTAGGTCGGGCGGCCAGGCCCGTCGGCCGCGAGATCGTCGGTGACGCCCTGCTGCCCGGCGGGGACGTCCGCGTCGCACCGACGACCGCGCGACGCCTCGCCGTGACCTGCAGATACTTGCGCTCCCGCAAGGGTCGCGGCGTTGGCCCGAGCGAGTACCCTGCGGGGGTGACCGACGACTCCGCCGACCCGGGCGATCCGACGTCGGCTCTCGCAGCTGACACTGTTCCGCTGCTGTCGCAGGACTTCACCGAAGCGACGGTCACCACGCTGCGACACGTTCTGCACGCCCACGTCGCCGCCGTGGGCCTGACCGGCGACGACGGATACGACTTCGTGCTCGCGGTGCACGAACTGGTGACCAACGCCGTCCGCCACGGCGGCGGCCGGGGACGCCTGGAACTGCGCCGCCAGCAGGACGTCCTGATCTGTGAGGTGATCGACCAGGGGCAGTCGCCGGGGCGCCTTCCGGTGCGACTGTCCGAGGTCAACACCGCGGGTGGACGGGGTTTGTGGCTGGCCCACCAGCTCGCCGGTGGGCTCATCCTCACCCGGCGCCCCGACGGCGTGACCGCCACGGTGACCGTCTGCCTGGAGCCCGCCACGGCGGACGGCGCGGTGACTCCCGGCCGGCCCGACGGCCTCGCGCAGGACCAGCCAGGGTGACCCCGCCGACCTGGACCCACCGGGTCCGTGCCGAGGGCGACCGGATCGTCCTGCTGCTCGACGGGGAGATCGACGTCAACGGGGCGACCGCTCTCCGGCGTCTCTTCGACGCCATGATCGCCGACGCCGCAGGCGTGGACGTCGACCTGCGAGCGGTCAGCTTCATCGACTCCACCGTCATCGGTACGCTGGTCGTCGCCCGTAACGTCGCCAGGGAGGCCGGCAAGACCTTCGTGGTCAGCCACCCCACCGGCAACGTGGCCAGGACGCTGCGCATCACGGGCGTCCTCGATCTCCTCTCACCCGCCGGACACTGAGCAGCGGCAGCGACCCGGGGCGGTGCCCGGGTGGCGGATCGATCCCGGCCCCGACCGGAGCTGCGCGCCTCACTGCGGTCGTCGCCGGAGCCCCGGCGCCGAGCAGCCGAAGATGCGCAAGGGTCGAGCCATCGTCCGGATCGCGGCGCGCGCGATGCTCCGAGAGGCCCTCGCCGGCCACACCGCGCCACGCTGATCGGGCACCCGGCGACGCGCTCGGCCCCCGACCGTTTCGACCGGCCTCGCCGACACCGGGCGGCGGTGACCACGAGGGCGGCGCCGACGCCAAGGCGGCGGCGGCACGGGGTCGTGCCGGGAGGGGCGCGACGCTACCGTGTCCCGGGATCACGGGGGAGGGCCGCGGCGATGGCGGATCTGCGGGCACTGGTGGACGAGATGGCGTCGGCGCTGGCCGGCAGCCCAGTGACGGTGCTGCAAGGTCGTCATCGCCCCCGGGCCGGCAGTTCGCTGCACACGTTCGACGCCGCCGGGCGGTCGGCGTCCGCGAGGACCGGGTTCGCCCTGCACGACCTGCTGCGGCGGATGGACGAGGTGCTGCGCCCGGACGGGGAGGACCGCACCCTCGTCGTCGAACTCGTCCGCGACGACGCCGGACGCGCCGAGCTGCGGTACACCTTCGACCTGCCCACCGTGGCGCCGGTGCGACTGGTCCTCGACCCGCACTACCGGCACCCCCACCACCCCACCTCGCCGATGCCCGCGCCACCCGGTGTCGCCGTCAGCGACCGGCCCACGGACCCGCAGGCGCTCGCCACCATCGGCGCACTGGTCGCGGAGTTCGCCGCGACGTACGAGCGCACGACAGGGCACGCGCCCGAGCTGGGCGCCGGGCACTCGGAGGAGGACATCCACGCCGCCGAGGCGGCCATGGGCCTGCGGCTGCCCGAGGACCTCCGGGCCCTGTACCGCACCGTGTCGCAGGACGAGTACGGGCTGCTCGGCGAGGGGACCCTGCTGCGGTTGGACACCGTGGTCGAGACGTACCTGGCCGGCGGCCCCGGGGTCGTGGAACACGACGACCTGTTCGCGGTGTTCCCGGTCGTCTACGAGGCGTACCCGCCGGGGCGGGTGCGCCGGGTGTCGCGTAGCGACTGGTGGGTGGAGGTCGGCACGGACTCGGGCGGCAACGACTGCATGGTCGACCTCGACCCCGGACCGCACGGCAGGCCCGGGCAGATCATCGAGTACGGCAGGGACTTCCACGGTCCGGTCGGGTACGTCGCCGAGTCCGTCACCGCGGCGCTGCGCGACGCGATCGGCTCGCTGCGCGGCGCCGACGACTCCTCCCGGCGTGCCTGGATACACCCCCGGTACAGCCACTCCGAGCGGGTGGGGCAGCGGCGGGTCGCCGACGTCGTCGCCGGGCTCGACGTGCAGGAGCTCTACCTCAACGACGGCGATGTCCTCCACCTGGCGGAACTGGCACCCCTGCGTCACCTGCGCAACGTCTCGGTCAACCGCGCGGCGAGGGTCACGGCGGCGCTCCCGCCCGGCGTGCCGGTGGAGTGGCTGTCGATCGACGCCGCCGAGATCGACCTACCGCCGCTCGGTGCGCACCCGACCCTGTGGGGGCTCCGGCTCGCCACCCGCCTCCCGATCTCGATCGGGTCGCTGACCGGCCTGCCGGCCCTCAGCCACCTCGACCTGTCCGCCGCGAAGGTGAGCGACCTGCACCGGCTCGCCGATCTGACCGGCCTGCGGGTCCTGGAACTCGACCTGGCGCAGTGGCGGGAGCTTCGTGAGCACGGCCCGCTGCCGGCCGGCCTGGCCGCCGCCGCGCTGAACGGATTCGCCCGGCTGGAGGACGCCGACCAGTGGGCCGACTGGCTGCGCGGCGCCGTCGAGCAGCGCTGAGCGGGCGGGGCGGACCGACGGCGGTGTCCGTGCCGGTCGACATCTCGGCGATCCGTGCCCGGTCGGGCGGCTACCGTCGCCGGCGACGGCGGACCTCGTACACCTCACCCCGGCGTGCTCGGCGCGCCGCATCGAGCGTTCAGGCGTCGCGTAGCCGGCGCTGAGGGGTCCGGGCCGGGGGGGGCGTCGGCGACGTCGAGGACGGCGGGGAAGCGGCCGAGCCAGCCCCGCGCCGGGCCGGGAGGATCGCCCGCACCCGCCGGCCGAATTCGTCGTTCCTGGGCCCGGCCACGGATCCCGCTGGGAAACTCGCCGGGTGAGGGGCGGATGGGAGCGGCGCCTGGGGCCGATCGTCCAGGCGGCACCCGGTGCCCGGGTGGACCGGTTCGAGATCTACTTCGACCTGGTCTACGTCTTCTCGTTCTTCATCATCGCCCGGGCCACCGCCGCCGACCTCTCGGGGCGGGGCCTGCTGCACGCCGTGCTGCTCCTGGCCGTCCTCTGGTGGTGCTGGGTCATCCACAGCCTGGTCGCCAATCGGATCCGCATGGGTGAGGGCGTCGTTCCGATGGTCATGGTGGTGGCCATCGTGGCGCTCTACGCCTTCGCCCTGGCCAGCCCACAGGCGTTCCGCGACCCTGTCGAGGGGATCTCCGGTCCGTTTCTGATCGCCTGGAGTTACCTCGTGATCCGCCTCGTGCACCTGGGGGTGTACTGGTACTCGATCCGGCACGACCGCCGTGAGGTGGGGCAGATCCGTCCCTACTTCTTCGAGTTGATCGGCAGCGTCGCCCTGCTCTTCGCGGCCGCTCTCGTACCGGCACTGCTGGGTGACCCGCAGGTCGGTGCACTGGTGCGGGAGGCGATCTGGGTCGCCCTGGTGGTCGGCCAGTACCTGATTCCCCTGGTGACCGGGACCCGGGGCTGGGTGGTCACCTCCGCCGAGCACTGGACCGAACGGTACGACCTCATCCTCATGATCGCCCTGGGTGAATCGTTGATCTCGATCGGTGTGGGCAGCGACGTGGTCGGCCGGCCCATCACCTGGTCGACGCTGATGGCGGCCACGCTGGGCATCATCGGCGTCTCCTGCCTCTGGTGGGCACACTTCGACCTGATCGCGCCCGCCGCCCGCCTGGCCCTGCACGGTACGCACGGCGACGCCCGGACCCGGATGGTCCGGGACGCCTACCACGACCTCTACCTGATCATGCTCGTCGGGATCGTGCTGTTCGCCCTCGGCGGCGAGGAGTTGCTGCACCAGGTCAGCGGTGGCATCGCGCTGGGCGAGCCGATGCACGGCCCGGGAATGGCGCTGCTCTACGGGGGCGTCGCCTGCTATCTGGTCGGCAGCCTGCTGTTCCAGTTCCGCACCCTGCACACCGTCTCCTGGACCAGGGTGGGCGTGGTGCTCGTCCTGGCGGCGGGCACGCCGCTGGCCGTGCGGATGCCGGTCCTGGCGGCGCTCGCGCTCATCACGGCGACGCAGGTCGCGATGGTCGCCGTGGAGGCGTTCCTGTTCGCGGACTCCCGGCACGCGCTGCGCGCCGCCGTGATGGAGGAACGGCGCGCGCACGAAGCGTACGAGACGAACTGGCGGCGGCCCCGCACCAACGAGCCTCCCCCGCGGGGCGCCACCGACTGAACCATGCCGATGCGGTGCGCCGCTCTCGACAGGGTCAGCCCGGCGGCCCGGCGACGGCTGGCGGTCCGTGGCCGACCGCGCCCGGTCTCCACGGCCAGGGCACGTCGCCGAAGGCCGCCTCGACCAGCAGCGCCTCGATGCCACGCAGCAACCCCTCGATCTGCCCGATCGACAGGTACCGCACGTCGGCGGTGGCGATCAGCTCGGCCGCACCGGGGGCGTCGCGCACCTGGAGCCGGAGACGCCAGGGGAAGTCCGCCAGCTCCGGCAGCTGACGGAAGGCGCTCCGGGCCGGCCCGGACCGCAGTCCCGACTCGTCCGGACCGGCCGTCGAGGGGCGCGCGGGGTGTGCCAGCCGGGCGTCGTTGAGGTAGCAGAACGGGGCGAGGAAGGTGCGGTGGTCGTGGCCCAGCTCGGTCACCGCACGTTCCCAGACGACCGGGTCGTAGTAGGCGTGCCGGTAGGCGTCCAGAGCCGCGTGCCGGGCGCGCGACAGCAGCTCGGCGAAACCGGGCCGATCAGCCAGCGGGACCCGGCAGAACCCGATCTGGTTCAGGGTGCCCACGGCGCGGTCGTGGCCCGGCTGGAAGCGGTTGTTCGCCATCACGACGATCCCGCAGGCGTCCCGCCCACTGCCCGCGTCCAGCACCGCGACGGTCGCCGCCAACAGGGCGTCGGCGCTGCTGACCCGGTGCCGGGCCGCCACCAGCCCGGAAGCGTCGTGCAGCGCCGAGGACACCAGCGCACCGCGTACGTGCCGGGTGGTCGCCGAGGGCCGGTCCGGGTCGGGCAGGGTCCCGGCGAGCCCGTCCACCTGTCGCAGCCAGTACGCCACCGCGCGCTGGGAGCGGCGTACCTCGACGTCGCGCTCCCGCTCGGCGAGATCCAGCGACTGCGGGCCGGGCGCGGCGTCCAGCGTGCCGCGCAGCAGGAGCAGCCGCAGGTCGCGCAGCACGGTGTCGGCGGCCTGCAGGTCCGCGACCGAGTGGCTGAACACCGCGACGACCTGCCGTACCCGGTCGTCGACCGTGACCAGCGCGACGCGCAGCGGCCACTCGGCGACGTGGTCGAAGCGTGGCTCGCGTAGCCGGGCGGTGAGGGCCGCGGCGGCGCTGCGGCCGTCCGGGTCGTCGGCGGGCCGGGCCACCGGGTGCACCAGGACCGGCAGTCGACCCGCCGCGGTCACCTCCTGGTGCAGCTCCCGGTCACGCAGCCGGAACCGGGTGCGCAGCGACTCGTGCCGGGTGACCAGCGCGCCGACGGCCTCCAGCCCCCGGGCCACGGTGACGTCGGCCCGCGCCGCCACCGGCAGGGTGCGGGGGAGACCCAGCACCCGGTACGCGGCGGGGGAGGCGAACTCCTCGACGGTGCGCCACATCGCACGCTGCCCCCAGGTCAGCGGCGCGCTCGCGTCGCGTCGGCCGTGAAACGGCGCGTACCCGACCTGCTCGCCGGCCGTGGCGTCGCCGACGACCGGCCCGGCGGCGGCCGGGAGCCCGGCACGGGTGGACGACCACGGCCACCGCACCCGGTCGAAGGCCGCCTCGACCAGGAGTTCCTCCATCCCGCGCAGGAACGGCTCGACGGCGTCCATCGGCAGGTGCCGGGTGTCGGCGGTGAGGGTGACGCCGACGCCGGCCGGCTCGTCGACCACGTGGGCCAGCAGGTGCCAGGCCGCCTTCTCCAGCCCGGCGGTCCAGGAGAAGGTGCTGGCGTCCAGGGCGGCCCGCAGCTCGCCGAGGGTCGCCCGGGGCGGCGGGGCGCCACCACCGACGGCCAGCCGCACGTCGTTGAAGTAGTGGTACGGCAGGAACGCCGTGTCGAGGTCGACGCCCGCGGCCTCGAAGGCGTGCCGCAGCGCGGGCGGCGCGTAGTAGGCGTGCCGCAGACCGTCCAGCGACGCGGTCCAGATCCGCGACACCAGCTCGTCGAAGTCGGGACGCCCGCTCAGGTCCACCACGCAGAAGCCGATCTGGCCGAGGTTGGCGACCGCGTCGGCGTACTCGGTGCGGAACCGGTTGTGGGCCATCGGGAACAGGCCGCACAGCTCGTCGTCGGTGTCGCGGGCGGCCATCGCCGCGTACCCGGCGAGGAGCACCGCCGACACGCTGACCCGCCGCCGGGCGGCGATCAGCCGGGCGGCGGTGTCGATGGCCGGGGAGACCAGGACGCCCCGGCGCAGCGGCGGGTCGAGCCCCGGCCCGGTCGGGGTCAGCGGCCGGCCGGGCAGGCGCGGGAACTCCCGCAGCCAGTACGCCACGGACCGCTCCGAGCGGCGCCGGTCCGCGCCGTGCTGGCGGCGGGCCACGTCCGCCGACTGCGGACCGGCCGGAGTGGGCAGGGCGCCCCGGAGCAGGATCAGCCTCAGGTCACGCAGCACCACCTCGGCGGCGTGCGCGTCCACCGTGGTGTGGCTGAACACCACCACGACCTGCCGTACCCGGTCGTCGACCGTGACTAGCGCGACCCGCAGCGGCCACTCCTCGGCGTGGTCGAACGCGACGTCGCCGAGCCGGCCGGCGGCCTGCCCGGCGGCGGCCGAGGCGTCACCGTCGCCGGCGCACACCAGCAGCGGCAGCACCCCGGCCGCCGCCGTCTCCTGACGCGGCTCGCCGTCGGCGACCCGCAGCCGGGTGCGCAGCGCGGAGTGCCGGCCGACCAGCTCACCCACCGCGCGGGCGGCGGCGTCCACGTCCACCCCGGCCCGCGCGGACACCGCCACGGTACGCCGCAGGTTGAGGAAGCGGTGGTTGGAGCCGAACCGGGTGATCGAGCGCCACAGCACCTGTTGGGCCCAGGTCAGCGGGGCGACGCCGGCGCCGTCGCCGGTGAACTCGGCGTGGACGAGGGACTCCGACGCCCACTCGGCGGGCACCACGATGTCGGCGAATGGCATTCCCGACCGTACGACGGTCCGCACGGGCACCGGATCGCTCGATCATGTCTTCCACAGTGGACCGATCAGCCGATCCAATGCGTCGATTGCGGCGTGCACACTACTGACTCCCGTCCGTCACCGTACCGAGAAGGCACCGCGTGACCAACGTTGACGTACCGTCGCGGAGCCCTGCCCTCGCGTCGACCGCCACCCGCCTCCCCGCCGCCCCCCGCCTGTCGTTCGGCCAGGAACGGATCTGGTTCACCGAGCAGCTCACCCCCGGCACCGCCGCGTACGTCGTGCACTCGACCACCCGGCTGCGCGGACCGCTGGACGTCGACCTCCTGCGCGCCGCCCTCGACGCCACCGCCGGACGGCACGACAGCCTGCGCTCACGCTTCACCGAGAACGCCGACGGTGAACCCGTCCTGCACGTGCTCGCGCAGGTCCGGGTACCGGTCACCGTCACCGCCGCGCCGTCGCTGGACGCCGCCCGCGCGGTGGTGGCCGCCTCCGTCGCCACCCCGTTCGACCTCGGGCACGCCCCGCTGCTGCGCGTCCTCGTCGTACGGCTCGGCGACCAGGACCACCTGCTGCACCTCGCGACGCACCACATCGTCAGCGACGGCTGGTCGATCAACCTGCTGCTGGGCGAGGTCGCCGCCACGTACGCCGCGCTGCGCGACGGCGGCGACCCGCCCCCGCCCCCCGCGCTCGACTACACCGACTACGCCGCCTGGCAGCGCGACCGGCTCGACGGCCCGGCCAGCGGCGACGGCTTCGCCTACTGGACCCGCGCCCTGGCCGGTGTGCCCCCGCTGGAACTGCCCACCGACCGGCCCCGCCCGGCCGTGCAGTCCTACGCCGGCGCCACCCACCGCTTCACCCTCGACGCCGACCTCACCGACGGCCTGCGCCGGCTCAGCCGCGCCCACCGCAGCACCCTCTACATGACCCTGCTCGCCGGCCTGCAGGCCGTGCTGTTCCGGCACAGCGGCCAGCGCGACTTCGCCATCGGCTCCCCGGTCGCCGGCCGGGTGGTGCCGGAGCTGGAGAACCTCGTCGGTCTCTTCGTCAACACCCTCGCCCTGCGCGCCGACCTGTCGCCGGTCGCCGCGTCCGCCGACACGCCGGCCACCGAGCCGAGCTTCGCGGCCCTGCTGCGCCGCACCCGCACCACCGTGGTCCGGGCCCTGGCCCACCAGGAGATCCCGTTCGAACGGCTGGTCAAGGAACTGCACGTCGTCCGCGACGTCAGCCGCGCCCCGGTGTTCCAGGTGCTGTTCACCCTGCAGAACTACGCCCGAGGCGACGCGTCCTGGCCTGCCGGCCTGAGCGCCGAGGGGGTCGGCACCGATGCCGCCGCCGCCCGCTTCGACCTGTCGCTCTACGTCAGCGAGGCCCCCGACGACCTGCGCTGCATGGTCGTCTACCACACCGACCTGTTCGACGCCGCCACCGTACGCCGGCTGTTCGGCAGCTTCGAGACCCTGCTGCGCGCCGCCGTCGCCCGCCCGGACCTGCCCGTCGTCGACCTGGACCTGCTCGGCCCCGCCGAGCGGGACCGGGTGCTCGCCCTGGCCCGACCCGACGCGGCGTTCGCCGGCACCGACCAGCACCAGCAGGTCGACCCGGGCACCGGTCAGGACCACCCGGCCGACCGGCCGGCCGCCGGTACGGGCGTCACCGGCGCGGCGCAGACCCTGGCCGACCTCGTCGTCCCCTTCGTCGCCGCCACGCCCGACGCGCCGGTTGTGGTCCACGGCACGGACACGCTCACCTACCGCGAGCTGGACCGGCGGGCCAACCGGCTGGCCCACCTGCTGCGCGCGCGGGGCGTCGGCCCGGACCACCTCGTCGGCGTCCTGCTGGAACAGTCCGTCGACCTGGCGGCGACGCTGCTCGGGGTGCTCCGCGCCGGCGGCGCGTACCTGCCACTGGATCCGGAGCAGCCCGCCGCCCGGCTGGCCCTGATGCTCGCCGACGCCCGCCCGACGGTGCTGCTGACCAGCGCGGAGCTGCGCGACCGGCTGCCCGCCGACGCCCCGGCCGTCTGCCTCGACGAGGTCGCCACCGAGGCCGCGGCGGCCCCCGACACCCCACCACCGGCCACGACGAGCGGCGGTCACCTCGCGTACGTCATCTACACCTCCGGCTCCACCGGCACGCCGAAGGGCGTCGCCGTGGCGCACCGGCAGGTGCTGCGCTACCTCGACGGGGTGGCCGACCGGTTCGCGATCGTCCCGGCCGCCCGCTACGGGCTGCTCCAGTCGATGTCGTTCGACTTCAGCGTCACCCTCTTCTACCTGGCGCTGGCCACCGGCGGCGCGGTGCACCTGCTGCCGCGCCGCGGCACCGGCGCCGAACTGGCCGAGCGGCTGCGCGAGGAGCGCATCGACTACCTGAAGATCACCCCCTCGCACCTGGCGGCGCTCACCGCCGACGCCGAGCCGGTCGACCTGCTGCCCGCCCGCGCGCTGATCCTCGGCGGCGAGGCGTCCGACCTGGGGCGTGTCCGTCCACTCGCCGCCGGCCCGGTCCGGGTCTTCAACCACTACGGCCCCACCGAGGCCACCGTCGGCGTGGCCACCCACGAGGTCCTCGCCGACGGCCCGGGCGCCGGCGCGGTGCCGCTCGGCCGTCCCCTGCCGCACGCCCGGGTGTACCTGCTCGACGAGCGGATGCGCCCGGTGCCGGTCGGGGTGCCCGGCGAGCTGTACCTCGGTGGCGACCGGCTGGCCCGCGGCTACCTGCACCGGCCCGGCCTCACCGCCGAGCGCTTCGTGCCCGACCCGTACGGCCCGGCGGGCGCCCGCCTCTACCGCACCGGCGACCTGGGCCGCTGGAGCGCCGACGGGCAGTTGGTCTTCCTCGGCCGCCGCGACCACCAGGTGAAGATCCGCGGCTACCGGGTCGAGCTGGGCGAGATCGAAGCCGTCCTGCGCGACTGCCCCGGGGTCCGGCAGGCCGCGGTGCTGCTGCGCGACGACCGGCTGGTGGCCTATCTGGAGCCGACGCCCGACGCCGACGGGCCGGATGTCGCCGGCCTGCGCCGCCGCCTCGCCGACCGGCTGCCCGAGCACATGGTGCCGACCCGCTGGACGGTCCTGGACCGGCTGCCGTTGCAGGAACACGGCAAGGTGGACCGGCGGGCCCTGCCCGCACCGACCGACGCAGCGCCGGCCGGCGAGCGGGTGACGCCGGTCGGGCCGGTGGAGACCCTGGTGGCCGACATCTGGCGGACCGTGCTGGGGGTGGCCGAGGTCGGCGCGACCGACGACTTCTTCGACCTGGGCGGGCACTCGCTGCTGGCCACCCAGGTGGTGGCCCGGCTGCGTCGGGAACTGCCCGCCGTCGTCGGCGCCGAGGCCACGGTCAGCGTGATGGACCTGTTCCGGCACCGCACTGTCCGTGAGCTGGCCGCACTCGTCACCGAGGTGGACGCCCGCCCCGGCGGTCTGCTGCACGAGCTGACCCGGCCGGCGCCGGCCGCCGACCGGGTCGCCACCCTGGTCTGCGTCCCGTACGGCGGCGGCAGCGCCGTGGTGTACCAGCCGCTGGCCGACGCGCTGCCGGCCGGGTACCGGCTGCTGTCGGTGGCCGTGCCCGGACACGACATCGGCCTCGCCGACGACCCCGCGCCCATCGTCGACGTCGCCGTCGACGTCGTCGCGGAGATCCTGGCCACGGTGCAGGGCCCACTGATCCTCTACGGACACTGCGGCCCCGGCGGCGCGCTGGCCGTGGAGGTCGCCCGCCGGCTGGAGGCCGCCGGCCGGGACCTGCTGGCGGTGTACCTCGGCGCGGTGTTCCCGTTCGCCCGGCCGGCCGGTGGGCTGCTCGGCCCGTTGCTGCGGCTGCGGCTGGCCGAACGGCTGCGCAGCGACCGGATCTACCGCACCTGGCTCCAGGCGCAGGGCACCGCCGTCGGGTCGCTCGCGCCCGAGGAGGTCCGGTTCCTGGTCCGGGCGATGCGCCACGACGCCGAGGTCTCCGAGGACTACTTCACCGACCTGATGCGCCAGCGGATCACCCCGCTGCGCGCGCCGGTCATCTCGGTGGTCGGCGAACGCGACCGCAGCACCGACTACCACGAGGAGCGGTACCGGGAGTGGCACTTCCTCGCCGAGCGCACCGCGCTGGCGGTGCTCGACGAGGGCGGGCACTACTTCCTCAAGTACCGCGCGGCCGAGCTGGCGCAGATCGTCACCGACGTGCACCGACGCCTCGACGCGCCGCCATCGGCGGTCGAGCCGGACGAGGACCGGCCCGCCTGGCAGCTCGCCGCCGTGTCGCACCGGCCGGACGGCGCGATCCCACCCGGCGCGGACGGCCCGGCGGACACCGCGCCGCCACCCAGCATGCGCCGCTTCGGCCTGGTCGCCGGAGGGCAGATCGTCTCCGGGCTGGGCACCGCGCTGACCACCTTCGCGATCCCACTGTGGATCTACACCGAGACCGGGTCGCTCGCCCGGTTCGCGCTGTTCGCCGTGCTCGGCCTCCTGCCCGGCCTGCTCGTCGCCCCGCTGGCCGGGGCGCTGGTCGACCGCAGCAGCCGCCGACGCGTCCTGCTCGCGGCCAACGCCGCCGCCGGCGGCGGCAACGCGGTGATGGCCGCTCTGCTGCTCGCCGACCGGGCCGAGGTGTGGCACTTCTACCCACTGACGGCGTGGCTGTCGGTGGCGCTGGCGTTCCAGCGCCTCGCCTTCGTCTCGGCGGTGCCGCAGCTGGTGCCCAAACGGTTCCTCGGCCACGCCAACGGCCTCACCCAGACCGCCGTCGGCCTCACCCAGTTCACCGTGCCGCTGCTCGCGGTGGCCCTGCTCCAGGTCGTCGGGCTGCGTGGCATCCTGCTCATCGACGTCGCGTCGTACCTGTTCGCCATCGGGGTCCTGGTGGCCGTGCGGTTCCCCCGCACCCTGGCGCTGCGACGGCGCGAGAGCATCGGCGCGGAGATCGTCGCCGGCTTCCGCTACTCGCTGCGCCGCCGGGAGTTCCGCGCCATGCTGGCGTTCTTCGCCGCGCTCAACTTCTTCCTGTTCCCGGTGCTGTTCCTGCTCTCCCCGCTCGTGCTCGGCTTCGCCGACCTCGACGACGTCGCCCGGGTGGCGCTCGCCGGTGGGGTGGGCGCGGCCGTCGGCGGCCTGGTGATGCTGCTCTGGGGCGGGCCGCGCCGGCTGCGGATGCGGGCGGTGCTGCTGGGCACCTGCGGCATCGCGGTGGCCGCCGTGCTGACCGGGTTGCGGCCGAACCTGCTGCTCATCGGCGCCGGCGCGTTCGGCATGTACCTGGCCCTCGGCATCGTCAACGGCGTCTACCACACGATCATCCAGACCAAGGTGCCGGCGCGTGTGCACGGGCGGGTCTTCGCGCTCAACCAGATGGTCGCCCAGTCCACCCTGCCGCTGGGCTGGGGTGTCGTCGCCCCGTTCGCCGCTCAGGTCGCCGAACCGATGCTGCTCGCCGACGGTGCGCTGGCCGGCACGGTCGGCGCGGTGATCGGCGTCGGCCCGGGCCGCGGCCACGGGCTGCTGTACGTGCTGTTCGGGGTCTGCATCGCGGCGACGGCGCTGGTGTCGCTGCTCACGCCGACCCTCGCCCGCTTCGACGACGAGGTGCCCGACGCGCCCCCGGACGACCTGGTCGGCATCGAGGAGCGCCGCGTCCGGGCCGCCGGCCACCGGACACCCGCCCCGACCCGCCCGGAAGGCCACCGGTCATGAGCGCCGCGACGACGCCCGGCCGGGCCACGCCCCCGCCGCGTACGGTGCCGGAGCTGCTCGACTGGCGCACCGGCCTGCACCCCGAGCAGGTCGCGGTCGAGGTGCACGGCGTGGCGACGCTGACCTTCGCCCAGTGGTCCGCCGGGGCGCGCGCGGTCGCCGCCGCGCTGCGGCACCGGGGCCTGCGCCCCGGCGACCGGGTCGGCCTGCTGTTCGGCGCCCGCGACTGGACCCGCTTCGCGGTGGCGTACGCCGGGGTGCTGCGCGTCGGTGCGGTCGCCGTACCGCTGTCCGACCGGCTCGCCGCCGGGCAGCTCGGGTACGCGCTGCGCCACTGCGCGGCCACCGCCGTCGTGCACGGCGACGACACCCCCGCCCCGGCGGTCCCGCCCGGCGTGGCGACCTGGACCGCAGGCGCCCTGCTCGCCGGCCCCGCCACCGACCCCGACCCCGCCGGCCCCCGACCGGACGACCTCGCCCAGATCCTCTACACCTCCGGCACCACCGGCCGTCCGAAGGGAGTGGCCGCCAGCCACGCCAACCTCACCGTCGGCGCGCCGACGCACCCCCGCCGGCTCGCCCTGGCCCACTCGCAGCGGTTCCTGCACGCCTTCGCCATCGGCACCAACGCCGGGCAGACCATGCTGCTCAACGCGCTCACCGCCAGGGCCGCCGCGCTCACCCTGCCCCGGTTCACCCCGGCACGCTTCGCCCGGCTGGTCGAGGCGCCCGGCACCGGGACCGTGTTCGTCGTCCCGTCGATCGCCATCGAGCTGCTGGACTCCGGGGTGCTGCGGGGGCGCGACACCGGCGGGGTCCAGCTCGTCGGCTCCACCGCCGCCCCGCTCGCCCCGGCGGTCGCCGCCCGGCTGGCCGAGGCGTTCCCGCAGGCCACGATCGTCAACTACTACACCTCGACCGAGGCGGCCCCCGCCCAGACCACGATGATCTACGACCCGTCGCGCCGCGACGCGGTGGGCCGGCCGGTCGGTGGGCAGCTGATGATCGCCGACGCCGACGCGAACCCGCTGCCCGCCGGGGCGACCGGCGACGTGTGGCTGCGCGCCCCGCACCCGCGCGCGTACTACCGCGACGACGTGGCCAACCGGGCCACCTTCCGCGACGGGTGGGTGCGGATGGGCGACGTCGGCCGCATCGACGCCGACGGCTACCTGTACCTCACCGACCGCCACCAGGACGTCATCAAGACCGGCGCGTTCAAGGTCTCCACCATCGAGGTCGAGGCAGCCCTGCACGAGCATCCGCTCGTCGCCGAGGCGGCCGTGGTCGGCGTCGCGCACCCGGTGCTCGGTTCGGCCGTGGCCGCCGCCGTCGTACCCCGGACACCGGCCGACCCGGGCGGGCTCTCCCTGCCGGTGCTGCGCGGGTTCCTCGCCGACCGGCTGGCCGACTACCAACTGCCCTCCCGGCTCCTGCTGCTGGACCGGCTGCCCCGCAACGAGGGCGGCAAGGTGCTCAAGCGGCAGCTCACCGACCTGTTCGACAACTGACCCCCAAGCACGACCATAGGAGCACATGTGGGCACCGCCGAGGCGACCTCCGCGCAGCACGCCGTCTGGTTCACCGAGCAGGCCGGCGTCGCCGGCACCGCCTACCACATGGCGTGGGGCGTGCGGTTCGCCGCCGACCTCGACCGTCGGGCCCTCGTCGCGGCGTGCGCCGCGGTGACCGAACAGCACCCGGTCCTGGCCGCCCGGGTCGTCACCGACGACGACGGCGTGCCCCACCTGGCCCCGGCGCACACCCGCCCGGCGGTCGTGATGGGACAGTGGACCGACGCCCGGGTCGCCGAGGAGATCGCCCGCCCGTACGACCTGCGCACCGGTCCCCTGGCCCGGTTCACCCTGCTGACCGCCGTCGACGGCAGCCACCTGCTGCTGGTCACCGCACACCACCTCGCCTTCGACGGCACGTCCAAGGACGTGCTCGCCCGGGATCTGGCCGCCGCCTACGCCGCCGCCCGCACCGGCGCGCCGGCCTCGTCCACGCCCCGCACCGACGGGTACGCCGGCCTGGCCACCGCCGAGCAGCAACGCATCGCGGCCGACCTGCCCGCCGCCCGGGAGCACTGGGCGCGGCACTGGTCCGGTACCGGCGACGTCGTCCTGCCCGGCCTGCGCCGGCTGCCCACCGGCGCGGAGCCCGGCGAAGCCGTACCCCTGGACCTGCCGGCCGATGTGGTCGACGGTGTCGACCGGGTCGCCCGGTCGATCGGGGTGACCCGCTTCGAGCTGCTGTTCGCCGTGCTGCACGCCCTGCTGCGGCGCTACGGCAACCACGGCGTGCCGGTCGGGGTGGCCCTGTCCACCCGCACCCCGGAGCAGGCCGACCAGATCGGGCTCTTCGTCAACGAACTGCCGGTCGCCCCGCCACCGGCGACGGACACGTTCCGCGCCCACGCCCTCGCCGTACGGGCCCGGCTGCGCGAGGTGTACCGGCACCGCGCCGTGCCGCTGGCCCAGGCCGTACCCGGACTGCGCCCCGCCCCGGCGCTGACCCCGGTCAGCATCGCCTACCGGCGGCGCGACGCGGACCCGACATTCGCCGGTGTGGCCGGCGCGGTCGAGTGGACGCTGTTCTGCGGCGCCGCCCGCAACGCCCTGCACCTGCAGATCGTGCAGGCCCCGGACGGCCTCACGGTGAGCCTGCAGCACAGCCCGGCGGCCATCGACACCGACTCCGTCCGGCGCATCGGCGCCCACCTGCGCACCATGCTCGCCGCCGTGGTCGCCGACCCCGACCGGCCGGTGGCGGACCTGCCGGTGTTGCCGGCCGACGAACTCGACCGGGTCACCCGCACCGTCAACGACACCGCCCGGGAGTACCCGGCCGAGACGGTGCCGGCCCTGTTCGCCGCCCGCGTCGCCGCCGCACCGGACGCGCCGGCCCTGGTCGACGGCGACCGGACGCTGACCTACGCCCAGCTCGACGCCGCCGTCGCCCGGCTCGCCGCGCTGCTGCGCCGGCGGGGGATCGGCCGGGGAGCGCTGGTGGCCGTCGCGCTGGACCGCTCCTGGCAGGCGGTGGTGACCGTGCTGGCGGTGCTGCGCTGCGGCGCCGCGTACCTGCCGGTCGATGCGACAAATCCACCGGCCCGGCGGGAGGCGATCCTCGCCGACGCCGCCCCGACGCTGGTGGTCACCGATTCCGCCGCCGACACCGGCCGGCCCACCCTCACCGTCGAGGACGGCGACCTGCTCGACGGTCCGGTCCCGGACCGGCCCACCGACCTGCCGGCCGCCGACGACCTCGCCTACGTGCTGTACACCTCCGGGTCGACCGGCCGGCCCAAGGGCGTCGCGGTGCGGCACGGCGCGCTGGCCAACCTGCTGGCGGGTGTCCGTGACCTGCTGGGCAGCGGCTCCTCCGACCGGTGGCTGCACCTGACCTCACCGTCGTTCGACATCTCCACCGTGGAGGTGTTCCTGCCGCTGGTCACCGGCGCCCGCGTCGTCGTCGCCTCGTCGGTCAGCGCGCTGGACGGCCCACGACTGCTCCGGTTGATCCGCGACACCGGCGTGACCCACGCCCAGGCGACCCCGTCCGGCTGGCGGGTCCTGCTGGACGCGGGCCTCGGCGTGCCGGACCCGTACACCGGGCGCCCGCCGGCGCCGCTGGTCGCGGTCGCCGGCGGGGAGGCGCTGCCGGTCGCCCTCGCGCGCCGGCTGCGGGCCCGCACCGCCCGCCTGATCAACGGGTACGGGCCGACGGAGGCGACCGTCTACGCGACCATGGCGGAGATCCCCGCCGAACCCGACGAGGTCACCATCGGCCGGCCGCTGCCGAACGTGCGGGCGTACGTCCTCGACGAGGCCCGCCGGCCGGTGCCGCTCGGGTTGCCCGGCGAGCTGTACCTGGCCGGCGCCGGCCTGGCCACCGGCTACCTGGGGCGCGACGATCTCACCGCCGAACGGTTCGTGCCGGATCCGTTCGGCCGGCCCGGCGAGCGGCTCTACCGCACCGGCGACCGCTGCCGGTGGCTGCCCGACGGGCGCATCGAGTTCCTCGGCCGCATCGACGACCAGGTCAAGATCCGGGGACACCGGATCGAGCTGGGGGAGATCGACGCCCGGCTGCTCGACCATCCGGACGTGGCCGCGGCGGCCACCGCGCTGCGGCACGACGCGGACGAACCCCGGCTGGTCGCCTACGTGGTGGGCCGTCCCGGCGCGGCCCTTTCACCGGTGCAGCTGCGACAGCACCTGGCGTCGAGCCTGCCGCAGGCCGCGCTGCCCACCGACTACGTGACGCTGGACCGGCTGCCCCTGAGCCCGAACGGCAAGGTCGACCGGGCCGCGCTGCCCGCCCCGGCGCCCCGGGACCAGGCCGGGGCGGCGCCGCCCGACACCGCCGCCGCCGACGACCCGGTGGTGCAGCAGCTGCGCCAGATCTGGCAGGAGGTGCTGCGCATCCCCGACATCGGGGTGCACGAGGACCTGTTCGACCTGGGCGGGCACTCGCTGACCATCACCCGGATCAGCGGGCGGATCCAGCAACGGCTCGGCGTCGAGGTGCCACTGGACGACTTCTTCGAGACCCCGACCATCGCCGAGATCGCCGAGATCGTCCGGCAGTCCGGAAAGGAGTTCTGAGCATGGGAGGCACCGACCTGCGTGAGCGGATCGCGGAGCTGGTCAGCGAGGCCACCGCCGGGGAGGTGGGCGCGGACGCCGTGCTCGCCGGGGGTTCGCTGGTCGCCCTCGGCGTGGACTCCCTCGGTCTGCTGCGTCTGGTCGACGCGATCGAGTCGGAGTACGGCGTCGAGATCGAGCTGAACTCCTCCGGCCGGTCCGTGGACACCCTCGACGACCTGGCGTCGCTGGTGACGGTGGCCGGGGCGGAGCAGGGCGCGACCGGGCAGCCCGGCTGAGCCGCCCGGCTCGCTCGCGACCGCCGGGGTGCGGAAGGTGGAGGCAGCCCATGGAGACACCGGACCGGGCGGGCGCGCCGACGCCGTATCACGCTCCGTTCGTCGGCGCCGCCGCCGCGCCCGCGCCGCTCACCTGGGGCCAGCAGGCGCTGTGGACGGCGATGCGCCGCCGCGGCGCCGAGCAGACCCTGATGAGCCTGCGGCGGATCGTCGCGACGCCCCGCCGGGGCCCGGCGGACCTGGCGGGCGTCCTGCGGGCCGTCGGCGCCCTGGTGGGCAGGAACAGCTCGCTGCGTACCCGGATCCAGGTGGTCGACGGCGACCTGCGCCAGGTCGTCGCCGCCACCGGCGAGCTGCCCGTCGCGGTGGTGGACGCGGCCGCCGACGAGTTCGCGCCGCACCGACACGACCCGGCGGCGGTGGCCGCGACGCTGGCCGACCGGCTGGCGGCCACCCCGTTCGACCACGCCCGGGAGTGGCCCCAGCGCGTCGCGCTGGTCCGCGTCGACGACCGGATCAGTCACCTCGTCGTCGTCTTCAGCCACGTCACGGTCGACTTCGTGGCCGTCGAGGCACTGCTGCGCCAGCTGCGGCTGCTGGTGCTGCGCGGCGCCGTCGCCGCTCCGGCCGGGCCGCAGTCGGTGGACGTCGCCCGCCGCGAGCAGGACGCCGCCCGGGCGCGGTCGGCCCGGGCGGTGGCCTACTGGGTACGCGGCTACGCGCGGCTGCCGTCGCGGACGCTGCCCTGGATCGCCCCGCCGGCCACGCCCCGCTTCCCGCGCACGGTCCTGGTGTCGCGGGCGGCCGACACCGCCGTCCGGCTGGCTGCCCGACGCTGCCGCGTCACCGGCTCCACCGTGCTGCTCGCGGCGGTCGCCGCGGTGGTGTCCCGGTGGTCCGGCAGCGGCGTCTGCGGCCTGCACTCGATGGCCAGCAACCGGGCGGTCGCCGGCTACGCCGACGCGATCGCCAAGCTCAACCAGCTCGGCCTACTGGTGATCGACTCGACCGACCGGCCGAGCTTCGACGACCTGCTGCCCCGGGTCTGGCAGGCGGCGTTGCAGGCGTACCGGCACTCCTACTACGACCCGGCGGAGCTGGGTCGTGCCTTCGCGGCGGCCGGGCTGCCCTTCGAGGCCGGCGTCAGCCCGCACTGCTACGTCAACGACGTCCGGCTCGCCGCCGACAGCGACCCGCTCGCCCCGGCGGTCGACGAGGCGCAGCTCCGGGCCACCATGGCCGCCACGACCGTCGTGCCCGCCGAGAGTCTGGACCGGTTCACCTGGCTGATGCGCGTCGAGATCACCGACCGGCCCGGGGGCATCGGCATCGCCCTCACCGGGGACTCCGGCCACCTGCCCCGACCGTACGCCGAGCGGTTCCTGCGCGACATCGAGCGGTTGCTCGTCGAGGCGGCCTTCCGGGACCTGCCGTGGCCCTGGCTGCCGTCCACTCCGGACGAGGGGCGAACCTGAGCAGGACGTGCCGTTTGCGGTGGCGTCCGGTCGGGCCGCCGCCAGGACCGACGCAGGAGGTCAGAGCGTCAGGATGATCTTTCCCTTGGTGCGGCCGGTCTGGCCGATCTCGTGGGCCCGGGCGACCTGTTCGAGGGGGAGCACCGTGTCGACCTCGACGCGCAGGTGTCCCGCGTCGACCAGGTCGGCGAGGGACGCGAGCCCGGCGGAGTCGGGCTCGACGATCATGAATCGGGCGCGTTTGCCCTGCCGGGCCGCCTCCTCCTGCAGGTACGTCTCCGCCGGCGAGGCGAGGGCGACCAGGATGCCGCCGGGGCGCAACGTCCGCAGCGAGCGCGGCCCGTACTCGCCGCCGATCGGGTCCACGACCACGTCGAGGTCGTGGAGCGTCTCGGCGAAGTCGGTGCGGGTGTAGTCGACGACCTCGTCGGCGCCCAGCCCGCGGACGAACGCGTGCTTCGCGGCGCTCGCGGTGCCGACCACGTACGCGCCGCGCGCCTTGGCGATCTGCACGGCGAGGTGGCCGACGCCGCCCGCGGCGGCGTGGATCAGTACGCGTCGGCCCGGCCGGACATCGGCGACATCGACGAGGGCCTGCCACGCGGTGAGCCCGGCGAGCCCCAGGCCGGCCGCCTCGACGTGGGACAGTCCTGCGGGCTTGCGGGCGAGGTGACGCGACGGCGCCGTGACGTACTCCGCGTACGTGCCGGCGGCCTGTGGTAGCCGAGGCATCCCGAAGACCTCGTCACCGGGCGAGAACAGCGCGGCGCCGACACCGACGGCCGCCACGACGCCGGAGACGTCCCAGCCCAGCCGCACCGGCCGGCCGAGCAGGCCGCCGGTCGCGCGGTGCCAGAAGTCGGTCGGGTTGACCCCGGCGGCGTGGACCCGGACGAGCACCTCCGCCGGACCGGGCTCGGGGCGGTCGACCTCCACCAGTTCGAGTACCTCGGGTCCACCGAACCGGTCCTGTTCGATCGCGCGCATCGCATGCCTTCCTGTTCATCGTGGGTGTGCGCGATCCACCCTGCCGGAGCGGCGGCCACCGGTTCGAGTGGCCAGATTGCCACAACGTGCAAGGATCTGGCCATGCATCGCGTGGTCGTCCTGGCGCTCGACGGCGTGTACCCGTTCGAGCTGAGCATTCCGGTCCGCATCTTCGGCACGGCTGTCGGCCCCGACGGCGAGCCGCTGTACGAGGTCGTCACGTGCAGCACCGACGGCCGCCCCGTCGCCACCAGCGCGGACTTCACCGTGACGGTCCCACACGGCCCCGAGGTGATCGACACGGCCGACACCCTGGTGCTGCCGCCCTTCGTGTGCGACCCGGTCGGCGACCGGGACTGGCTGCCCGACTCTGCCGCAGCGGCCCTGCGCCGACTGCGGCCGCAGGCGAGGATCGTCTCCATCTGCACCGCCTCGTACGTGCTGGCCGCCGCCGGGCTGCTGGACGGCCGCCCCGCCACCACCCACTGGAACAACGCCGAGCACTTCCAGCGCACGTTTCCCGAGGTGAAGGTCGATGCCGACGTGCTGTTCATCGACGACGGGCAGGTGCTCACCGCAGCTGGCGTGGCCTCCGGCGTGGACCTGTGTCTGCACCTCGTACGCCGCGACCACGGCAGCGCCGTCGCCAACCGGGTGGCCCGGCTCTGCGTCGTGCCCCCGTGGCGCGAGGGTGGCCAGGCGCAGTTCATCGACCGCCCGGTGCCCGAGCCGGCGACCGCGACCACGTCCGACACCCGGCAGTGGGCACTCGGGCAGTTGCACCGGCCGATCACCCTCGCCGAGCTGGCCCGGCAGTCCCACATGAGCGTCCGTACCTTCTCGCGCCGCTTCCGCGCCGAGGTCGGCCTGACACCGGTGCAGTGGCTCGCCCGGCAGCGGGTCGAACTCGCCCGACGTCTGCTGGAGACCACCGATTTGCCGGTCGACCGGGTCGCCGCCGAGGCCGGGTTCGGCACCGCCGCCTCGATGCGCCAGCACCTGACCGCGGCGATCGGGGTCGCACCGACGGTGTACCGGCAGACGTTCCGCACCACGGGTGCGGCGGCGCGCACCTCGTGACGGTCCGGTACGGCAGCTAACCGTCGGTGCCGCAGTCGGTGACGGGCTGCGTGGACTGGGTGGTGGCGATGATGGTGAGGTCCTTCTCCGCGAGCGAGCCGTGCAGCTGCCGCAGGTCGGAACGTTCCCTCTCCCACAGCGCGGTGCCGTCATGGAAGCGCACCGCGTAGGTCAGCACCGCCCCGTCCTCGGGCAGGCGGCCTCCATCGGTGTGCGGGCGGGGGATCACGTCGGCGTCGCGCAGCGCCCGGTCGATCCGGTCGGACATGACCGGTTCGCTCAGGTCCGCCACCGTCAGCGTGCACGGCGGCAGGTCCGAGATCTGTACGCCGATGCGGCGTTGGTGCGTTCCGCTGAACTTCCGTTCGTCGACGTCGGTGACCTCGACCATCAGGAGGGTCACGTCCAGGACCGGAACGGGGGAGCGGTTCTGGATGTTCACGGTGCCCCGGTCGCGTCGCGTGGCCCACCACGACACCCGTTCGGCGTAGCGCCGATCGAAGCGGTCCATGGCCCGACTGTCGACCTGCTGCTGGTCACGGAGCGCGCTGACCGCGATGACCAGTGCCATCGAGGAGACGACGGTGGCCGCGAGCGCCGCGACCGCCTGGATCCAACTGGCGGCCGTGGTGGACCGTCCCGCCTCGCTCGTCCCGCCACCACACTGGGCAGGGCGGGGTCCCGCCTCGTTCGTCCCGCCGCCGGATGAGGCGGAGTCGGTGGACCGCGCCGGGACGTACAGGCCGCTGTCGGCGCGGATCCAGCCTGACAATCCGCCACCTCGCCCTCGGTCTCCCGCCGCGTCCATCATGTCCCCAGGATGCAACCTACCGTCACGGACACAGGCCATTCGGGTGACGGGCCGGAGCGCGCGGCCCCGCCAGGCGTCCAGGACGGCTCACCGGGCCTGCGGTCACGTCGCGGCCGTCGGGTAGCCGACAGCGGCGACGTCCTCGCGCAACTCGGCGCCGGTGAGGTGCGGGTTCAGTGCCCGGACCACGGTGTCGGTGAGCGGCCGGTGGGCCACCACGTGCGCGACTGCCGCCCGGTCCACCTCGATCTCGTAGTAGTCGCCGGCGAACTCGACGAACCGGTCGACGATGTCGTCGAGCAGGATGTCGAGCATGCCGGACCCGTCCGGCCCACGGTCGTCGTACGGCCCTGGGCCCGGTGGGAAGGCGATGCCTTTCCCGGCGTTCCAGCGGTCGTCGTCGGCCAGCCGCCACAGCACGGCGGTGGCGAGGAACCGGCCGGTCTCGTCGCAGAACGCGGGTTCCTCCACCTGCGGACGCCACACCTCGGGCAAGCCGTCGAGCAGGCCCGGCCACAACTCCTGGTCCGGGTGGGCGTAGGGCGACATCGCCGACTCGTGCGCGAAGACCCGGATGAACGCGCCTTCGGCGGTGAACACGACGGCCCATTCGTCACCGCTGCCGTTGCTCATCAACGCGGCTTCGCCGTCACCCCATGCCGAGGTGAAGTCGTAGTACGGCTCCCCGCCGTCGATGATGCGCTCCAGGACGGCCAACGCCCGGCACCGTGCCCGCAGCCGGTCGATGGCGGGCAGTCTGGCGGCGATGTCGTAAACGGTCACCGGGTGACCCTACGCGCAGGCAGCACGCCCCAGTCGCGACCGGCAGCCCGCCAGTGCCGCCTCACTTCCGTGCGCCGTGTTCGCCCTGCTCGCGGCGGTCAGCTCATGTCGATGTGGTACGCCTCCTCGCGTACGTCGGCGTCCGGGTGTCGGCGCAGCCCGATCAGCAGATCCCGCCACGGGGACCGCCAACCGAGACCGGCCCCCTGCCGGACCAGCGCCACCGCGAACAGCCCACCCGCGAGGTCGCCGCGCCCCGCCAGCCGTGCGACGGTGTCGGCGAGGACCACCGGACCGGGCCACTCGCCGAGGTCGCGCAGGCGGGCGCCGACGCGTTCGGCGGCACGGACCGCGAGGACGGGCCGGCCGGCACACAGTCCGGCGATCTCGTCCAGGTTGTCCAGCCGGCCGAGGTCGACCAGCAGCCCCGTGGCCGTGCCGGCGAAGCCGGGCCGACCGGCCAGCCGGCGCGCCGACTCGACCAGGGCGCTCCGGTCGGCACTGGCCGGCAGAGTTCGGGACCGGACGACCGCGCCGTGTGCCAGGAGTTCGATGCGGCGTCGGGCCGGGCGGTCGGCGGTCGGGTCGCCCGGATGGTCGTCGTCCGCGTCGCGGGCCACCAGCCGGGTCAGCGCGGCGTCGAGAACCGCGTCGCCGCCGGCCCGCAGCAGGTTGGCGACCTGGAGGTGCACCAGCGTCTCACCGAGGTCGGTGAGCCGGTCCACGACCAGTCCGGCGATCCCGGGGAGCCACGGCGACCACTGCCCGAGCTGGTCGAACGCGGCCCGCCGGACCTCCCGGTCCGCGGCGTGGCAGGCCTCGACGACGAGTGCGGCGTAGCGTGGGCGGTGCCGTTCCGCGATCACGTACGGGTACTCGTCCAGGACGGCGCGTCGCTCCTCCCGGCTGCCGTCGACCGCGGCACGCAGGATGGTCCAGCTCGCCTCGGTCTGCAGCCGCTGCCGGGCGGCGGAGACGATCGCCGCGCGCACGTCGCGGTGCGTGTCCGCTGCCGTGTACGTGGCGAGCAGCGTGGTCATCGCCTGCGGCGGCCCGTGCCGGGCCAGCAGCCGGGCCGCTTCCTTCCGACTCGTGACCTTCGCCGGACCGGTCACCACCTCGGCGAGCGTGACGGCCAGCCGGGACGGTGGGACGTGCCGGGCAGCCCGGCCGGCCGCGTACAGGGCGACCCGCGCCCGGTCGCCGTCGGCGTGGCGGAGCAGTACCGGCAGCGCCTCGTCGGGCCGGTCGGTCCAGACCAGTGCGCCCAGCGCCGCCTCGGCGATCGCCACCTCGGGGGCGTCGAGATGGCGCAGCACCAGTTCGCGGCCCGTGCTGCCCGCGCGTGCGGCGGCCCTGATCGCCGCCGCACGCCGCCACACCCCCTGCCCGGTGTCGGCGACGATCCGCTCCTGCAGGTCGACGAAGAGGGCCTGCTGACGGGGCAGCCACCGCGCGGAGTGGTACGCCCAGGAGGGCGCCCATCGTGTACCCCGTTCCACGAACCGGCCGCGCAGTCGGCGCTCCAGCACCCGGTCGAGCAGGTCGGTGCGGGACGTGCAGATCGTCGCCCACACGTCGTGGATCGTCACCGCCGTCGGGTCCGTCCTGAGCACCTCGGCGACCCGGTCCGGGCGGGTACGCGGGTCGTCGAGCCACAGCCTGATCGCCGTGCGGGCCACGGAGGGCAGCGTGCGCGGGCCGATCGCCCGGCGTAGCAGGTCCTGCAGCGGTGGCAGCCGCCGGGCCCGCTTGCCGAGGGCGTGGGTGAGCGCGAACAGCGGGCCGTAGCGGCCACGGGCGATGCCCGCCTCGACCCAGCCGCGTAGCCGCTCGAAGACCAACGTCTCCTGCCCGCGTCGCAGCACCGTGTCGAAGCGGCGCAGCACCGGCACGTTCGCGCCGGTGCTGACCAGGTCGATGGTGAGCAGCGCCCACTCGCGCAGGGGCGGCACGGCGACGTGGTGTTGCAGGACGTCGGCGGCGAGCGCGCTCAGCGCTGCCGTGGTGGCGGCGGAGGCGTCGCGGGCGTCGACCGCGTCGGTGGTCAGCCGGGTGAGCCCGGCCGCCGTGTCCGCGGTGAGCAGCGGCGCCACCGTCGCCAGGGCACCGAGCGCGGCAGCGCGTACCGGGTCCTGCTCGTTGCGCAGCCGGCCGAGCCGGCCGATCACCTCGGCCACCGCCTGCGGGTCGCGGGAGCGGCGGGCTGCCTGCACCAGCAGCACGTAGCCGTGTGCCCGCTCGCCGGCGTCACCCGAGCGCAACGCGACGTCCAGCGCCGCGGACGCGTCCGGCCAGGCCAGGTACGCGCTCCAGCCGCGCACCTCGGCCTCCCGCTCCCGGATCCGCGCCAGGCCCAGCACCCGCCTCGCCTCCCGGATGCGGACCGCCGCCGGCAGCACCTCCATGACCTCGGCACCCGGAGTCAGCGCTGCCGTGTCGACCTCGGCCACGGCCCGGTCGTACAGTTCGCCCCGCCGGGCCGGCGCGACGACGGCGAGCAGCGCCGCCAACGCCCGGCTGTCGTCGCGGAGACGGCCGGCGAGCGGCGCCAGCTCGTCGGTGGGCAACGCCGCGACGCGGCGCAGCAGGGCCGGCGGCAGCCTGGTCCGCTGTATCCAGGCCGCGCGGGCGGGGGCGGTGAGCAGGCGGACGACGCGGCTCGCGTCGTGTGCGGCGAGCACCCCGTACGCGCTGAGCCGGCCGGGCAGCGACCCCTCGGGCGCGTACCGTTCGAGCAGGTCGAGCGCCTGCGCCGGGTCACTTCGCAGCACCGCGTCGGCGGCATCGCTCCAGATCCTCGTGCGCAGTTCGGGCGGGGCAGTGGCCAGCCGCTCACGGATCCGGTCCAGCAACGGCCCGGGGTGCCGCCGGACGAGCCGTTCGAGGTCGAGCGCGTGCTCCAGGTCGGGCAGCAGCGCCCGTACCGTGTCGGCGCCGCAGGCGGGCAGCAGCGTGGCGGCCTCCTCGTCGCCGAACGCGGCACGGACCTGGGTGATCAGCGGGTCGGCGACAGCCGGGGCCGGGCGACGGCGCAGGGCACGATAGACACGCCGCCGCTCCGTCGCCGGCCGGTCGGTGACGTCGCCGATCGGGATGCCGGCCCGTAGCGCCGCGGTGAGCGCCGCACCTCTGACCGACGGCTGCGGGTCACGCAAGGCGGCGGCGACACCGTCGGCGTCCCGGACCACCAACGCGGCGACCAGGGCGAGATGCCGCTGGTAGGCGCCCTGTTGGCGCAGGTCGGCGCAGACCCGGGCCCGGTCGGGGGCGGTACGTGCCCATTCGGTGAGGCGGTTCATCCGCCTGCGGTACGGCAGCGGATCGAGCGACGTCAGCAGGGTACGGGTGGCGGTGAGCACGGCGATCATTGTGCCCGCGAGCGCACCGCGCCGAGATCCCTCGTCATCTCACCCCGGTGGCCTCGGCCGGCCCGTGGTCCACCGGCAGGCCCACCCCCGGAGCACCAAGGGGCTGCTCGCGAACACGCCCCCGCCTCCACGTACCGATCGGGTGAGTGCGGGGCCGCCCGTCCAGAAGTAGCAGCGCACCCCGCGGCTCCGCGCGCCCAGCCCTGCTCCGACGGCAGCCGGTACACCGTGCCGGTGCGGACCTCCCGGTCTGCTTCATGATCGCGTCGTTCGTGCCGTTGGCACTGCTGTGGCCGCCGTCGCGCCAGTCCTGACCGACGAACTGCCGTGCCCTGGCATCGCATTCGGCGAACGCGGGACGCATGGCGGTCGACCAGATCCGGGGCGGGGTCGGCTGTTGGGCGAGGTCGCCGGTGAACGTCCCGACGTGGACGGGTTTCCCACAGATGGGGCTGCCCGCAGTCCACCGGGCCGTAGCTCTCCGCAGTGGTGGGATCGGAGACGGCGTGGCAGTGTCCTGCCCGGGGGACGAACTGCGTGACCGGCGGCGGTCGCCGGTCATCGACCAGGTTGCCGTCCGTGCCGGCCGCCGGAGCGGCGCAGCCGGAACTCAGGGCGGTGACCAGTGCGGTGGCTGCAGCCAGGGCCCAGCAGCAGCGAGGGAACATCCACGTCAGCCGTGCACCGGGACGTTGGCACGGAACACGTGGTGCGGGTCGTGGCGGCGCTTGATGTCGCGCAGGCGCTGCACCACCTCGGGGGCGAAGGCATCGGTGACGCTCTCGCTCGGGTTGAGGAAGGTGAAGGGCTTGCGGCCGCTGGTGGGCAGCGCCTCGGCAAGGCCGCGTTGCCTCGCGGTGACCGCTTCGGCGCGGGCCGGGTCGGTGGGAATCCCGAACATGTACAGGGCGAAGGGCTCGGTCAGCGGACCGTGCGGGCTGTCCGACGGGCGAGCCAGCGCACCACGGAGGTGCCGCAGCTGGACGCTGAGCAGCGGCTCGATGGGCTCGGTCAGCAGCGTCTTCGCCGTGGGATCGTCCAGCGTGGTCACCAGTTCGGCGCGGGACAGGCCGGCGCTCGGGTCGGTGGGCTCCGCGGTGATGGACCCGAGTTCGGCCACCGACATGGGTTGCCGGCTGTCGGACAGTGGCGACGCCAGGCGATCCAGTGGGCGGAGCAGGTCGCGGGCTTCCGCGGGGTCTCCGAGATGGGTGACGTCGATGGCGACCATCGGTGCGGAACCCGGGAAGTGCAGCAGGTCCAGCCAGACGGTCAGCGTGTCCGGCGCGGCAGCGACGACGCTGCGGTAGGCGTCGAGGACGGCCGGCGCCTGCTCGGCCGACCAGAGCATCCGGCCGCCGTACAGGTCGGGTGCGGGGTGCAGGGCGAGTTCCAGGGCGGTGACGATGGCGAAGCTGCCACCGCCACCGCGCAGCGCCCAGAACAGATCGGGCGCGGTGGCGGCGGTGACTCGGCGCTCGTGGCCGTCGGCGTCGACGACGTCGAACGCGGTGACGTTGTCGGCGACCCAGCCGTGCGCACGGCTGAACCAGCTGAGTCCGCCGCCGAGCGCGACGCCGGTGACGCTGACCACCGGTGAGCTTCCGGGCATCCCGGTCAGGCCGTGTGGTGCGACGGCGGCCTGGACCTGGCCGGACGACACGCCGGCGCCGACGTGGGCACGGCGGGCCGCCGGGTCCACCTGGAGGGTGTTCAGGCGTCGGGTGCGCAGCAGGATCGTGCCGCTGGTACGGCCCGTGGCGCCGTGCCCGTTGGGTTGGGTGGCGATACCCAGCCCCGTGACGCGGGCGTGCCGGACGAGTGCGGCGACGTCGGCCCCGTCGACGGCCTCGACCACGGCGTCCACCTGCTGCTCGACGGCGAGGTTCCAGGGGCGGCGGGCGGCGTCGAAGCCAGGCTCGCCGGGCAGCCAGACCTGGCCGCGTACGGCGGAGCGCAGGTGGTGCAAGGTGTTCATGGTCGTCCTTGTCTCGGAGGGCTCGGGTGGCGACGTGCGCCGTGGTGGGTGAGGCCGGGCGCGGTGACGCCGATGTCCGCGCGGAGCGTGGTCACCGGTGACGGGTAGCCGTTGCTCCTGCCCGGTCGATGGTCGGTGCCTCCACCCTGCGGCAGGCCCGGACGGTGAACAATGTCGAGTTGTGCCACGATCGTGAAGCCACAATTAACGATGCAGGGGGATGGGCGTGCTGGAGCGGCACGAACTGGAGTCGTTTCTCGCCGTCGCCGAGGAACTGCACTTCGGTCACGCCGCCGAGCGACTGCGGGTCTCGACCGCGCGGGTCAGCCAGACGATCCGTAAGCTGGAGCGGCGCGTCGGTGTCGCACTGTTCCACCGCACCAGTCGCCGGGTCGAGCTGTCTCCGGCCGGGCGCGCGCTCTACGACGAGCTCCGGCCGGCCTGGGACCGGATCGTCGCCGCGGTCGACCGCGCGATCGACGCCGGTCGCGGATTCACCGGGACCCTGCGGGTCTGCTTCACCGGCGCGGCCGGCGGCCAGTTGCTGGTCCGGGCCACCGAGGCGTTCCGCCGGCGGCACCCCGAATGCGAGGTGCACATCCGCGAAGCGCAGCTGGGCGAGCTGATGCCCTGGCTGCGCGGTGGCGACGTCGACCTCGCCCTGGCCACCTTCCCCGTGCACGAGCCCGGCATCGTGACCGGCCCGGTGCTGGTGTCCGAGGCCCGGTTCCTGGCCGTGCCGGTCGGGCACCCGTTCGCCCGTCGCCGCGCGGTCTCGGTCGAGGACCTCGCCAGGGTCACCATGCTGCAACTGCCCGACACGCTGCCGCAGTCCCTGCGCGCCGACCGGACCCCGCACACCACCCCGGCCGGGTTGCCCATCCCGGCCGGCCGGTCCGCCGCGACGTTCCATGAGATCCTGACCCTCATCGGCGCCGGACTCGGCGCCTTCCCCGTCGGCGCCAACGCCCGGCGCTACTACGCCCGTCCCGATGTCGCGTACGTGCGTCTTCACGACGCGCCACCCCTGCAGTGGGGCCTGCTCTGGCGCGCCGACGGGGCCACCGCCCGCGTCCGCGCCTTCGCCGAGGCCGCGCAGACCCTCGCGTCCGGAGATCGGTGACCGACGTGACCCGTGCAGAACCTGGTCGGAAAAAGTTCCCCGGCGATGTCGAGAAGCGGTGCGCGGCTCCGTCCCCGGGGTGAACGTGACCAGAATGGGTCGCACCAGCGACGAGGAGAACCAGGTGGCCAAGTACCTACTGCTCAAGCACTACCGCGGCGGTCCGACTCCGATCCACGACGTGCCCATGGACCAGTGGACGCCGGAGGAGATCTCGGCGCACCTGCAGTACATGCAGGACTTCGCGGACCGGCTCGAGAAGACCGGCGAGTTCGTCGACGGCCAGGCGCTCGCCCCCGAGGGGACGTTCGTCCGGTACGACGGCGAGGGGCGCCCGCCGGTCACCGACGGCCCGTTCGCCGAGACCAAGGACCTCATCGCCGGCTGGATGGTGATCGACGTCGACAGCTACGACCGCGCGCTCGAACTGGCCGGGGAGCTGTCGGCAGCCCCGGGCGCGGGCGGGAAGCCGCTGCACGAGTGGCTCGAGGTGCGCCCCTTCCTGACCGAGCCGCCCACCATCACGGAGTGACCTGATGGACGAGGCCCTGCTCCGGAGCCTCACGCCGACCGTGCTCGCCGTCCTCGTCCGCCGCGGAGCCGACTTCGCGGCGGCCGAGGACGCCGTGCAGGACGCGCTGGTCGAGGCGCTGCGCGTCTGGCCCGCCGACCCGCCCCGGGACGCGAAGGGGTGGCTGGTCACCGCGGCCTGGCGCAAGTTCCTGGACGCCACCCGGGCGGACGCCGCCCGCCGCCGCCGGGAAGCGCGCGTCGACGAGGAGCCGGAGCCCGGCCCCACCCCCGCCGTCGACGACACGCTCCAGCTCTACTTCCTGTGCGCCCACCCGTCGCTGACGCCGTCGTCGGCGGTCGCGCTCACGCTGCGCGCCGTCGGCGGGCTGACCACCCGCCAGATCGCCCACGCCTACCTGGTGCCCGAGGCGACCATGGCGCAGCGCATCAGCCGGGCCAAGCGCATCGTCTCCACCGTGCGCTTCGACCAGCCCGGCGACGTCGCCACCGTGCTGCGCGTGCTCTACCTGGTCTTCAACGAGGGCTACTCCGGCGACGTCGACCTCGCCGCCGAGGCCATCCGACTCACCCGGCAGCTGGCGGCCGCCATCGACCACCCCGAGGTGGCCGGGCTGCTCGCCCTGATGCTGCTGCACCACGCCCGGCGCGCCAGCCGGACCGCGCCCGACGGCAGCCTGGTGCCGCTGGCCGCGCAGGACCGCAGCCGATGGGACACCACGTCGATCGCCGAGGGCATCGGGATCCTGCAGGCTGCCCTCGCCCGTGACCGGCTGGGCGAGTTCCAGGCGCAGGCCGCGATCGCGGCACTGCACGCCGACGCGCTCACCGCCGAGGAGACCGACTGGGTGCAGATCGTCGAGTGGTACGACGAACTGGCGCGCCTGACCGACAGCCCGGTCGTCCGGCTCAACCGCGCGGTGGCCGTCGGCGAGGCGGACGGGCCGCGCGCCGGGCTGGCGGCGCTCGCGGCGCTCGACGACTCGCTGCCCCGCCACGCGGCGGTGGCGGCCCACCTGCACGAACGCGACGGCGACCTGGACACGGCGGCCCGGTTGTACGCCGAGGCGGCCCGGAAGGCCCCCAACCTCGCCGAGCGTGACCACCTGACGCGCCAGGCCGCCCGGCTCAACGCCCGGCGTCGCTGACCGGGCCACGCCCGGACCGGCCTGCCGGCAGCAGGCGCTGCCCTCCGGTGCCGGGAGCCCGTGCGCCGGCCCGCCACGGGATTGCCGGAACCCAGCGCTGGGCTGCGCGAATCGGTACTAGCGTGGACCTGGCACGGGCAGTGCCGCCGGTAGCCGATCGTGTGGGTCACGGGGGTGGTCATGCGCGGGCCGAGACGTGGTCCGGTCTGGGCCGCCCAACTGTGGTTACGGCAGCGCCGGCGTCGGTGGCGTACCCGACGGGAGCGCCGGGCCGAGCGCAACCGCCGCCGCCGGGTGGACGCGCAGTCCGAGCGCCGGATGAGCTGGCGGCATCACCGCGGACTGCGGTGGGGCATCGTCGCCACCGCCGGGGTGCTCGTGGCGTGGACCGTCTTCTCCGTGGTCCTGATGGTCCTCGACACCGAGCCCGGGTTCCTCCCGATGTCGACGTGGTGCGCGGCGGACCAGCCGAGGTCGTACTACTGCGGGCAGGTGGAGGGCTTCGTCAAGGGCCCGCTCATCGTGGCGCTGGGTCTGGCGGTCTTCCTGTTCTGGCGGTACGTCCCCGTTCGCCGCTGGTACGACCGCAACGCCGTACGCAATCTGCGGATGGTGCTGCCCACCGCCGAACGTGACGCCGGCGCCAGCTCCGTCGTCGGCCGCAACGAACTGTGCGAACTGATGATCCAGCGCCTGCGCAGCGAGCCCACCCGGCGACCGCTGCTGCTGGTCGGTGGCATCGGCACCGGCAAGACCGCGACCCTGGTCCGCCTCGCGGAGATGCTGATGGCCGCCGACGTCGTACCGGTCGGGATCGACCTGCGCACCGTCACCGACCCGGCGAAGCTGAACTTCCATCAGCTCGCCCTGGAACAGTTCCAGAAGACCATCGACAGCCAACTGCACTCCGCCGGTGAGGCCGACAAGGTGTGGCGGCGGCTCTGGCTGGAGAACCGGATCGTGGTGCTGGCCGACGGTCTGGAGGAGGTCCTGGCCGACTCCGCCCAGCCCGTCGACCGGGACAGCGTGCTGCGGGAGGCGATCCGGGGTGCGGTCCGCGAGCGGCTGCCCCTGGTGGTCGCCTCCCGCCCCGACGACCCGCTGCGCGGTCTGGACGCGCTGATGCTGCAACTGGAGCCGCTGTCCATCGGCGCCGCGTTGGAGTACGTGCAGGCCCGCAGCCGCCACGCGGACGCCCACCACCAGATGGACCGGATCACCGAGCTGGTGCGGGCCGCCGACGTCCCCGACTCCCCGTTCTACCTGCGGGTCATCAGCCAGCTGCACGAGGTCGACCGCCTGGACCGGGTCGGGCCGACGGACCGGAGCAGGTCCGCGCTGCGCTGGTGTCTGCTGCAGGAGTGGTGGCACGCCATCGTCGCCGGGGACCTCTACGAGGACTACGGCATGCCGCAGACCGAACGGGCCGACGCGATCGAGGTGCTCTCCGCGCTCGCCTGCATCGGGCTGCGGGACAACCGGCTGGCGGTGCGTACCGCCCAGCTCGCCGACGGCGACGGCGCGAAGGACGCCGGCCGCCGGTGGATCCTCGCCGAACTCCGGGCCCGGCTGCACAAGCTCAACGCCGACAACCCGCAGGACCTCGGGCTCGCCGAGACCACCGGGGACGCCCTGCACATCGTGGTGAAACGGCAGGACGGGGTGCGTTTCCAGAACGGGGTGGTGCAGGCGTTCCTGGGGTCCCGCTACCTGACCGCCGCCCTGCGCGACGACAACTTCCTCACCCAGGCCTTCACCGACAACCACGGTCCCGGACGGGAACTGCTCGCCGCCCTCACCCTCTACACCCGCAGCGCGGGAGCGTTCGAACGGCTCGACGGGCGACGGCCACCGCCGGTGCCGCCGGTGACCGTCCGGATCCGAGACGCCGTCCGGCAGACGGTGGGACCGTCGCCGGCCGAACGCGACGCCAGAGCCACCCGGGACCGGTCGGCCGCTCTCGTGCGACGACTCTGTGACGCGGCGGCCGGGACCCACAACCGCACCCGAGCCCTCGAGATGTTCGCGGCCGCACTCGAGATGGACGCCGCCGTCGGTCACCCGGCGCACCAGAAGCTGGCCGACGCGATCCTTGCGGCCTGGCCCAGCTACCAGGGGGACGGGTCGGTCACCGACCGGCCCCTCGAGGACGCCAAGATCGCCCTGGTGCACCGGTACGGCGGGGCCGCCCGCCAGCTGCGCGACCAGCCGCCCGCGTCCACCGGACTCCGGCGGCACCAGCCCACCCCGCAGTACCGGCAGCTGTTCCAGATGATGGCGTACGAGTCGTCGTACCTGCCCCGGCTGACCGCGGCCCGCCAGCTCGCCAGCGGCGGCAACGCCGCCGTACGCGCACTGCACGACCTGCTCGACGAGCCGCCACAGGCCGCCGACACCCAGGGGCGCGAGCGCCTGGAGGAGCTGCGGACCTGGCTCGCGCCGTCGCTGTTCCTCTTCACCGACGCCGCGCACGCCCCGGACGAACCGGACTGGCAGGGCATGGCCCGCGAGACCCTGCGGCGCTGGGTGGACCGCCTCGCCTCCGACTTCCGCCAGGGTGCCCGGGTCTACGAGATCACGCTGGCGCAGGGGTTCCGGATGGCCGCCAACTGCCGGACGTACCCGGCGCACCGCAGCGTGCTGATCGAGGAGGCCGAGAAGGCGCTGCGGCACTCCCGGTTCTGGTACTCCCACCTGGTGCTCATCCAGGCACTCACCCTGCTCGCGCTGCCCCGGGATCCCGGCGAGACGCTGCGCGAGCGGGGTCACGGTTCGGACCCGCGTGGGCTTGTCGGTTTCTGGACCTCCATCGCCGGGGGCGGGCAGCGCGCCCCGCAGCCCGGCGGCGGGACGGCCCACCCGCTCGTCCTCGCGGTGGCGGACCTGTGCGTCGAGACGCTCATCGACCGCCGGCCCGAGCGGCACTGCTGGCTGGACGAGCGGGAGATCATCGGGCGGATCGGATCGGTCAGCGGCCATCCGGGCATCCGTCGGGTCCAGGCCTCCTGGCTGCCGCCCTGGCACGGCTGGGCCGTCCTGCAACCGCGGGCCCAGCGCCTGCTGGCCGACGTGATGCTGCTGCTCAACCTGGCCGACCGGGGACGTGACAACGACCAGCGGGCGCGCCGGCTGAGCCGGGCCAGCCGGGCCGAGCTGCCGCCGTGCCTGACCATCGACCGCACCGCGATGCGGGTGACCCTCAGCCGGCGGCAGGCGCACGACGTGCAGCCGGGTGCCACCTGCATCGACGACTGCCCGTTCCGGCTGTGCCCGCTGCCGCCGAAGGGGGACGAGTTGCCGTACCAGATGGACGAGGCATTCTGCGCCCACCAGGTCGACCTCGTCGGACGCTGGTGGTGGTCGCCCGGGCGGGCGGACTGGCAGGCGGTCGACCGGCACGACCTGCGTACGTTCTGGCAGGAGATGTCCGAGCGGATGGCTCCGGCCTGGCGGAAGTGACACGCCACCCCCGCCGGAGCCGTCGCCCGATCGTGGTGCACGCCGGCCCGCCTCCTCGCGTCCGCCGCGGCGGCCGGTCCGTGCCGGAGGCGCTCGACGAGCCGGCAGCTCGTGCCGGATGCGTCCGGTCGGTCGCCTGTGGGGAGTCGATGAGAGGTTGACCGCGTGGGATAGCGTGTCGTCGGTCGATCTGGGGCGAGCCCAGAATCCTGCGGGGGAAAGAAGCTTTCGTGTCACTTTGGAAGAGGACCACTGTGGCGGTGGTCTCCGCCGTCACGGCATTCGCGGTGGCTGCCTGCGGCTCGGTGCCGGGCTCCGACGCGGGCAAGCAGCCCAGCGTGCTGGAGCTGCTCGCCACCGATCTCAAGGGCTCGTTGCAGAAGACGATCGACGCCACCGAGAAGAGCGACTCGGTGACGCTGACGATGCAGGGCACGGCGGACACCGAGAAGATCTCGGCGCGTGGCGTCATCGATCTGGGTGACCCGGTCAAGGTGGAGATGACCACCGCTCTCCCGGACGGCACCCAGGGCACCGTTCGGATGATCGGTTCTGTGTTCTTCGTCGAGATTCCGGCCGAGGACCGTGCGGGAATGGGCGGGAAGCGCTGGATGAAGCTGGACCTGACCAAGGCCGGCGAGCAGGCGGGGATGAACGTCACCAGGCAGTTCGAGGACGTCGACCCGACCAAGCAGGTCAAGACGCTCCTCGCCACCGAGGGCGTCACCGTCGTCGGCGAGGAGACGGTGAACGGGGCGCGCACCGTCCACTACACCGTCGCGGCTCCGGTGGCGGCCCACCTCAAGCACCTGGACGCCAAGCTGCGCTCGGGTGTCGAGCAGCAGTTCGCCAAGCAGGGCGTCAAGGAGATCAAGATCGACCTCTGGGTCGACGAGCAGTACCGGCCGCGCCGGGTGGGCATGCTCATGGGCAAGATGGGCGACATCACGATCGACTACACCGACTACGGCAAGCCGGTGAACATCGCGACGCCGCCGCCGGCCGAGACCGCCGACTTCGCCGAGATGATGAAGGGCCTGACGGACCTCTCCACCGGCAACTGACCGGAGCCCGCCACTGCCCGCCCGGCCTCTCGCCGGGCGGGCAGTGGCGCTTCACGTAGGGTGCGGCGGTGGCGACGAGGGCGTACCAGGAACTCCGTGGTGAGGCGACGCGCGTGTGGGACGCCTTCTACGCGATGTTCGACTTCCGGCCGAGCATGCATCGTTTCCCCGCCATCGTCGAGCCGACGCCGTCGGTCACCTGGAGCCTCACCCACCTCGACGACGATCCCACCGAGGCGGGACTGGACCGTCTGACCCAGGTCGTGCGGGACGGCTTCGCGTCGTTGGTGGGGGAGGGGTCGCTGCTGTGTCTGGACTGGCAGCATCCGTGCTACCGGGTGTGGCCGAGCCTCGTCGGGCCCGAGAACCTCGATCCACCAGGGCGGCCGGGATGGCCGTTGTCGCCGTATCCCGACGGGGACTATCACATCTACCTGGCCGAGGATCTCCGCTTCGGCTGCTTCGGCCATCCGTGGGAGTCCTCGCTGTGCGTCTTCGGCGCCGAGCTGCTCGACATGGTCGCGGCGGACCTGCACCCGGTGCTCCGACACGTCATCCGCCGGGACGGCCGCCCGGTCACGGCATGATCCATGAGTACGGTCAGGTGCGCGTGGAGTGCTCGTAGCTGAGGCCCGGCCGTAACTCCACCGCCGCGACCCTCCGAACTGGGCACCGCGACTTCATCCGCGGGCTGCGGGGTCCCGAGCCGGGCCGGCTCCACTCGGGCGGGATCACCTGGTGTGACCACCGTGGAGGCGGGCAGGGCCGATTGCCACCTCCGCGAGGTAGATGCAGGTGCGCCCCTCGTGCGAGGAGTAGTAGCTGACCCGTAGCAGGTCGTCGTGCCAGACCATGCCGGGATAGCTGGTGTCACCGCCGGAGGGGAGGGTGACCATCTCGGTCAGCTCGCCGCGCGCGGCGTCGACGGCGCAGATCGCGGTGCGCGGGCGGCCGTCGAGGAGGCGCACGCCGGCGACCAGCCGGCCGTCCGGCAGCCGGAGCAGGCTCGGCCCGCCCACCTGTACTCCCAGGTCCGTCCAGTGCCAGTCCCGGTAGGGCGGGCGGGCCCGGCCGAGCTGGGCGGTGGCGGCGTCCCGGTCCCGGCGCAGCAGGCAGATGGCCGTGTCGTCCGGGTCGAACACCAGGCCCGATTCGTTCGGGTAGCCGTCGGCGAACAGGGTCGGCACCACCGGTTGCAGGTCCCACCCGTCGCCGCTGCGGTACAGCCGGACGAAGCGGGGCTCGCGGGTGGCGTAGCCGACGCCGTACATCGCGCCGGCGTGCCATGCCGCCCGCCACAGCCAGACGTCCGGCTCGCCGACCGGCGTCGGGTCGCCCCAGCGGTGCCCGTCCGGAGAGAGCCACGCCATGGTACGGACGGATCGGGTGGCCTCGCCGGTCACCGCGGCGGCGTACAGGTGCAGCCGGCCGTCGGGCCGGGGGACGAAACGGGGGTCCCGCAGGTCGCTGCCGTCGCGGCGCAGCACCGCTGCCGAGGCCCAGGAGCGCCCGTCCGGCGAGGCCAGCACCCGGATCACGCCGTCGCCGGCAACGTGCGAGGCGCCCTCGCGGAAGGCGCAGAACCAGGCCCCGTCATGGCGGACCAGGTCGGTGAAGGCGCTGTGCGGGGCGGTGTCACCGATCCGGCTCACCGCCGTGACCTCGGCGTCCACGGTACGGTCGATCGGTGGCGGAGTCATGCGAGGCGGTCTCCTGGGACGTCCGGTCGGGTCGCCCACGCTAGGGTCCGCGGCTGACGGCCGGACGGCCCCGTGGCGAACGGCGGACGAACAGCCTCGGCCATCGTCGCGTTCACCGGCTGGCCGGCCACGCCGATTGCAGATGCCCTAGATTCCGATCGTGGACATCGACGGCATCCTCGCCGAGGTCGCCCGCAGGCCGGCGGTGGGTGGCGTACGCATCATCGGCGTCGACGGCCCCGCCGGCGGCGGCAAGAGCACGCTCGCGGCGCGGCTGGCCGAGGTGGCGCACGCGCCGATCGTCGAGATCGACGACTTCGTCTCCTGGGACGACCCGACCGGTGAGCGCTGGTGGCCGCGCTTCGACGCGCAGGTGCTGCGGCCGTTGCTGCGCGGCGAGGACGCGCGCTTCCAGCGACGCGACTGGTCGGACTGGCGCGGTGACTCGCTCGGCGGCTGGAGGACCGTGCCGCACCACGACCTCGTCGTCGTCGAAGGCGTCACCTGCACGCGCCGCTGCACGGTGGGGCGACTGGCGTTCGCCGTGTTCGTCGAGGCGCCGGAGGACGTCCGGCTGCGGCGAGGGCTGGCACGCGACCACGGCCAGCCCTACGACGTCGAGGCACTGTGGCGGGCCTGGATGGTGAAGGAGCGGGAGTTCTTCGCCGCGGACGGCACCCGTGAGCGGGCCGATCTCATCGTGCGGACCGGCGACGGCTCGGTGTGACGACCTCCCGGGTTCGGGCGCGTTCCGCACGGTCGACGATCAGGTTGCGGTGCTGCTGGACCGGTGGGACATCGAGCCGCAGGCGATCCGGTTCCTGCTCGCTGTCCTCGCCGCGCAGCATGCCGGTCACGGGTGCGCGTCGCGGACCGGATCGCCGCTCTGGCCGCCGAGCTGGTCGGTACCCAGCAGGGCGCGTACCTCCGGCTCGCGCTGGAACTCGTGCACGGCCGCGACGAGCGGGCGGTCGCCCTGGCGACGGAGATCGTCGGCTGGGCCGACCGGCTGGAGCCGCAGTGGCTGGAGGCGTCCGGTGTGCCCGACGGGATCAAGGCGGCGCACGTGCTCACCGAAGGGCCGCTCTGCACCATCGACTGACCGTCCACGGACAATTCCCTTTCGCCGTGGGCGCGGTGAACAGGACCTCCTGCGGAGCACGGAGACGAACGGGTCGACGTGCAGCAGGAACCGGCTCGGAGTGAAAATCGACGGACTCCCCGACGTGAATACCTCGTCGATGATTCCGCGCGTCGTGTTAGCGTGATTTTCATGATCACCGGTGCGAGACCACTGCTCTTTCTTGCCGGTCTTCTGGCGATCGGCACGACGGCGTACAGCGTGCCCGCGTATGGGGAAGTGGCGTCCGGGAGTACGGCGTCGATCGGTCCCGCCGTCCACGGCGCGGCCGCCGCCTTCGGGCCTTTCGGACCTTCCACCTGTGCTCAGGGATTCGTGTGGCGGGAGGCCAGACCGGACGACCACGTCTGCGTGGACCCGAAGATGCGGCAATTCGTGAGACTGGACAACAGGAACCCCAATCAGTTCCGCAACCCGGCCGACCAGACCTTCGGGCCGGATACGTGCCAGCAGGGATTCGTGTGGCGCGAGGCGACGCCCGAGGATCATCTCTGCGTCGCGCCTCAGGTCCGGGAAACGCACAAGAGGCTCAACGAGAGTGCGTCCAACCGGTGGGCGGCAACCGTTTCCAGACGGGGTGAAACCACGACTGTGCCGTTCGTGCAGTTCGGTGAACTCGACCGGCTGCACAGCGCCTATTCCGGCCGGAACGACCTGGTCGTCGACCTGGCGGACATGAAGGTGAAACCGGATACGAACCGGCCGACCGAGCGGGTCCGCTTCCTGCGTCGGGGCGGACGGGTCGCCTACCAGAACGCCTTCCAGATCATGGACGCCGCCAGCGGGCAGTGCCTGAGCGTGCGCGGCGGCGGGACGGAGAACGGGGCCGGCCTGGTGCTGGAGAACTGTGGCTGGCGCGCGAACCAGACCTGGCACCTCCAGCGCCGTGCCGACGACAAGTGGGAGCTGCGGGCCGGGCACAGCGACAAGTGCCTCGACGCGGCCAACGCCGCCCTGACGGCCCCGCCGCCCGGCGCCTTCGTGCAGCAGTGGGAGTGCGTCGGCGGCCAGAACCAGGCATGGAACTTCACCGGCTGACTCCCGAGCCGGTCGACGGCTGACGGTCGCAGGGTCGGGAACAGCAGCAGCCGTTGCCCGGCGGTGATCGGAGAGCGGCAGGGGGCACCGGGTCGGTGCCCCCTGCCGGCGGTCAGGCGAGTTCCGCCCAGCGGGCGTACATGCGCAGGTCGCGGATGGTGCGTCGGGTGAGGTCGGGCTGCACCCTGGTACCCCAGCCGCCTGCGGCGGTCGCCGCCTTCTCCAGTTGGTCGGCGGCCGCCGCGACGCCGGCGGGAGGCAGGCCGGGGCGCAGCAGCGCGGCGGCGGCGGTCAGCCGGGCGCGTACCTCGGCGGTGACGGCGGCGGGTGCGCAGGCGGTCGCCCGGGTGAGGCCGTCGCGCAGGGCGGTCACGCCGCGCAGCGCCGCCGCCCGGTGGTCGGCGTGCGGCACCACCGACGGGGTGCGGAACGACCCTTCCCGCAGCGCCTCCTGCTGGCGGGCGTTGAGCTGGTTGTACGCGAACAGCGCCGCGCCGTCGGAGTCCGCGTCGTTGACCGCCTGCACCTGGTCGAGCACCAGGTCGGGGGAGGAGCCGCGCAGCGGCCCGTAGGTGGCGGTGTAGAGCGGCACGTCACCGACCCGCTCGCGCATCACCGCGGTGTCCTGGCCGACGGAGCCGGCCGAGGTGCCGAAGGACATGCCGGTGAGGAAGTCCAGGGTGTCGTCGTCGACCCACGCCCCCCAGTTCTGGAACTTCTTGCTCAGCCCGTCGGTCGGGTCGGCGAACACGGCCGCGGAGAGCTTGCGGTCGCCGGCGATGCGGCGTTGCAGCGCGCGGACCTCGTCGACGAAGGTGGTGATCCGCTCCTCTCGCCAGGCGTTCCAGGTCGCCCAGAGCGGCGACTGCGGGTCGAGGGTGTACGGGTCGACGCCGTGCGTGGCGGCGAACGTCTGCCTGCTGTACGACGAGTACGAGAAGTCCGCCCCGTAGGGCAGCGACACCGGGTAGCGGATGTAGTCCAGGTGCAGCCCGTCGACGTCGTAGCCGCGCAGGATCTCGTCGTAGGTGGCGAGCACGTGGGCACGGACGGCGGGGATGGCCGGGTCGACCCAGAAGTAGCCGGGTTCCATCCGGGACGGCTGCGGGCCGGTTTTGCCGACGTCCTCGCGTTCGACCGCGGCCCACTCCGGGTGGGCCTTGAGCACCGGACCGCCGCCGGCCTCGATGCCCACGAAGAACGTGTGCGTCCAGGCGTGCAGTTCCACGCCCCGGGCGTGTGCCTCGTCGATCCACACCTTCAGCGGGTCGAAGCCGCGCATCTCCGGCCGTTGGGCGGGGATGCCGGCCCGCTCGGCGACGCCGCTGGGGTAGATGGTGTACCCGCCCCAGACGGTCTCCAGGAAGACCATGTTGAAGCCGGCGGCGGCGATCCGGTCGAGGGAGGCGCGGATCTGCTCGGGCGTGGTCTCGATGGGGCGTACCCAGAGGCCCCGACCCTCGACGGGGCGCGACTCCCGGGCGCGGTAGCCGGCGACGTCGGCGCGGCGGGTGGCGTCGCGGGCCAGTTCGGCGGCGCGTTCCGGGTCGGTGGCGGCGGCCGTGCGGGCCCGGTCGAGCAGGCTGGCGGACTCGGCGAGGGCGGTGTCGATCGACGCGGGGTCGACGGCGAGGCAGGAGGCGACGGCGGCGGTGGAGGCGGTGCGGGCGGTGGCGGCGGCCCGCTCCGCGCCGAGCAGGTAGCTCTGCGCGTCGACCTCGACGGTCACGGTGTCGCCGTCGAGGGTGACCTTCGCGCCCAGCGGGGCGTTGCCCTCCAGCCAGGAGCCGCGGGATCCGTGCCCGGAGAGCACGAATCCGTCGGCCGGGATGGCGCTGTTGCCGCCGCCGCGGGCGGTGACCCGGTCGCCGGTCACGGTGATCTCGTAGCCGAAGTCGTTGGTGCCGGTGGTGGGTCGGCCGGCGGCGGAGGTGTAGGCGATCAGCTGCTCGGCGCCGCGGCAGCCCGGGAAGCACTGGCCGGTGGCGGGGTCGATGCCGCCCGGGTGGCTGGCCGCGGTCGGGTCGGTGGCGGTCACGGTGGTGGTGGCCGTGCGGATGAGCAGGTTACGCAGCTGCACCCGGTCGCCGGCGCGCAGGCGGTCACGGATGAAGCGCCGGTCGTCGGTGCCGCCTGCCTCGGGCGGGGACGCGGACAGGACCGCCCCGTCGGCGGGGATGGTGTTGTTGCCGGGCTTCGGGCAGGCGTCGAAGACGGTGCAGACGCTGAGCACCTCGTACGTGCCGCCGCCGAGCGCGCGCAGCACGGCCTCGCCGCCGAAGGCGTTCGTCTTTGTCTCGGCGCCGGCGTCCGGGGTGTAGAGGGCGAGCATGCCGGCGGCTCGCGAGGAGGGGTTGATCGCGTCGATGGTGGCGGTGGAGCCGTCGGCGGCGACGACGGTCGGCAGGCCGGGGTCGGCGGCGGCCGCCGGGACGGCCGTCAGGCCGAGCAGGAGAGCTCCGGCGATGCCGGCGACGGTGATCCGGCGGAGGGGGGTGGGGGTAGGCATGCGGCTCATCGTGGTCCCGGTGGTACGGACAAGTCAAGGCTTCGCTGCGGTGCCTAAACGGGACATCCGGCATCCAATCGCCAGGCAGGACTTGACCACCTCTCGTTCATGGTCCAGAGTCACCGGCACTGGTCCGTACCACTACCCCCCTCTGGAGGACCCCTCATGAGGCGTACCCGCGCCTTCGCGGCCGCCGCCCTGGCGGCCGTGCTTCTCGTCAGCGGCTGCGGCCTGTCCAGCGGCGACGACGCCGCCTCCGGTGGAGCCGGTGGCGACACGATCAGCGGCGAGGTCAAGGGCGAGATCACCTTCTCGACGCTGGCGCTCAAGCCGACGTTCGACGAGTACATCACCAAGCTCATCGCCGACTTCGAGGCGAAGCACCCCGGCACCAAGGTCAACTGGATCGACCTGCCGTTCCAGGGCGCGCAGGAGAAGATCACCAACGACGCCCAGGCCGGGACGCTGCCGGACGTGGTCAACCTCAACCCGAACTTCGCCCAGAAGCTGGAGAAGCAGGGCGTCTTCGTCGACCTCGACAAGAACGCCGCCGACGTCAAGGGCAGCCACGTCCCGGGCGCCTGGGACGCCTTCAAGGTCCCGGGACAGTCGGGCGCGTACGGCCTGCCGTGGTACCTCACCAGCGAGGTCACCATGTACAACAAGGACCTCTACGCCAAGGCCGGTCTCGACCCGAACACCCCGCCGAAGACCATCGACGAGCTGCTCGCCCAGACCAGGCAGCTCTCCGCGGCCGGCAAGGGCGCCTTCTACGGCTGGCACCCGGCGCTGGAGAACACCTTCGTGCCGAACCTCGCCAAGCTCGGTGTGCCGCTGCTCAACGCCGACGCCACGCAGTGGACCTTCAACACTCCGGAGGCCGTGCAGTACGTGACCGCGCTGCGTGACCTGTACGCGAGCAAGGCGATCGCTCCGGACTGGCTGACCGAGAACCACTCGAAGGCCACCGAGGCGTACTCGGCCGGGCGTACCGCGCTCTTCCCCTCCGGCCCGAACTTCCTCAAGGTGGTCGGCGAGAACGCCCCGGCGGTGGCGAAGGCCACCGGCGTCGCCGGCCAGATCGCCAGCGCCGAGGGCACCACGAACATGTCGGTGATGGGTCTGCTGATCCCCCGTAAGAGCAAGAACCAGGCCACCGCGCTGGCGTTCGCCAAGTTCGTCACCAACGCGGAGAACCAGCTCGCCTTCGCCAAGATCGTGACGATCCTGCCGTCCACTGCGGACTCCCTGAAGGATCCGTACTTCACCCAGGTCACCGACACCGACCCCACGTCCGTGGCCCGCAAGATCTCCGCCGAGCAGATCGCCAAGGCCAAGACCCTCACCCCGGTGCAGTGGGACGACCGCACCAAGGCGACCGTGATCGGCAAGGTCCAGCTCGCGGTCAAGGGCGACCTCGACCCGAAGACCGCCCTGGACGAGGCCGTCGCCGAGGCGAACAAGCTGCTCGCCCGGTAGGTCCGCACCGCCGGCGCCGCCCGCCGCCCCCCTCGGCGGGCGGCGCCACCACCCCGCGCAACCGACAGGAGCTTCCCGACGTGATCGGCCGTCGCTGGTACGTGCCCTGGCTCTTCCTCGCCCCGGCCCTGGTCGTCACCGCCGTGATGACGTGGGGACCGTTGGCCAACACCGGCGTGCTCGCCTTCACCGACGCGCAGGCGCTCGGCGGCGGCGAGTTCACCGGCCTGGCCAACTTCCGCCGGCTCGCCGCCGACGACGAGTTCTTCCGCGCCCTGGGCAACACCGGCCTCTACCTGGTCGTGGTGGTGCCGGCGCTGGTGCTGCTGCCGCTGCTGCTGGCCCAACTGGTGCACGCCAAGCTGCCCGGCATCGGCGCCTTCCGGGCCGTCTTCTACTCCCCGGTCATCGCCTCGATGGTGGTGGTCGGACTGATCTGGAGCTGGCTGCTGTCCTCCGAGGGCCTGGTCAACGCGGTCCTGCTCAAGCTGCGGATCGTCGCCGAGCCGCTGCCGTTCCTCACCGACGCGACGCTGCTGCTCTTCGCCTGCATGCTGGTGACCGTCTGGAAGGGCCTCGGCTACTACATGGTCATCTACCTGGCGGCCCTGTCCAACGTGCCGAGCGAGCTGTACGAGGCGGCCAAGGTCGACGGCGCCGGGGCGATCCGCCGGTTCCGGTCGGTGACCGTGCCGACCGTACGCCCGACGATGCTGCTGGTCGGCGCGCTGTCGGCGATCTCCGCGACCAAGGTCTTCGCCGAGATCTACGTGATGTCCTCCGGCACCGCCGGCCCGGGCGGGCAGGCCAAGTCGATCGTCTACTACATCCGGGAGGTCGGCCTCGGCGTCGACGGCGAGATCGGGTACGCCTCGGCGATGAGCCTGGTGCTCTTCGTCGGCACCCTCGGTCTGTCCGTCCTGGCGCTGGTGCTGCGTCGCCGGAACGAGGGGAGCGAGGCATGAGGCGCCACGGCCCGGTGGCTCTGCGCTACGTCCTGCTGCTGGCCATGGCCGTACTGCTGGTCGGACCATTCGCGTGGCAGCTGCTCACCTCGCTCAAGGGCACCGCCGAGCCGATCTACGGCCCCGACGTGACGTGGCTGCCGCAGGACCCGACACTCGGCAACTTCGCCAAGGTCGCCGAGGTCATCCCGGTCTGGCGCTACATCGCCAACTCGGCGATGGTCGCCACCGCCAGCGTGCTTACCAACTGCCTGCTCGGCGCGATGGCGGGCTACGCGCTGGCCCGGATGCGCTTCCGCGGCCGAGGCGCGGTGTTCGCCGCCGTGCTCGCGTCGCTGGTGGTGCCGTTCGAGGTCATCATGGTCAACGTCTTCCTGACCGTACGCAGCCTCGGCCTGGTCGACACCCTGCTCGGCGTGCTGCTGCCCGGCGCGGTGTCCGGCCTGTCCATCCTGGTCATGCGGACCGCCTTCCTCGCCCTGCCGCGCGAGGTGGAGGAGGCCGCCTCGATCGACGGCGCGGGGGAGTGGGCCCGGTTCTGGAAGGTGGCGCTGCCCAGCGTGCGCGGCTCGCTCGCCGTCGTCGGCGTGTTCAGCTTCCTCTTCGCCTGGGACGACTTCCTCTGGCCGCTGATCGTGCTGAAGAACCCGGACAACTTCACCCTGACCGTGGGTCTGCAGTACCTGTCCGGCACCTTCACCAACGACCAGCGGGTCGTCGCCGCTGGCACGATGATCGCGGTGCTGCCGCTGATGGCAGTCTTCTTCGCCCTGCAGCGGCTGTTCTTCCGCGGGGTCGGCGAAGGTGGCGTGAAGGGGTGAGTGTGCTCAACAAGGCCGGCTACAAGCACGAGGCGCTCTACACGGCGCTGCGCGCCGAGATCGGCGCGGACCTGCGACCGCACGACCCGCTGCCCAGCGAACGTGAACTGGTCGCCCGCTTCGGCGTGAGCCGGGCCACCGTCCGGCAGGCGATCGGCCGCCTGGAAGAGGAGGGCCTGGTCTACCGCGCCCAGGGCGCCGGCACCTTCGTGGCCGACCCGGCCACCATCTCCAAGTCGCTCGCGCTCACCTCGTTCAGCGAGGACATGCGCAACCGCCGGCTCACCCCGGACTCGCGGCTGCTCGACCTCACCGTCGCGTCGGCGTCGGTGCAGGTCGCCCGGGACCTGGCCGTCTCGCCCGGCGCGGACGTGGTGCACGTGCGCCGACTGCGCCTCGCCGACAGCCTGCCGATGTGTCTGGAGGAGGTGTGGCTGCCCGCCGAGCGGATCGGCGACCTGGACGCGTCCGTCATCGCCGGGTCCCTCTACGAGGCCCTCGCCGAGCGGGGTGTCCGCCCGCACCACGCCGACCAGGTCATCGCCGCGACGGTCGTCGACGCCGAGCAGGCCCGGCTGTTGCAGGTGGCCCCGTACTCGCCCGCCCTGCGGGTGGACCGGGTCACCTACGACGAGAGCGGCACCGCCGTCGAGCGGGCCGAGAGCATCTACCGGGCCGACCGCTACGACTTCCGCATCACCGTGACCCGAAGGACACCATGACTGCGCCCGTCGTCGCCGCCGTCGACATCGGCGGCACGAAGACCGCCGCCGCGCTGGTCCGCGGCGGCGCCGTGCTCGCCCGTACCCAGGCGCCCACGCCGGCCACCGACGGAGCCGCCGCCGTCCTCGACACCGCCGCCGCGCTGGTGCGTTCCCTCGGCGGCGCGCCGGTCGCGGTCGGCGTCGGCGCCCCTGGCCTGGTCGATCCCGGCACCGACCGGGTCACCGCCGCCACCTCGTCGATCCGCGACTGGTCCGACGTGGACGTGGTGGCCGGGACGCGGACCCGGCTCGGGCTGCCCGGGGCCGTCCTCAACGACGTTCAGGCGTTCACCCTCGGCGAGGCGGTGCACGGCGCCGGGCGCGGGCTGCCCACGGTGCTCGGCGTCGCCGTCGGCACCGGCGTCGGTGGTGGGGTGCTGACCGAAGGCCGGCTGCTCACCGGCCGGCGCGGCGCCGCCGGACACGTCGGGCACGTGCCGGTGCCGCAGGCCGTCGGGCTGCCCTGCCCGTGCGGCGCGACCGGGCACGTCGAGGCGGTCGCGGCCGGCCCCGCGATGGCCGCCGGCTACGCCGCGCGCACCGGCGCCGTCGGGCTCGCCCTCACCGAGGTGGTACGCCGTGCCCGGGCCGGCGACCCGGCGGCGCTCGCGGTGATCACCCGGGCCGGAGAGGCCCTCGGCGTCGCGCTGGCCGGCCTGGCCAACACCCTCGACCCGGACGTCGTCGTGGTCGGTGGCGGGGCCGCCGTGCCGGAGCTGCTCGACGCGCTGCGCCCCGCGTTCGCCGCCTCCTGCCTGCCCGTGCTCGGCGAGGTGGCGCTGGTGCCGGCCGCGCTCGGCACCGACGCGCAGCTCGTCGGGGCCGCCGAGGCGGCGCTGCGGGCGCTGCCGCAGCCGACCGGCGGGGCGGCGTCCTCGCCGCCGGCGTCGAGCGGCGTCGACACCGCTCACCGGGCCGCGGCGGACCTGGACACGAACGGCCGATCGGGAGCCACGGCGTCGCGGGCGGTGCCGCGGTGATCCGGCTGGCGCTGGTCCCGCTGGACGACCGGCCGGTGTGCCGGGTGCTGCCGGCGATGGTGGCCGCCGTCGCCGGGGCCGCCGTCGACACGCCCCCGGCGGCGTTGCTGCCGGCCGGTCGCCGCCCCGGCGACCCGGACCGGCTCGCCGACTGGTTGCGCTCCACCTCCGCCGAGGCGGCCGTGGTCGCCCTGGAGACCCTCGGGCACGGCGGACTGATCGCCTCCCGGCTGCACCACGAACCCGTACCGGTCGTGCTCGACCGCTGGGCGGCGCTGCGCGACGTGGCCGGACCGGTGCACGCCGCCACCGTCGTGCAGCGCACTCCGGACGCCGACGACGCCGGGGAGGAGCCCGACTACTGGGCCACGTACGGGCGGGCGCTGCACGCGTACTCCGCCGACCTGCACCGTCTCCTCGACGGCGCCGGTGCCCGGCCGTCGACCGACGTGCCCGCCCCGGTGCGGCAGGACTTCCTGCGCCGCCGGCAGCGCAACCACGTCCTCAACCAGGTCGCGCTCTCCCTCGCCGCCGAGGGGGTGCTCGACACCCTGGTCGTCGGCGCCGACGACACCGCGCCGGCCGCGGTCGGCACCGCCGAGTGGCGGTGGCTGCGCGCCTGGACCGGGTGGCTGGAGCTCGGCGACCGGGTGCTGGCCCATCCCGGCGCGGACGAGATCGGCGCGGTGCTGGTGGCCCGCACCCTCACCTCGGCGGCCGGGCACCGGCCCCGCGTCGCCATCGCCTGCGCCGAGCCGGACGGACTGCGGCGGGTGGCCCGCTACGAGCCGGTGCCCATCGGCGCCGGCGTCGCCAGCCAGGCCGCCGCGGCCGGCGCCGACCTCGTGGACGGCGCCGCCGCCGAGGCGGTGCTGGTGGTGCACGCGCCACAGCCCGTCGACGCCGACTGGGCCACCGCCCCGCCGGTCGACACCGACCCGGCACCGGTCGCCCGCACCGCCGCACTGGTCCGCCGGCTGCTCGCCGACGGTCACACCGTCGCCCTCGCCGACTGTGCGCTCGGCAACGGCGCCGACCCGCGGCTGGTGGCCGACCTCGCCGCCGACGGCGCCCTCGCCCGGCTCGCCGCGTTCGCCGGCTGGAACACCGCCGGCAACACCCTCGGCAGCGCCCTCGCGACGCTCGTCGCGTACCAGGTCGGACGGGCCCACGGCACCCTGGACCCGGCGGCGGCCCGCCGGCTGCTCGCGCACCGGCTGGTCGACGACCACCTCTACATGTCCTACGCCCGACCCCGGCTGCGCCGCGAGCGCGGCACCGACCCGACCCGCCACGATCACGTCCCGGCCGCCGAGACGCCGGCGGTGACCGCCCGGATCGTCGAGCTGCTCGACCGGCGCTGGCGCGAGCTGCGGCCGGTGCCCGGACTGGCGGCGCCCCGCTCGGTGAGTCTGCCGTGGCAGCGCACCTACGAGATCGACTTCGCCCTGGAGGAGACCGGTGGACAGCCCTGACCCGACGGTCACCGTCGACGTCGCCGTCGTCGGCGGCGGCCTCGGCGGGGTCGCCGCCGCCCTCGCCGCCGCCCGCGCCGGGCGCAGCGTGCTGGTGACCGACGAGTACTCACGCGTCGGCGGGCAGGTCACCACGCAGGCCCTGCCCGCGCTCGACGAGCATCCGCACATCGAGAGCTTCGGCGCGTCGGCGTCCTACCGGGCGTTCCGGGCCGCCGTCCGCGCCCACTACGGTGGCGTCGCCAACCCGGGCGGCGGCTGGGTGAGCCGGCTCTGCTTCGAGCCGGCCGTCGCCGGGCGGATCCTCGACGAGCTGCTCGCCGAGGCGGGCGTCACCGTGCTGACGGGTCGCTCGCCGGTGGCCGTACGAGCCACGGACGGCCGGGTCCACGACGTCACCCTCGACGACGGCACGGTGATCGCCGCGACCGTCTTCTGCGACGCGACCGAGCGCGGCGACCTCGCGCCCCTCGCCGGATTCGCCACCCTGCACGGCTCGGAGGGACGCGACGCCCACGGCGAGCCGGATGCGGTGCCCGGCGGCCCCGACCCGGCCGCCCAGCAGTCGTTCACCTGGTGCGCGCTGGTCGAGCACCACCCCGGCGCCGACTTCACCGGCCCCGCCCCCGCCCGGTACGCCGAGCTGCGCCACCGCCTCTGCTTCGACATCGCCGGCTGGGACGGCGACGTGCACCGCTACCGGATGTTCACCGACGGGCCGGACGGCAAGCCGCCGTTCTGGACCTACCGGAGGCTGCGCGCCACGGCCCCCGAGCTGGTCGTGCTCAACTGGGCGTCGAACGACTGCGCCGGGCAGGATCCGCTCGGTGACCCGGCCGGCGCCGAACGGGCCGGCCGGGAGCTGACCGCCGCCTTCGTGCACTGGCTCCGCACCGAGGCGCCCCGTGAGGACGGTGGGCGCGGATTTCCCGGCCTGCGCCTGGCCCCGGAGGCCGCCGGCACCCCGGACGGCTTCGCCGAGGCGCCGTACCTGCGCGAATCCCGGCGGATCGTCGTCGACCGGCCGGTCACCGGCCACGACCTCGCGCCGGTCGAGGGGCGGGCCCGCGCCCGGCACCTGCCCGGCTCGCTCGGCGTCACCTGGTACCACGTCGACCTGCACGAACGCACCGGGCACCCGGCACCGGTGTACCGACCCACCGCGCCGTTCACGATCCCGGCGTCCGCGCTGGTGCCGCGCGGCGCGGTGAACCTGCTCGCCGCCGCGAAGAACCTCGGCGCCACACAGATCGCCGCCGCCGCGTACCGGGTGCACCACGGCGAGTGGGCCGTCGGCGAGGCCGCCGGGACGCTCGCCGCGCGGTGCGCGGCGCAGCGGCGGTCGGTCGGTGACGTGCTCACCGACCCGGCGCTGCTGATCGCCGTGCAGCGTGACCTGGTCGCCGCCGGGGTGCCGCTGGCCTGGATCGCCGACGTGTCCACCGACGATCCCCGGTTCGCCGCCGTCCACCTCGCCGCCGCGCACGGCGCCCTGGAGGGGGACCGGCGTGCCTCACTCGCCGTCGAACCGGACCGACCCGCCGGCTGCGGCGACGTCGACGCGGTGCGCCGGGCGGCACTCGCGCTCGGGGCAGGCCCGTCGATCGCCGACACCACCCGCCCCTTCGGGGCCGTACTGGAGGATCTCATCCGATGACCGTGCTCGACGACCTCCGAGGCCGGTTGGTGGTCTCCTGCCAGGCCGATCCCGGCGAGCCGCTGGACGACCCGGCGCACATCGTCGCGCTCGCCCGCTCGGCGCTGCGCGGCGGCGCCGCCGGCATCCGGGCCCAGGGCCTGCGGGACCTGCGGGCGCTGCGCGCCGCTCTGCCGGACACCCCGCTGATCGGGCTGGTCAAGGACGGCACGAGCGGCGTCTACATCACCCCGACCCTGACGCACGTCCTCGCCGTCGCCGAGACCGGGGTGGACATCGTCGCGGTCGACGGCACCCGGCGGCAGCGCCCCGACGGGCGTACCCTCGCCGACACGGTGGCGGCGCTGCGCGAGCGGTACGACGTGCTCGTCATGGCCGACGTCGCCGCCCTGGCCGACGCGCAGGCCGCGGTCGCCGCCGGGGTCGACCTGGTCGGCACCACCCTCGCCGGCTACACCGGGGGCGCCGTGCCGCACGACCCAGACCTGGACCTCGTCGGCGCGTTGGCCGCCCGGTTGCCGGTGCCCGTGGTGGCCGAGGGGCGGATCAACACGCCCGAGGAGGCCGCCGAGGCGCTGCGCCTCGGCGCCCACAGCGTGGTCGTCGGCACCGCCATCACCCGGCCCGCCGTGATCACCTCGCGGTTCGCCGCCGCCCTCGTCACCTCTCGGGAGCTGTCATGACCGTCCACGTGGTGCACCACACGCACTGGGACCGCGAGTGGTACCGGCCGATGGAGTCGTTCCGGGCGCGTCTCGCCGAGCTGGTCGAGCGGATCTGCGACCAGCTCGACCGGGGCGAGCTGTCCACCTTCCACCTGGACGGGCAGACCATCACCGCGGCCGACGCGCTCGCCGTCCGCCCCGATCTCGCCGAGCGGGTACGCGGGCACGCCGCCGCCGGTCGACTGTCGGTGGGCCCGTGGCACGTGCTCGCCGACAACCAGCTCGTCTCCGGCGAGAACCTGATCCGCAACCTCCTCGCCGCCCGCCGGGTCGCGGCCGACCTCGGCCTGGAGCTGGCCACCATCGGCTACTGCCCGGACGCCTTCGGCCACCCGGCCGACCTGCCCCGGGTGCTGCGCGGCTTCGGGCTGGACACCGCGCTGGTCTGGCGCGGCGCGCCACCGCGGCACGCCCGGTTCACCTGGCGCTCCCCGGACGGCTCGGCGGTGCTCGCGGTCAACCAGGGCTACTACGAGCCGGAGGTGCTGTGGGAGGCCGCATCCGCGCCGGAGCGGCTCGACGCGTTCCGGTCCAAGCAGTCCGCACGCGACGCCGACGGACCGTATCTGCTGCTCAACGGCGGTGACCATCTCGCCCCCCGGCCGCTGCCCGCCGGGCTCGCGGCCACCGAGGGCACCCTCGCCGGCTACTTCGACCTGATCCGCGACCGGATGCCGGCCGACGCGGTCGTGACGGGCGAGCTGCGCCACCCGGGCGACTGGCTGACCTTCGTGCTGGCCGGCACCCTCTCCACCCGCCTCTACCTCAAGCAGGCCAACGCGGCGGCCGAGACGCTGCTGGAGTCGTGGGTCGAGCCGCTCACCGTCCGGGCCCGGCGCGCGTCGGCGGTCGGGCTGCTGCGCCACGCCTGGGACCTGGTGCTGCAGAACGCCCCGCACGACTCGATCTGCGGCTGCTCGGTGGACGAGGTGCACCGGGAGAACGAGGTCCGCTTCGCCAAGGCCGTCCAGGTCGGCGAGCACCTGCTCGAGCGGGCCCTGCTCGACCTCGGCCTGGACACCCGGTTGGCCGGGGACCCGGTCACCGACGCCGCCGCCGTGGTGGTGCTCAACCCGCACGCCGCGCCGACCACCGCGCCGGTCACCGTGGACGTGTACACCGCGCCGGGGCACACCGTCACCGGTCTGCGCGACACGTCCGGCGCCCCGGTCCCGTACGAGCTGCGCGAGGTGGAGCCGACTCCGCTGTTCTGCGCCGACCTGGACATCCTCCCGGACACCCGGGACACCGTGCGGCACCGGCTCGCCTTCGTCGCTGACGCGCCGGCCGGTGGGTGGACCGGCTACACCGCCACCGTCTCGGCCGGCGAGGCGGGCACCCCCGCCGACGGGGTCCCCGGGCGCTCCGTCACCCGGGACGGCTGGCGGGTCACCGTGGCCGACGACGCCTCCTTCACCCTGGTCGACGTCGCGTCCGGGCGGACGCTGCCCGGCCTCGGCCGGCTGGTCGACGTCGGTGACGCGGGCGACACGTACACCTACGACCCGCCGGTGTCCGACGAGACCGTCGTGCCGGTGCTCCGTGACGCCCACGTCCACGACAGCGACGTCGCCTCCCGGATCGTGGTGCGCGCCGACCTGGACGTCCCGGCGGGGCTGACCGCCGACCGCAGCGCCCGCCGCGCCGAGCGGGTGGTCCTGCCGCTGACGATCACCGCGACGCTGTGGGCCGGCGTGCCCGAGCTGGACTGGACCGTCGAGTTCGACAACATCGCCGACGACCACCGCGTCCAGGCGCACTTCCCGGCCGACGCACCGGCCACCACCTGGCGGGCGGACACCCATTTCAGCGTGCTGGAACGGCCGCTCAAGGCGCCGCTCGGCGCGCTGCCCACCGACCGCGGTCACGAGGCCGACGCCGGGGTCGCCCCGGTCCGGTCCTGGTCCGCGCTGCCGGGCCTGGCGGTCCTCGCCCCGGGACTGCCCGAGGTGCAGGGCGTCGCCGGTGACCGGCCGTCGCTGGCGGTGACGATCCTGCGCGCGGTGGGCTGGCTGTCACGCCCGGACCTGCGGGCACGCACCGCCGGCGCCGGCCCGCAGCTGCGTACGCCCGAGGCACAGTGCCGGCGTACGGTCCGGGCGTCGGTCGGTGTCCGGCTGGACACCGACGAGGCGTCGGTGGCTGCCGCGGCCGCCCGACGGCGGGCCCCGCTGCGCGCCTGGCAACTTCGGCCCGGTCGGGCCGCGCCCGCACCGGTGACCGGGTTGCGGGTCGACGGGGCGCTGGTCTCGGCGCACAAGCCCGCCGAGGACGGGAAGGGGGCGGTGCTGCGCCTGGTCAACCCGACGTCGACCGAGGTGGTCGCCACGGTCACCGGCGTCGACGGGCCGCTGACGGAGTGCGATCTGGCGGAGACGGCCGGCGCGGAGGTGTGCGACCCGAGCGCCGGAATCCCGCTCGGCCCGTACGCCACCCGGACGTTCCGGCTGCCGTAGGGGAAGGATCCTGCTCGCCGAGGCGTCAGTACATCGGGGTGAAGCAGGTGGTGAAGCCGGCCGCCCCTTTCGTCTGCAGCATCCAGTGCTCGCCGGGACGGACGATCCCGCCCAGGAAGCTGTTGATGTCGTTGGCGACGTTCGCCTCGCTGATGCAGTACTCCGGCGGGTTCTCGTCGCCGACCAGCAGGCGCACCGTGCCGGTCCGGCCGCCGGTGAAGTAGGCGGCGACGTATCCGTAGCCCTTCGCCTGGTACACCTGGTTGAAGCGGGGGCGGAAGCGTGCCGAGGTGGGCCGGTCCGCCGTGGCGGCGGCGCCGGACACGGCGGCCTGCACCGCCTCGACCGTCCGCTGTGCCTCCGTGGCCAGGCGGGCCAGCCGGTCGGTGTCCTGCAGCAGCGGCGCGGCCTGCGCGGTGGCCGCGTCGACGCGGCGCACCTTCTGTTCCAGCTTGTCGAGGCGGGCCAGCAACCGCTCGTGCTCATCCCGGGTGACCCTGTTGCCGAACAAGCTCGTCCTCCGTCTCGTCGTCGCGTCGCGTCGCGTCCCATGATCGCGGGTGCGGCGTGGGTGTCACCTCATCCAGGTGGCCACGGATGGCGGGGGATCCGTGGTGTACCAGCGCCTGCGGCAGCAGGCGTCGGACGCGCGGGCACTCCTGCCCGGAGATCGGGTTGCCGCGCAGGTCCAGTACCCGCAGCGGTGAGCTGGCCACCCACCAGACCCAGTTCCCGCCGGGCGGACTGCCGGGCCAGGAACGGCAGGAGCGCCTCCAGGGAGCAGCAGCGCAGGGCCGGCAAGGGCGAGCAGTTCCAGATGGCCACACACGAGGGGAGCGGACGGTGCCGGCACCCGCACGGGGTGGCCGGCACCGTCGGCCCGTTCTCAACTGATGGTGGCCAGCAGGTCCCGGCAGGCCCGCTCACCCGCGCGGCACGCGTCGGCGCAGATCCGGCAGTGCTCGTGCTTGTCGGCGTGACCGGCGCACTCGTCGCCGCAGGACGTGCACGCGGTGGCGCACGCCTCCAGCAGGGCGCGGCTGATGTTCGCGTCGTAGCCGGTGTGCCGGGACAGCACCCGGGCGGTGGTGGCGCAGATGTCGGCGCAGTCGAGGTTCGTCCGGACGCACGTGGTCAGCTCGGCGACCATGTCCTCGCTCAGGCAGGCGTCCGCGCAGGCGGTGCAGGCCTGGGCGCAGTCGTTGAGCGCGTCGATCGTCGCTGCGAGCTTCGCGCGGTCCAGGTTGATCGACTTCGGGTACGTCTCCAGCATGGGCATGGTGGTGCTCGGCATCACACACTCCTCTCGGCTCGGTTCCTTCCGCCCTACCCGAAGAGTCCCGACACACACCGCGGTGCGGCAGGAACCTGGCGCCGCGATCAGCGTCGACCGGCCCGCCGCGACGGCCCGTGGCTCCGCCGAGCCATACGCTGGCCCTGGCCGCCGACGCGGTGAGCAGCCAGGACCGATCGGAGGACGCGATGCGCAACACCGAGATGGCGAGGCTCAGCGGGCTCGTCGGGGAGTGGACGACGACCCTGTCGGACGCCTGGTTCCTGGAACCACCCGGCACCGAGGTGCCGGGCACCACCGGCATCGAGTGGCTCGGGGAGTCGCTCCTGATCGTGCGGTCGGCGTTCGGCGGCGGTGGTCACGCCGGCTCCGAGATGAGCCTGGTCCTCGGGCGCAGCGACGCGAACGACCGGTTCGTCGCGCTCTACCAGGACGACCGGGGCGTCTGCCGCGAGTTCGCGATGACCTTCGACGGCGAGCACTGGACGATGATCCGGGCAGACCCGGACTTCCACCAGCGCTTCGTCGCCGACGTCGAGAAGAACCGGATCCTCGGCCGGTGGGAGATGTCCGAGGACGAGGGCAGGACCTGGCGGAAGGACTTCGACCTCACCTTCGAACGCGCCTGACGCCGGGATCTCCGCATGGCAGCGGCGGGCTCGGCCCCCGGCCGAACCCGCCGCTGTCGTCCCATCGCCTCTGTGCGGTGATCCCGTTCAGCCCGTGCGGGCGTCGGGATCCGGCCTCAGCGCTGCAGGGTCAGCAGCCCGGGCCGGTAGGGCAGGAGGCCGTAGTCGCCGCCGGAGTTGGGGGAGCGTCCCTGGTAGAGCAGTTGGAGGTTGCAGGCGTTGACGGTCATGGTCTGGTCGGGGTTGGTGCGGATGAGTTCGCCGTGGCTGATGTCGTTGGTCCAGGTGGCGCTGCTGTTGGTCTTGCCGGCGAAGGGGTTGTTCTCGGTGGCGGCCTGGGGGGTCCAGGTGCCGGCGAGGTTGGTGGCGGTGAAGGAGCGGAAGTAGCGGCCCTGGGCGCCGATGGCCTCGACGAGCATGAGGTACCGGTTCTCGTTCTCGAGTTTGTAGACCTGGACGGCTTCGAAGAGGTTGTTCGTGGTGTCGGTCATGATGGTGGTGTAGGACGAGCCGAAGCTGCCGGGGAAGTTGCCGATGGGCATGCTGGCGCGGTAGATGCGGCCGTTGTCGCCGGCGAAGAACAGGTACATGTTCGTGCCGTCACCGATGAGCGCCTGGTCGATCGGGCCGGTGCCGGAGTTGGAGATGCTCCCGGTGAACAGCGTCTGCTGCGCGGACCACCCGTTCGGGTTGGTGGGGTCGCTCGACGTCCGGTAGGAGAACGCGGTCCCGCCCCACTGGTACGCGAGCACCCAGATGTTCTTCGGGGCGAAGTAGAACAGCGTGGGCGCGACGGTGGCGTTGGACATCGTGTTCTGGCTGGCCGTGGCCATCTCGGACCAGTTGCTGAAGAGGCCGAAGTTCATCGACCCCCAACTGGTGCCGGTGTCGTGCGTGGTGGCGTAGACGAGGTGCCGGCCGTTGTAGGGGGCGTAGGTGAAGTCCTTGAGCGACACCCACCCCGCCTTCGGCTGTGCCAACGGCCCGGTCGACGACCAGCGGTACGTCGACGGCAGGTCGCACGTCCCGGCCGGCGGCGTGGGCGACGTGGTCGGGCCACCGACCCGGACCAACTGCCACTGCTGGTTCGGCCCGTTCCAGTCGGTGTACTGCACGACGCTGCCCCCGTCGGCGGTGGACGCGCCCTGCACCTCGACCGCCTTGCCGCTGTTGCGGTTGATCAGCTTGACGTAGCCGCCCGAGTCGACCACCCGGAACTGCTGGTTCGCCCCGTTGTGGTCGCTCCACTGCACGATCGCCGCGCTGTCGGCGGTCGACCAGTTGTGGACGTCGAGCACCTTGCCGGAGTGCCGGGCCCGCAGCCGGTAGTAGCCGCCACCGGAGTCGACGAACTGCCACTGCTGGTTGACGCCGCCCGACCCGGTGTACTGCTGGATGCAGGCGCCGTCGGCGGTCGAGAGCCCGCACACGTCCAGCCGCTTGCCGCTGTTGCGGTTGACCACCTCGTACCACGCGGTCACGTCGATCGGGCCCGCCGTCGGGCCCGGCGTCGGCGTGGTCGGGGTGGGGGTGGGGCTGACGCTGTTCAGCGCGCTCAGGGTCGCGTCGTACGCCGGCTTCTTGTTGCCGTTGCCGTCGAAGAGCAGCGGCGTGCCGCTGGCCCGCCAGGAGTCGGTGTCCCGGATGCCCCAGACGGTGATGCCGTTGCACCGGGCGACGGCCAGGCAGTCGTTGACCACGCTGCGGTACGTGTTGGCCTGGGTGGTGCCGGAGCCCTCGATGTCCAGCTCGGTGATCTGGACGTCGACGCCGAGCGCCGCGAAGCTCGACAGCGTGGTGCGGTAGTTGCCCGGGTACGGCGAGCCGCTGTTGAAGTGCGACTGGAAACCGACGCAGTCGATCGGCACGCCACGGTTCTTGAAGTCCTGGACCATCCGGTAGACGGCCTGGGTCTTGGCGTGCGTCCAGTTGTCGGTGTTGTAGTCGTTGTAGCAGAGCTTGGCGCCCGGGTCGGCCGCGTCGGCGGCGCGGAAGGCGGCCTCGATCCAGTCGTTGCCGGTGCGCTGGAGGTTGGAGTTGCGCCGGGCGCCGCTGGACCCGTCCTCGAACGCCTCGTTCACCACGTCCCAGGAGTCGATCTTGCCGCGGTAGTAGGTGGCGACCCGGGTCACGTGGTTCAGCATCGCCGAGCGCAGCGCAGCGCCCTCCATGCCCTGCATCCAACCGGGCTGCTGGGAGTGCCAGGCCAGGGTGTGGCCGCGCACCTTCATCCCCCGGCCGATGGCGTGGTTGACGATCCGGTCCGCGTTGGTGAACGTGAACTGGTTCTGCTGCGGCTCGGTCGCGTCGATCTTCATCTCGTTCTCGGGAGTCACACTGTTGAACTCCCGGTTCAAGATCGTCGTGTACGTGCCGTCGCCGAGCCTGTTCGCGGCGACGGCGGCGCCGAAGTACCGACCCGACTGGGCCGCCGCCGCGCCCAGCGTCGACTCGGCGGCCTGGGCGAGATTGGGCAGGAGGGACACGGCCAGAGCCGCGACGACCACGGCTATTGCGGAGAACGAGAGCGTTCGGAGTCGACGCCCGGGGGGACGGGTGGGGGAGACCATACTGATCCTCCAATAGGGATTTCCATCGGGAAGCGACCGCAAGCTCGCCGTGACGCCGGTGTCGGCCCGGGCAGCCGCGCTCGGCCGGCCGCCCGGGTGACACCGGCCCTCCGGGCAAACCGGATGTGGATCAGCTGGTCCGTGGACCGTCCGGGTGGTGCTTGCGGTGAGTGGTCCGGTCGCCGTGGCGAGCCTGGTGGTGGCTACGGCGGTGGACTCTCCGACCGATCGACGCGCGCACCTCCCCGGGGTCGTGGGTTGATCGTCGGGGCGGGCAGCCGCCCCGCTCGTGGCTTCTGGGCATGGTCGAGGCGGTGTCGCCGGTGGGCAGAACCGCTGCGGACCCGACCGCCCGGACATGCTCGCTGTTAGCGATCACATCCCATCGATGGGCTCAGATTTTCAGAAAGTTGCGCGATAATCAAGCGATAGTTTCGATGGGTTGCCGGAGCGGGGGACGGGGCTCCACTCCCGACGGGCATGGCCGACCCTCGACAGGTCGCGGCCCGGCGTGAGCCAACGCGAACCGCATGTCGGTGAATCCGGTGACCAGAGGGCCACCGACCGCCTGCCGAGTCGGGCGGTGCCCGTCGGCGGCCCTGTCCGGCGCGGCGGGTCCGGGTCGCTCCCGGAGTGGTGTGGCGGGTCCCGGGCGCGCCGGGTCGCCGGCCAGGCCAGGCTGATCCGGCCGGTCCGCCGGGACCCTGCCGGCGGCACGACCGGTTGAGCGTGTTATCGATAACATGCTATCTTTCCGGCGCGGGAGCGAAGGGCACGCTCCCCGTCACCAGAGTCGATCGGCGGCGTGCGAGGGCGCTCGTTCCCACCGCCTCGCCGATCGGTGACCAGTCCGGGCCGCACCGCCGATGCCAGGCGACGCAGGCCGCCGCCGGACGACTTCGGTCCGGCCGTATGCCCAGCTCCCCACGCCCCGTCGACGGCGCACCCGGCACCGACGGACGGCCCGCACGCCACCCGTGCACGCCGCACCCGCAGCACCACCGCACGAGACGACCCACGGCAAGGAGCCACGCAATGGTCAGACATCGGCACGTTCTCTCCTCCATCGCCGCCGCAGCGCTCGTCCTCGCGGCGACCGTCGGCGGAGCGCTCAGCAGCGACCTGCGCGACACGGCGGCAGCCGCGACGAGCGGCACCCTCGCGACGACCGCGGGCTGCGGAAAGGCCCCCACGCTCACCAGCGGGACACGCACCATCCAGAGCAGCGGACAGAACCGCACCTACATCCTGCGGATCCCCGACGGGTACGACAGGAACCACCCCTACCGGCTGATCTTCGGCTTCCACTGGCTCAACGGCTCGGCCAACAGCGTCGCCTCGGCCGGCTACTACGGGCTCGCGCCACTGTCGAACAACAGCACGATCTTCGTCGCGCCCCAGGGCATCGACGCCGGCTGGGCCAACACCAACGGTCGGGACCTGACCCTCTTCGACGACATCTCCCGGCAGATCGAGAACGACCTCTGCGTCGACACGACCCAGCGCTTCGCGCTCGGGTGGAGCTACGGCGGGGCCATGAGCTACGCGGTGGCCTGCGCGCGGCCCACCGTCGTCCGCGCGGTCACCGTCCTGTCCGGAGCGAACCTCAGCGGATGCAACGGCGGTACCCAGCCCGTCGCCTACTTCGGCATCCACGGCACCTACGACAGCGTGCTGAACATCTCCATGGGCCGGTCCCTGCGCGACACGTTCGTCAGGAACAACGGCTGCACCGCGCAGAGCCCGCGCGAGCCCAGCCGGGGCAGCCTGACCCACATCACCACCACCTACTCCGGCTGCCGCGCCGGCTACCCGGTGCAGTGGGCCGCGTTCGACGGGGACCACACCCCGAGTCCGGTCGACGGATCGTCCAGCCCCAACGACTCCCGGACCTGGACGTCGGGGGAGATCTGGAGGTTCTTCACCCAGTTCGCCTCCACCCCGCCCCCCACCACCGCCCCGCCGACGACGCCCCCCACCACCACGCCGCCGACCACGCCCCCGCCGACCACGCCCCCGCCGACCGGCGGGCCGGGCGCCTGCGCCGCCACCTACCGGGCGGTCAACACCTGGCCCGGCGGCTTCCAGGCCGAGGTCACCGTGGCCAACACCACCGCCACCACGATCAACGGCTGGACGGTACGGCTGCCCCTGGCCGACGGCCAGGCCATCAGCAGCCTCTGGAACGGCGTCACCACGGGCACCACCGGCGTCGTCACCGTCAGGAACGCCCCCTACAACGGCACGGTGGGCGCGAACGCCTCGACCACCTTCGGGTTCACCGCCACCGGCAACGGCGCCATCGCACCCGGCACCATCACCTGCACCAGTCCCTGAGCGGGGCAGGATCCGGGCCCGGAGCCACTTGGCGCCGGGCCCGGGGCACCCCGCCGGGTCGTCGGAAAGGCGTCGTACGGGCCGGCCGGCCGGTCGCGCGTGCGGCGTGCCGGTGGGCGGGACAGCCCTTGGAGACACCGGTCGGGCGTGTTCGAATCGGGCCGCCGAGCGAACGCCCCGGCAGCCCCGGTCGGCAGGGTCGGGCGACGCGGGTATCCGCCGTCCGGCCGTACGCATCAGATGGCACCTCGACCTCGCGGAGGCAGCGGATGACCGTGGCCGGCAGTGACACGGCGTCGACCGGCAGGCGCGGTGGTACCGGCGGATTCGTCAACCCGGTGATCCCCGGTCTGCACCCGGACCCGAGTGTCTGCCGGGTCGGCGACGACTACTACCTGGCCTGCTCCAGCTTCGAGTACTTCCCCGGGGTGCCCATCTTCCACAGCCGGGACCTGGTGCACTGGCAGCAGATCGGCAACGTGCTGGACCGGCCGAGCCAGCTGGTCCTGCCGCCGACCACGCCGGCGTCCGGGGGCGTGTACGCGCCGACCCTGCGGCACCACGACGGGCGCTTCTGGCTGGTCGTCACCAACGTCGCGGACGGCGGCGGCACGCTGATCTGCACCGCCACGGATCCTGCCGGCCCCTGGTCGGACCCGGTCCGGGCGCCCGGCGTCGCCGGTATCGACCCCGACCTCGTCTGGGACGACGAGGGCACCTGCTGGTGCACCTACGCCGGGATCGAACAGGTGCGCATCGACCCCTGGACCGGGCGGGTCCTCGGCCCGCCGCGCCGGTTGTGGTCCGGTGCGCCGGGCGCGCAGGCGCCGGAGGCGCCGCACCTGTACCGGGTCGGCGGCCACTGGTACCTCATGATCGCCGAGGGCGGCACCGAACGCGGTCACGCCGTGTCGATCGCCCGCGCCACGGCCCCCGACGGCCCGTACGAGCCGTGCCCGGCCAACCCGATCCTGACCCACCGGGGCACCGACCGACCGGTGCAGAACACCGGCCACGCCGATCTCGTCGAGGCGGCCGACGGTTCCTGGTGGATGGTGCTGCTCGGGGTACGCCCGCAGGGCGGCACCCCCGGCTGGCACGTGCTCGGACGGGAGACCTTCCTGGCACCGGTCACCTGGGCCGACGGCTGGCCGGTGGTGGGCCCGGTCGAGCCGGTCATGACCGCGCCGCCGTGGCCGGCGTATCCACTGCCGCCACCACCGGTGCGCGACGACTTCGACGGCCCGAGCCTGCATCCGCGATGGCTCTCGGTGCGGTCCCGGCCGGCCGGGGACTGTTCGCTGACGCAGCGTCCGGGTTGGCTCACGCTACGGGCGCGCGGTGCGTCGCCGGACGCCCCTGACGTCACCTTCGTCGGTCGCCGCCAGCAGCACCTGTCGTGTCGGGCCCGGACGTCGGTCGACCCGAGCGGCGGGCGTGGCGGGCTCGCGGTACGCCTCGACGAGCGGCACCACTACGAGATCGAGGCGGGTGACGGCGAGGTGCGGGTCGTCGCGCGGATCGGATCGGTCCTGGCGACGGTGGCCACCCGGCCGGTCGCGGAGGGCCCGGTGCTCCTGTGGGTCGAGATGCTCGGCACGTCGGCCGAGCAGTGGTATCCCGGCAAGGGGCCGGACGTGCTCCGGTTCGGGATCGCGCAGAGCGACGGCACGGTCGTCGAGCTGGCGACGCTCGACGGTCGTTACCTGTCGACGGAGGTCGCCGGTGGCTTCACCGGCAGGGTCATCGGGATGTACGCCGCCGCCGGCAGCCCCGCCTTCGACTGGTTCGACTACGAACCTCGGGACGACGAGCAGTGACGGCCACGACTACTACCCGGGGTGCCGGTCAGTCAGAGGCCCGCGGGTCGCTGCGCTCGGTGGGGCGACGTGGCGTCGTACGCAGGTGCTCGATGTAGGCCATCGCCACGGTTGCCGCCACCGGTACGGCGAGAGCCCACCAGGTGCCGTAGACCCAGCCGAGCACGACGGCGACGGGCAGCCCCAGCCCCAACGCCAGGCAACCCGCGACCGCAACCGGTGGGATGTCGTCCTCCGGCTCGGTCGCGCGGACGGCAGCGGACGGCATCTCGGGGTGGGGTGCCGGAAGGTCGGCGAACACCCGCAGCAGCTCCGCCCGGGTGCTCGCTTGCTCGCACGCCTCCACCCGCCGCGTGAACTCGTCGGAGTCCAGTCGCCTCTCGCTCAGGTGCACCTCGAGCGCGGCCTCGGCTGCCCGACGTTCCGGTGTGCCGACGCGCACCTCGGGCGCAGGTCCGCTGAGTTCCGATCCGTGGTCCCCGACGCCGCTCACCGCGAGAGCGTAGCCCCCGAACCCGTCACCTCGGTCGCCCCGAAGCCGGCGCGCACCCGTCCTCCGATCGGAGGACGCCCCGCCGGTACGGCAGCGCCGGGGCCGGCGGTGGCGTTCACTTCGCCTCGGGGTGTCCCTGCGTCGTGGCGTGCCGGCAGCCCCGATCCGCGCCGGCGTCGCACCCGCGGATGCGGCGTCGGGCACTGGCGCCCGGTCGGCGCACCGTCGGAGGTTGGCAGCGGGCCCGGTCCCGCACGGAACAGTTCGAGGAGCACATCGTGAACGGGCCGACGGTGACCCATCCCCGCATTCGCCGGGCACGCGGGACGTACCGGCGCGGCCCGTCCCCGGCGTCCGGGCGGTGGACCGCCCGATGATGATCCAGGACATGGTCGTCCTCGGCGCGTCGGGGGACCTCGCGGCCCGGTACCTGCTGCCCGCGGTGGCCCGGTTGCACGCCGCCGGCCTGCTCGACGAGCGGCAGACCATCCTCGGCATCGACCGGGACGCGCGCGACGACGAGGAGTTCCGGGCCGCCGCCCGGGCCCGGCTGGCCCGGAAGGCACCCGATCTGAGCGTCCGGGACGTGCAGGGGGTCACCGACCGGCTGCGTCACCGAAGCGCCGACGTCACCGACCCGGCCCAGTTGTCCGCCGCGCTGGGTGACCTGACCGGGCCGGCCGCGGTCTACCTCGCGCTGCCCAACACGGTCTTCGGGGGCGCGGTGCGGGCCCTGGCCGCGAGCGGCCTGCCGGCCGGCAGCCGCCTCATCGTGGAGAAGCCGTTCGGCGCCGACCTCGCCGACGCCCGGCAGCTCAACGCGACCATCCACCGCTCCTTCGCCGAGGACGACGTGTTCCGCGTCGACCACTTCCTGGCCAAGCAGACCGTGCTCAACGTCCTCGGCCTGCGCTTCGCCAACCGGGTGTTCGAACCGGTCTGGAACGCCCTGCACATCGCCGCCGTCGACATCGTCTGGGACGAGAACGTCGCCCTGAAGGGCCGCGCCGGCTACTACGACGGTGCCGGGGCGCTCAAGGACATGACCCAGAACCACCTGCTCCAACTGCTCGCCCTCGTCGCCATGGAACCACCGACCAGCACCGGTCACCGGGACCTGCGGGACCGCAAGATCGACGCGCTGCGCGCGGTGCGCCCTCCGGCGCCGGACCGGATGGGCGCCCTGACCCGCCGCGCCCGGTACACCGCCGGGCACCTCGACGGCCGCGCGGTGCCCGCCTACGTCGACGAGCCGGGGGTGGATCCCCGCCGGGACACCGAGACCTTCGCCGAGATGACCGTGTTCGTCGACAACTGGCGCTGGGCCGGGGTGCCGTTCCGGCTGCGTACCGGCAAGGCCCTCGGCCGGGCGCGGCGGGAGATCGTGGTGCGGTTCCGGCCCGTCCCGCACCAGCCCTTCCCCGACACCGCGCCGGCGAACCGGTTGCGGATGCGGCTGGACCCGGACACGATCAGCCTCGACATCAACCTCAACGGCTCCGGTGACCCGTTCTGCCTGGAACGCGTCCACCTCAACGCCCGTTTCCCCGCCCAGCAGCTGCCGCCCTACGCCCACGTCCTGCTCAGTGTCCTGCACGGTGATCCCACCCTGTCGATCCGTGGCGACGAGGCGGAGGAGGGCTGGCGCATCGTGGAACCCGTCCTCAGGGCCTGGTCCGCCGGCGACGTCCCGATGCTGACGTACCCCGCCGGGTCCGACGGCCCCTGACACGCTCGCCCCCGAGCGACCGGAGGCGGGGCCGGTGGGGCCACGCCGTCGGGTGCCGGGATGCCATTCTTCAGGTCGGCGTGGAGGAGGCGGGCATGCGGGAAGTCGATCCGGGGAACCGGCGGTGGCGTGCCGCGCTGATCGCGTCGGGCGTCGTCGTCGCCCTGGTCGTCACCCCCGGCGCCGCGACCGCCGCGCCCGCGACGCCGGTGTGCCGGGTGGCCGACGAGCGGCTGGACGAGATCTCCGGGCTGGCCGCCACCGACGACGGCTTCGTCGCCGTCAACGACGGCAGCGACGAGGAGTCGCACCGCCGGATCTTCTTCCTCGACGCCGACTGCGCGGTGGTGCGCGCCGTGCGGTTCCCCTCCCGTCCCCGGGACACCGAGGACCTGGCGGTCACCGCCGACGGCACGGTGTGGGTGGCCGACATCGGCGACAACGACCGCGCCCGCGAGACGGTCGCGCTGTGGACGCTGCGCCCCGGCAGCCGCCAACCGATCCTGCACCGGATGGCGTACCCGGACGGCCCGCACGACGCCGAGGCGTTGCTGGTCACCGGTGACGGCCGACCGCTGATCATCACCAAGCAGGGCGGCGCCGCCGGACTGTACGCCCCGACGGCGCCGCTGCGCGCCGGGGCGACCGTGCCGCTGTCCCGTGTCGGTGAGGTGCGCCTGCCCGACAGCACCACCGACAACCCGTACGGCTTCTTCGGCCGAGGGTTGATCACCGGCGCGGCGGGCGCGCCGGACCGGCGGCGGGTGGTGCTGCGCACCTACGCCGACGCGTTCGAGTTCGACGTCCCCGGCGGGGACGTGGTCGCCGCGCTGACCAGTGGCAGGCCACGCGTGGTCCCCCTGCCGGACGAGCCGCAGGGCGAAGCGGTCACCTACAGCATGGACGGTCGGTTCCTGCTCACCGTCTCCGAGACCGCCGACCAGCCGCCCGGCACCCGGCCCACGGTGCTGCGCTATCCGCTGCCCGCCGCTCCGGCCACCACCCCGGCCCGGCCCGCCCCGCCGGCCTCCTCCTCCGCCGGGCCGGGGACCCGCCCGCAGGCGGCGCCGACGCCCGCGAACCGCCGGCAGTCCGGTACGGCCGCCGTGGGGGTCGGCGTGGCCGGCCTCGCCGTGGCCGCACTGGTGCTGCTCGGGCTGGCCCTGAAACGTCGCCGTCGGTGACCCACCCGGCGGCCGGTCAGGCACCCGACCGGCCGCACCGTGCGTCGGGTCGGCCAGGAATTGACTGGCTCCGCACGCCGTCAGCGCCGAGACTTCCGGCGTGACGCTGCACCAGGACGAGATCCCGATCGACGAGACGACGGTCAGGTCGCTGCTGCGGGCACAGTGCCCGCAGTGGGCTGACCTGGGGCTGTCCCCGGCGGGGGCGGGCACCGACAACACCATGTACCGGCTGGGCGACGACCTGCTCGTACGGCTGCCGCGCACCGCGGACAAGGCGCGGTCCGTGCGCAAGGAGCAGCAGTGGCTGCCCCGGCTGGCGCCGCTGCTGACCTGGCCCGTCCCCGAGCCCGTCCACGCCGGCACACCCACCACGGCGTTCCCGCTGGTGTGGTCGGTGTACCGCTGGATCGACGGCGACGACGTCACCCCGGCGAGCGTGCGGGACTGGGCGGCCTTCGGCGTCGACCTGGCCGACTTCGTACGCCAGCTGCACGCCGTCGACCTGATGGGGGCGACCCGCGCGGACGGCCTCAGCTGGTACCGCGGAGGCAGCCTGCGGGCCTGTGACGAGTGGGTCGGCAGGGCGCTCGACGAGTGCCGTGCCCTGGTGGGGTCACGGCTGGACGTGCCGGCCCTGCAACGGTTGTGGCGCGCCGCGCTGGCCCTGCCGGAGCCCACCGCGCCCGCCGGGTGGCTGCACGGCGACCTCAGGCCCACCAACCTGCTGGCGCGTGACGGCAGGCTGCACGCGGTCATCGACTTCGGTGGCCTCTCGATCGGCTTCCCCGACGCCGAGCACGCCCCGGTCTGGGACCTGCCGCCCCAGGCCCGGCACGCCTACCGGGACAGCCTGCGCCTCGACGAGGTGACCTGGGCCCGCGCCCGCGCCTGGGCGATCGCGGTGGGGGCGAGCGGGGTCTCCTACTACTGGCACACCTACCCGGAGTTCGTCGCCGAGTGCCAGGCGCGACTCCAGGCCATCTGCGCCGACGCCGCCGAGGGCTGACCGGCGCCGCACCGGCGCGGGCCGCACGCCGGTCCCGCCGGCCCGCCGCCGCGCACCCGACCCCGCCGGCCCACTGTTACGTGGCAGTTACCGGAGCGCGAAGCTGCTGCCGCAGACGCCTTCCACCGTGGATCCCGAGGTCGCCGCCGACGAGGTCGGCGAGGGCACCGGAGCGGGACCACGGGAGGACAGGATGCGGATCAGGAGCGGACTCATGGCGTTGGTCGTCGTGCTCGCCGGGCTGGTCGCCGGTACGGGCACCGGCACGGCGGCGACCACCACCGCCGCGGCGACGGGATCGCCGTACTGCGGGATCACCTGGGGCAGCGCGGGGAAGTCGGCCGGCACGCTCAGCGCCGCGCCGCTGATCGACGTGCGCGCCGGCCGGCACGACTGTTTCGACCGGGTGGTGTTCGAGTTCGCCGGGACGGTGAGCGGCTACTCGGTCGCCTACGGCGAGACCTGGACCGAGGGGGAGGGGCTGGCGCTGTCGCCGTACACCGCCGGTGACGAGTTGCTGCGGGTGTCGCTGCGGGCCCCGGCGTACGACGACGAGCACGTCGCCACCGTGCCGTACCGGGTCGGTGAGCACGTGGTGAACGCGCTGCGCTGTCCGACGCTGCGGGACGTGGTCTTCGGCGGCAGCTTCGAGGGCTACACCACCTTCGCGGTCGGTGTGCGGGCCCGGCTGCCGTTCCGGGTCTTCGTGCTGGCGGGCCCGGGCACGCACAGCCGGATCGTGCTCGACGTCGCCCACCAGTGGCAGCAGTGACCCGACGACAGGTCGAGGGCCCGGCTCCGGCCGGGCCCTCGAGCGTCGCCGTGGTCAGGGCACAGCGGCCCGCCGCTGTCTGCCGCACACCGGGCGCGGTCGATGCGGGTGGGGCCGGCACTGCTGGGGGCAGTGGATCTGGGACCGGTGTCGTTGCGTGGCTCAGGCCGAGATGTCCTTGCGGCCCCAGCGACCGGGCACGTTGTGCAGCACCAGCCGGTCGAGACCGTCCGGCAGGCTGGGGCGGCTGACCAGGTGGTCGCCGACGGGTTCCAACCCGAGCATCGCCCGCAGCAGCAGGAGCGTGGTTCCGGCTGACCACGCCTGGGGGCTGCACGCGGTGGGGTACTCGACGGGGTAGCGGGTGAGGTTGCGCTCGTAGCCGCCGAACGCCTCGGGCAGTCGACCGGCGAAGTAGCCGGCCGCTTCGATGATCGCGATGGCGATGCGGGCGGACTCCCGGTCGAAGCCGTAGCGGCGCAGCCCCCAGGCGATCAGGCTGTTGTCGAACGGCCACACCGTGCCGATGTGGTAGCCGATCGGGTTGTACCGGGCCTGGTCGGTGGCGAGGGTGCGTACACCCCAGCCGGAGAACAGTTCCGGGCTCATCAGGTGCCGCGCGACCTGGTCGGCGTGGGACTCGTCGACGATGCCGCTCCACAGCAGGTGGCCGATGTTCGACGTCAGCGCGTCCACCTGGTCGCCGTTCGCATCGAGGGCGAGGGCGTAGTAGCCGTGCCGCTCGATCCAGAAGTCCCGGTTGAAGCGTGCCTTCAGGTCGGCGGCCTCTCGTTCCAGCCGTTCGGCGTACGCCGGGTCGTTCCAGAACTCCCGGGCGAGCCGGGCGCCGCGGATCTTGGCGTCGTAGGCGTAACCCTGGAGTTCACAGGTGGCCCGGGGGAAGCCGGGCAGTCGTCCGTCGCGGTAGCAGATGCCGTCGTCGGAGTCCTTCCAGCACTGGTTCTGCAGCCCTCGCCGGGCGCTGCGCCGTTGGTACCAGATGTAGCCGTTGCCCATCGCGTCGCCGTAGGTGTCGATCCAGTCCAGGGCGGCGCGCGCTTCGCGCTCGAAGCGGTGCACCATGGTCGCGTCCCCGGTCCACCGCTCGTACTCGTCCATCAGCACCACGTAGAGCGGGGTGGCGTCCGCCGAGCCGTAGTACGGGGTGTGGGGCTGCTCCTCGAACGCGGCGCTCTCGCCGTAGCGGAACTCGTGCAGGATCTTTCCCGGCTCCTCGTCCCGGAAGTCGTCCAGTCGGCTGCCCTGCGGGATGGAGAGGGTGTAGATGGTGGCGGCGGCGAGCTGCGGGGCGAAGGGAAGGGCCTGGAAGCTGGTGATGATGCTGTCCCGGCCGAAGATGGTCATGAACCAGGGCAGACCGGCGGCCGGCACGCTCAGCCCGGCGGAGACCAACGGGGTGTAGCGCAGCGCGGCCAGGTCGGCGATGCTCCGGCGGTACGTCGCGGCCAGCGACTCGTGGGCGGTCTCCAGCCGAGGGGCGTTGTCGACCCACAGCTCCAGGTCCTCGGCGAGGGGCGGCCTGCGTCGGGGGGTGCCCCCCAGGCTGGCCCGTACGGTGCGACGCTGCGGGCCGAGCATCGACGCCCGCAGCTTCAGCACCCACATCTTCTTCGGCTCGAGCCGTCCCGTGGCGGTCAGCCCGTCGAGATCGACGTCGCTGCGGCAGTTGCTCGGGTCGCTCCCGTCGCCCAGGTCGCAGCTGATCATCACCTCGCGGTGGAAGTCCTCCCGCTGATACCAGAGGAACAGGTTGCCGTTCTCGATCCGGGAGGAGTAGCCACCCTTCTTCTTCGTCTGATGCCGGATCTCGAAGATGTCCGCGAAGTCGCTGGCCACGTCCAGCCGTACGACGAGATCGAGGGGCTCGTCGCCGTGGCTGATGATGGTCAACTGGTCTTCGAACTCGTCATTGATCGTTTGCTGCCGGATGATCGACATGGTCGAGTCGAAGTCGTGGGTGGCGCTCGCCGGCGCCAGGAAGAACCGGGCCTGGTAGTACTGGAGGTCGTCCAGGGACAGGGAATAGAGCGACTTGCCGTTGACGGTCAGCTGCCATTTCGACAGGAACCGGGTGTCCCAGGAGAAGAGCCCGGTGGGGAAGGTCGGCGAGGCGCTGAAGTCCCCGCGCCGGTCGGTGACGACGAAGGAGTTGCCGTCCAGGATGCGTACCAGGTCGCTCACTGCTGCCCTCCCGACGGCGGTGGCACCAGGTCACGCGGATTGCGGGCAGCCGGTGGGCCGGGGAACAGCCGCTCCAGCAGGCGGAACAGCTCCACCCGGCCCTCGAGGACGAGATTGCGTGTCAGCCAGGCGGTGGTGAGGTTCCGCTCGCCCCGGGCGGCGGCGTCCAGCAACGCCTTGTCGCCGTGCAGGATGCAGTCCGCCGGGCGGTTCTCCCGGGAGACGGTGATCGTGCCGGAGGTGATGGTGATGTGCCAGTGGTGGATCTGCCCGTCCTCGGTGAGATCGAGGCGGATCGTGCCGTCGACCCTGGCGAGTCGTTGCAGGTACGGGCAGTCGGCCAGTTCGCCCAGGAACTCCTCGATCGAGGCTGACATCGGCTCCCCGTTCGTCGCTCGCGCCGCCGCGCCCGAGGCGGAACCTTCGCCGACCCCCGGTCACGCGCCATCATCGCATGAAATCGCCCTATTAGCCCCTTATGATCGATATCATCGTTCTCAGGTATGAGGTTCCGCTGGTCCACCGTCGTCGACGGACCAGCGGCGGAGCAGTGGTGGGGACGGGGCGAACATGCAGAAGGTGCTGCTGATCACCGGCGACGCGGCGGAGTCGTTGGAGGTGCTCTACCCCTACCAGCGATTGCTCGAGGAGGGGTACGACGTCCACATCGCCGCACCGGCCGTCAAGAAGCTCCAGTTCGTCATCCATGAGTTCGTGGAGGGCTTCGACACGTACGCCGAGAAGCCCGGATACGCCTTCCCGGCGGACCTGGCGTTCACGGACGTGAACCCCGCCGACTATCTCGCACTGGTCCTGCCCGGCGGCCGCGCACCCGAGTATCTGCGCAACGACGAAGACTGCCTGCGGATCGTCAGGCATTTCGTCGAGGCGGACAAGCCGATCGCGCACCTCTGCCACGGGCCGCTCATCCTGGCCGCCGCAGGGGCGCTCGCCGGCCGACGCGCTTCGGCCTACCCGGCGCTCGCGCCCGACATCAGGGCCGCCGGTGCCGAGTACGTCGACACCGAGGTGCTCGTCGACGGTCTCCAGGTGTCCGCGCCGGCCTGGTCGGCCAACCCGCCATGGATGCGGGAGTTCATCAGGATCCTCCGCTCCCGGCAGTGACCACGAGGAAACTGTCAGGGCTCGGCGCCGCCGCCTGGAGGCGTGTCGATCCGCTGCTGGACGGTGGTGGCCTCGGCCGGCTCGCCGCACCTCTCCAGCGCCTCGGCCAGCAGGCGGTGCGCCTGCAGGAGCGCCGCGCCGAAGCGCTGCGGCTCGCGCTCGGCGAGCGTGCGGTGCAACTCGGCCGACTCCCTCGCCGCCCGGAGCGCACCGGGCAGGTTCCGGCCGGTCCGCAGGCAGACGTGGGCGTACGCCGACAACGACCGCGCCAACAGGGGACGGTAGGCGGGCCGGTCCCGCCCGGCCAGCCGGCGGCGGATGGTGACCGCCTCCGTGATGGCCGCCAACGCCTCCCGGCCCTGCCCCAGGTCGGCCAGCAGCAGGCCGAGGTTGTGCGCCGAGACGGCCAGGTCCGGCAGGTACGCGTCGGGCTCGGCGGCGGCGAGTCGCCGGCGGATGTCGGCGGCCTCCGTCGCGGGCGTCAGCGCCTCGTCGTGCCGGCGCAGGTCCGACAGGAGCACCCCGAGATCGTCCAGGGCTGAAGCCAGCGGGCCCCGGTGTGCCTCCGGGTCGGCCAGACGCCGCCGGATGGCGATCGCCTCCTCGACCGGTCCGAGCGCGTCCCGGCCGCGCCCCAGGTCGGCCCGGAGGTTGCCGAGGTTGTGCAGCGACGTCGCCAGGCCCGGCAAATGCTCCGGCGCCGTCGCCGCCAGACGTCGTCGGAGGGTGACGGTTTCCTCGGCGGGGGAGAGCGCCTCCTGGCGGCGGCCCTGCCGTCGGAGGGTGACGGCGAGGTCGTTCAGGCAGTCGGCGAGGGCCGGCAGGTGGGTGTCCGGGTCCTCGCCGGCCAGCCGGCGATAGGCCGGCAGGACGGTCCGGAGCGCCACCTCGGCCTCGTCCGCGCGTCCCGTCTCCCGGAGCAGGACGTACCGGTTCCACAGTGCCGTGGCGTGGTCGGCCCGGTCGTGGGGATCGGTCCCGGCCGGCGGTTCGAGGACGCTCACCGCCGCCGACGCCGCGGCCAGCGCCTCCTCACCCCGCCCCAGGTCCCACAGGCGCCGACTCAGTCCGGTGGCCACGGCGCTGACCCACCTGCCGTGCGCGCGCGGGTCCGACCGGACCAGTCGCCGACAGAACAGCAAGGACTCCTCGGTGGTGGCGGCCGCCTCCTGGTGTCGCCCCGACTCGTGCAGCAACTCCCCGAGCGCGGACCACGCGTCGAGGTACGCCAGCTGGTCGGCCCGATCGGTCGGGCTCACCCGCCGCCAGACCCGGACGCACTCGTGTGCCGCGTCGAGAGCGTCGGCCTGCTCGACGCGGGCGCGACGGCGGATGCGGACGAACTGGTCCAGGGCCCGGGCCGACTGCGGCAGGTACGCCGGATCGGTCTCGGCGAGCTGCCGTGACAGCACGACCGCCTCGCGGGTCGCGTCCAGTGCCTCGTCGTGACGGCCGGACAGGCTCGACGCCGCGGCGAGCAGCTCCAGGGCCCGCAACAGGTCCGCCCGGTGTCCCGGCGCCGCACCGCCGTGCTGCTCACGGCGCAACTGGACGACCTCCCGGGCCGCCGCGGCGGCGGACGCGTGCTCCTCCAGCCGCCCGAGGAGTTCGGCGCGCAGCTGTCCGACCTCGGCGAGCACCTCCGTCGACTCGCCGCCGCCCAGTTCCCGGTACAGGTCGGCGACCTGCGCGAGCACCCGCTGGGCCTGGTCCAGCGAACCCTCCCTGATCATCGACAGGCTGAATTGCGCCAGCACCCGGGCCCGGTCCGGGGCCGGGGCCTTCGTCAGCCAGGCGAGTTCGTCGGCGTCCACCGGCTCGGCCAGGACGGCGGCGGCCTCGGCCGTCCGCCCGGCGGCGGCCAGCAGGCCGGCGAGCTGTCCCGGCAGCAGCGCCAGCAAGGGGCGGTAGATCGCCGCCACCGATGCGGGCCGGTCGCGGTGCAGCCCGAGGGCCTCGGCGTACAGGTCGAGAGCGGCATCGTCGTCGCCCTCCCGCTCGGCGAGCCTGCCCGACTGCGTGAGCGCGAGGATCAGACCGCCCCGGTGGGCGTCGGGGTTGTCGGCAGCCAACGCGCGATACAGGTGCACGGCCTCCGCGGCCGCGTCCCGCGCCGGTCGACCGCTCTCGGCCGAGGCGAAATTGAGCGAGGCGATGGCCAGTTCCGCCCGGTTCATCAGCGGGTTGTCCCGGTCCAGCTCCCGCAGCAGCCGCAGCGCCTCCCGCAGGGGAGCCACCGCCTCGTCCCGCCGGCCCGCCGCCAGCAGACGCGCGCCGAGGTTGCCCACCGCTCGGGCGTACTGCGGCAGGTGCTCGCCGGGGCTCGCCCGCACCCCACGGCGGTGCAGCGCGATGGCCTCCTGCGTCACGGTGAGGGCCTCGTCCAGCCGGTCGGCCTCCAGCAGCCGGTTGCCCACGGTGTCCAGCGTCAAGGCGAGATGCGACTCGTACCGCTGCGGGTCGGTCGTGGCGAGTGGACGCAGCAGCTCGATGGCTTCGTGGCCGGCGGTCAGCGCCTGCTCGTCCCGGCCCTGGTCCGCCAGCCAGTTGCTGAGGTTGTTCAGGCAACACGCCATCGGGAACCGGTAGCGGTCGGGTTCGGACTCGACGAGCCGCCGGTACAGCGCGAGCGCCTCGCCGCCGACGACGGTGCTCCCGTCCCGCCGGCCCTGACCCGCCAGGGCGATCCCCAGTACGTCCAGGCAGGCGGCGAGGTGACCGGAGAACTGCCCGGGATCATCCTCGGCGAGCACCCGGTACGCGGCGGTGGCCCGCTCGAGCGCGTCCACCGCCGCCGCGTACCGGCCGGCGTTGACCAGCCGCCGACCGAGCGTCCCGTAGGCGGAGGCCCGGTCGGCGTCGTCGTCGGCCCGCCGCAGCCGCTCGCGCGCCGTCCGTTCGGCGATGTCGGCGGCGCCCACGTCGAGGTCGACGAACGGGACCGGGGGCAGCCCCGCCTCCACGGCCTCGAGAACGTCCACGTCGACGTGTGCGCCGGCGGCGAGCATGCTCAACGTCGTGTTGCCCGCGACCACGGCGAGCCAGGGCCGCTCACGCAGCAGCGGGTTGAGCTGCTCGTCGGCGAGACGGGGCCAGCGCTCGGCAGCCGCCACCAGGAACACCATCGCCCGCGCCACCGACGCGTACTCGCCGGGTGACGTCGGTTCCCGCAGCACCTCGCGCAGCCGGGTCGCGGCCCAGGGCCGGGTGTGCCGCTGCGTCAGGGTGTGGGCGAGGAAGTCCTCGGCCAGCCGGTCGGGGTACAGCGGCTGGAGCACCATCGCCGGTCCACCCTCGTCCGGGGCGGGGTAGCAGCGGCCGTGGTCGGTGATGATCCGGTCCGCGGGCAGTTCCCGCTCCACCCGGTCGAGCAACGCGACCGCGTCGGGATGGGCCAGCGGTCCGGCCAGCACCGCCGTGAACGTGGTGCGGGCCATGACGCTCGCCGGGGTGTGGTGCTCCAGTCCGCGGGTGCGCTCCTCGTACAGCCGGGACCAGTGGGCCTCCTCCCGGTCGAGCAGGTACCGGGTCAGCTCGCCGGGCTCGTCCGGCGCTCGCGTCCCCGTCACGTGGGCGTCCACGGCGACCAGGGCCGCCACGTGCAGGGCCAGGGTCAGTCCGAAGTCCTCGTGGCGCAGGTCGGCCGGCGCGGCGATGACCGACGGGTCGTCGACGCCGTGGACGGCGGCGAAGGCGTCCCGGGCCACGGCGAACACGGCGGACCGCTCGTCCTGGTCCCGGTCGGAGATCGGCGGCAGGGCCTGCGCCGAGACGTCCGCCGGGAGCTTGGCCCGGCGCAGTTCCCCACGCAGCGCCGGCCAGGCGGCGTCGGAGCGGGCCAGCAGCAGCACCCGGGCCGGCCGGTCCGGGCGGTGCAGCAGGCCGTTGCGCAGCAGCCACACCACCGTGGTCAGCGGCCACCGGTCGGCGTAGTCCACCACCAGCAGCACCCCCCGGTGCCCGTCCAGGCGCAGATCCTGGCTGCCGGGGGAGGGTGTCGCGGCGCCGACGCCCAGACCGGCCAGGACCACCCGCCACCCCGTCGCGCGGGAATCGGCCGCGAGCCGTGCGGCGAGCCGGCTCTTGCCCTGGCCGCCCGCGCCGTGCAGCAGCCGTACGCCGAGCCGCGGGCCGTCGTCGCGCCAGCGGCGCAGCGCCGCCAACTCGCGGGCACGGCCGGTGAACGGCACCACCTGCGCCTGCGCGTCGAGCATCCGGCTGGGCAGCTGCCGCAGGTCGGCATCCCTCCCGCGGGGCCGGGGCTGCTCCTCGTGCAGCAGGTACAGCGGGGTGCCGTCGCCGTGGACGTGGACGTCCGCGCCGACGGCGCCGTAGGCGAAGCCCGCGGTGGCGGTGACGTGCTGGACCACCTCGCCCCCGCTCACCGCCGGATCCCCCGGGGCGGGCGTGACGTGGCGCGCCGGGCCGGTCACCGGCGCTCGTCGTCGGCCCGCGTCGGGGCGGGATGGTTGACGATGTTGCCGTCGATCACGCCCTGCGCGGTGCCGCCGCCGAAGGCCTGGACGTACTGCGTCCGGACGCCGGTCGGCGGAGCGTCGGCGCCGGCACCCGCCGGGTCCGAGGGCGGGGTCGCCGCGCCGTTCCGACGGCGGGTGGCCCGGTCCAGGAGCACCAGCGCGGTGCCGACGGCCCCGACCGGCAGCGCCAGGACGTTGGCCCAGCCCACCCACTGGTCGAAGTCCGCCGCGGTGCGCGCGCCGAGGGCCTTCGTGACGACCCACGAGCCGACCCCGACGATGCCGACGGCGACGAGCACCCAGGCCCCGCGCCGGACTCCGTTCCACCTCTGCCCGCCCATGCGTCCATCATGGCCCGTCGGGGCCACGGATCGCGGTCGCCGCTCGGGCTCGTGCCAGCCCGACGGGGCCGGCGGCTGTCGACCGGCGTGCCGCTCAGGCGCGGGTCGCGGCGAGCCGCAGGCCGAGTCCGACGAGCGCGACACCGGTGAGGGCGTCGATCGCCCGGCGCACCGACGGCCGGTCCAGCAGCCGCCGCATCGCCGCCACCAGGCCCGCCACGGTGAGGAACCACAGCAGGGCGACGGTCGCGGCGACCAGCGCCAGGGCCACCACGTCGACGGGCGCGGCGTCGGCGCGCAGGAACTGCGGCATCAGCGCGACGAAGAAGACCGCCGCCTTCGGGTTGAGCACGTTGCAGAGCAGACCCTGCCGGAACGCGGCGGGCAACGAGGTGTCCTGCCGCCCGCCGACCGCGCCGAGCGTCCCGCCGCCCCGGACGGCGGTGATCAGCGACCGGACGCCGAGCCAGGCCAGGTAGGCGGCGCCGACGACCTCGACCACCGTGAAGGCCGACGCCGAGGCAGCCAGCAGCGCCGCCAGGCCCGTCGCGGCGGCCACCGCCCAGACGAACACCCCCGCCGCGATCCCGGCGGCCGTGGCCATCCCGCGCGTCCGGCCGGACACCGACTGGCGGACGACGATCGCGAAGTCCGGCCCGGGGGAGAGCGCGCCCACCGCCATCACGGCGGCGAACCCGAGCAACTGTCCGGCGGTGATCGTCATACGTCACCGTCGGCGGTGAGGAGGCCGGCGGCGGGCTCCCCGCGCCGCCCGAGGTCGCGAGTGCCGTCGCGCCGGTCGGCGCCGGTCATGTCGGTCATGTCGCCTCTCCCCGCCCGATCGTGTCCCGCGTCGATTCTGCCGTACCGGCCGGGGGCGTCCGGACCGTCCGACACCCGACCGAGGGCGTCGGACCCTCCCGTCCGCCGTGGCGGGGACACCGCGGTCCCAGAGCGTGGCACCGTCGATCATGATTGGTCGCCCGTCGCCCACCCTCCCTAAACTGCACTCTCAGCGACACCGAGGTGGCGTGTCGGCCGGGATGGGGGTGCGGTGCGGGTAGCGGTGCTCGGGCCGTTGGAGCTCGGCGAGCCGGACAGCCGCCTCGCCATCGGCTCCCCCAAGCAGCGGACCACCCTGGCGTTGCTGATCGCCCGGGCGGGCACCGTGGTGCCGATCGAGGAGTTGATCGCGGAGCTGTGGGGCGAGCGGCCACCGCGCTCCGCGCTGGCCAACGCCCGGATGTACGTGGCGAACCTGCGCCGGCTGCTGGCCGCGCACGACGACGCCCCCCAGGTGCGCAAGGCCGGCGGGGGCTACCTGCTGACCCTCGACGACCAGGCGTACGACCTGCGGCAGTTCCGGGACCTGGCGCGACGCGGCCGGGCGCTGCTCGACGACGGCGACGCGGCCGAGGCCGGACGGCAGTGCCGACGGGCGATCGACCTGTGGCGGGGCCGGCCGCTTGCGGACGTGCCGACCGGTGAGCTGCTCGACGCCTGGGTGCTCGGGGTCGAGCAGGAGCACCTGCGGGTGGCGCACTGCCAGGCCGAGGCCATGCTGCGCTCGGACCGGGCCGACCGGGCCGTGGACCTGGCGCGGGAGCTGCTCGTCCGTGACCCGCTGCGGGAGCCCACGTACGAGCTGCTGATGCGGGCCCACCACGCGGGCGGGGACGCCGCCGCCGCGCTCACCGTCTACGACACCGCCCGTCGCCGCCTCGGGTCCGAACTCGGCATCGAGCCCGGCCCGGCGCTGCGCGAGTTGCGGCAGGTCGTCATCGACCGGGGCGGCGGCCCGGACGGCGGCGCGGTGACGGTGGGCCCGCCGCCGGCCCCGGAACCGGCGCCCGAGCGTGCCGTGCCCCGGCAGCTCCCGGCCGACATCCCCGCGTTCGCCGGGCGCGGTTCGCAGCTCGACCGGCTCGACACCCTGCTGCACCGCGCCACCGGTACGGCCCGGGTGCCGGTGACCGTCGTGCTGACCGGTCCCGCCGGGGTGGGCAAGACCGCCCTGGCCGTGCACTGGGCGCACCGCGTCGCCGACCGGTTCCCCGACGGGCAGCTCTACGTCGACCTGCGGGGCTTCGGCCCCGAGCGGACCCGGACCAGCCCCGCCGAGGCGCTGCGCGCCCTGCTCGACGCGCTCGGCGTGCCGCCGCACCGGCTGCCCCGGACGGTCCAGGCGCAGGTCGGCCTCTACCGCAGCCTGCTGGCCGGCCGGCGGGTCCTGCTGGTGCTGGACAACGCCCGCGACGCCGAGCAGGTCCGGCCGCTGCTGCCCGGCTCCGCCGGCGCGCTGACCGTGGTGACCAGCCGGGACCAGATGTACGGCCTGGTCACCAAGGAGGCCGCCGAGCCGGTGCCGTTGGCGCTGATGTCGCCGACGGAGGGCCGGGAGCTGCTCGCCGGGCGGCTGGGCGCGGCCCGGACCCGGGCGGCCGTGGCGGCGGTGGACGAGATCGTCACGTCCTGCGTCGGGCTGCCGCTGGCGTTGGCGGTGGTCGCCGCCCGCGCCGCGATCGAGCCGGACGTGCCGCTGCCGCGCCTCGCCGCCGACCTGCGCCGCACCCGACGGCTGGACGCCCTGGCCCCGGACAGCAGCGTCGACGTCCGCTCCACGCTGTCCTGGTCGCACCACCTGCTCGACGGGCCGGCCACCCGGCTGTTCAGCCTGCTGGCCGTCCACCCCGGCCCCGACGTCGCCCTGCCGGCGGTGGCCAGCCTCGCCGGCCTGCCGGTGGCCCGGGCCCGGCAGGTGCTGGCCGACCTGGTCGCGGTGAACCTGCTCGCCGAGCACCGGCCGGGACGGTTCCAGTTCCACGACCTGCTGCGCGAGTACGCCGCCGAGCGCCTCGACGCGGGTGACCCGGCCGAGCGGGACGCCGCGCTGCGCCGGCTGCTGGAGCACTACCTGCACACCGCCTGCGAGGCCGAGCGGTTGCTGAACCCGGTGCGCAAGCCGCTGCCTCTGCCACCGCCGTCGCCGGAGGTGACCGTCGAGGCCGTCGACAGCGCCGAGGCGGCCCTGGTCTGGTTCACCCGGGAGCGGGCCGGACTGGTCGCGATGGTCGCCGAGGCCCACCGGGCCGGCCTGCCCGAGCGCACCTGGCAGCTCGCCTGGACGTTGAGCACCTTCTTCGACACCCGCGCCTACTGGGCGGACTGGCAGCGCACCCAGCAGCTCGCCCTGGCCGCCGCGCGGGCGACCGGCGACCCGGGCCGGCAGGCGGACGCGCACCGCTGCCTGGCCCGCGCCGGTGTCCGGTTGGAGCGCCCCGACGAGGCCCACGAGCACTACGCGCAGGCGCAGCGGATCTACCAGGAGATGGGCGAGCTGCCCGGGCAGGCCGTGGTCGAGCTGAACCTGTCCCTGCTGGCCGAGCAGCAGGACCACCCGCGCGAGGCGCTCGACCACGCCCGGCGGGCGCTGGAGCTGTTCCGTCGTGCCGGTGACCGGCCGGGGGAGGGGCGGGCGCTCAACGGGGTGGGCTGGTGCCACGCCCGGCTCGGCGAGTACGAACACACCCTGCGGCACTGCACCGACGCCCTCGCGGTGCTCGACGCGGTGGGCGACCGGGCGGGAGCGGCGGCGGCCTGGGACAGCATCGGGTACGCCCGGCGGCATCTCGGCGACCACGACGAGGCGATCGCCTGCCACCGACGGTCGCTGGCCATCTACCGGGAGTTGGGGCACCGGTACTGGGAGGCGTCGGTGCTCACCCACCTCGGTGAGGCGTACCTCGACCGGGGCGACGAGCCGGCGGCCCGGTCGGCGTGGCGGGCGGCCCACGACATCCTGGTCGCGATCGGTCACGGTGAGGCGGACCAGGTCCGCGCCCGGCTCGACCGGCTGCCGGTCACCCGCTGACGCGCCGGGTCCACCTCACCCGTCGGCGAGGGCGACCCGAGCCGCCAGCCGCCGGGGCGCCATCCGCCGGTAGCTCTCGGTCAGCAGTTCGGCGACCTCGTCCCAGTCGGTCGTGTCGTCGAGGACCAGGCCCAGCACGTCGTCGCGCCAACCCGGCCGGTAGAACGGCGCGCCGCCGGCGACGAGCGCGTGCACCTCGTCGGCCGGCGCGCGCAGCGTCAGGACACAGACCGGCTCGTCGGTCGCGGCCGCGCGGGCCATCTGGTGGTCGGGGCCGACGGTGAGCACGTGGGCGAAGGTGCGTCGGCGGATGCGCCAGCGCACGCCCACCCACGCCGGCTCCTCGGAGGATTCCGGCAGGTCGCGGCAGATCGGCCGCAGCCGGTCGAGGATGTCGGGGGCCACGTCCCCGGGATCGGTCATGGGCCGCACGGTAACCCGGCCCTGTGACATCACCGCCGGTCCCCGTACAGTCGTCCCCGGCAACGGTTGCTCGGGCACAGGCAGGGGCGGGGACATGCAGCCCTTCATCCAGACCACCGACGAGACTCGGCCCGTCGACCGGGCGGCGAGGTGGGAACGCCTGACCGCGCTCCCCCTGACGATCCTGTCGATCCTCTTCCTGGCCGTCTACGCGGCGCCGATCCTCCGTCCCGACCTGCCCGCCGCGTGGCGACTCGCCTGCGAGGTGACGACGGTCGTCGTCTGGCTGCTGTTCTGGGTCGACCTCCTGGCGCGCCTGAAGCTGAGCACCCACCGACGACGCTTCCTCCGCGACCATCTGTTCGACCTCACCGTGCTGGTGCTGCCCGTCCTCCGGCCGCTGCGCGCCCTGCGACTGGTCACCGCCGTGCTGACCATCAGCCGCAGGACGGAGACCTGGGCCCGCGGCCGGCTCGCCGTCTACGTGGGCACCACCACCCTGCTGCTGGTGCTGGTGTCCGCGCTGGCCGTGCTCGACGCCGAGCGGGCCTCCGCCGACGCCAACATCTCCTCCTTCGACGACGCGCTCTGGTGGTCGGCGGTGACCATCACCACGGTCGGCTACGGGGACCACTACCCGGTCACGGCCGCCGGCCGGTTCGTCGCCCTGGCACTGATGATCGGCGGTATCGGACTGATCGGTTTCGTCACCGGCTCGCTGGCGACGTGGATCGTGGAACGGGTCTCCGACGCGGGACGCCCGGCCCCGGCGACGGTCGAGGACATCGCGGTCCTCCGCGCGGAGATCGCCGCCCTGCGTGAGCAGCTCGGCCCCGGGCCGACGGGGACCGGCCAGGAGCCGGACCGGCAGAGCCGTCCGGCCGTCTCCTCCCCCTGAGCGACCGCTGACGCGCGGAGGGGCACGGCTGTCGACCCCGCCCCTCCGCGAACCTCACCGCACCTGCCGGTCAGACCCGGGTGAGGCGGACGGCGTCGGCGATGATCAGCCCGCTGCCGGAACTCCACCGGCTCACCGCCACCCGGTTGGCGTCCCCCGCCGGCAGGGTGAACGTGCCGAGGCTGCGCCACTGCCCGCCGTTGACCCGCTGGTCGGCGTAGACGGTGCGGTTGCCGGTGGTGGTGGCCACGATGTACGGGGTGGCGCTGTTGTAGCCGGAGTTCGCCGGCCACCAGGCGTCGACCCGGTAGTTGGCGGTGGCCGGGACGTTGAACTTGTACCAGGCGGCGTCGCTGGCCGCGACCGGGTCGGCGTAGCGGTAGTCGGCGCCGTAGCGCTGGCCGGAGAACGACGAGACGCCCCAGCTGCCGCTGGCGGTGAACCGGCCGGCGGTGGCGTTGTCGACCACGGCGCTCCAGGCGGTGCCGCCGCCGGACATCTTCGCGGCCACGTCGGCGCGCATCACGTTGAGGTCGATGAAGGACGGGTCGATCTTGCCGCTGGTGCTCGTCTCCCGGTGTCCCCGGGCGTAGCTGGCGTCCTTGCCGAGGCGGGTGAGCACGGCGGCGGTGGCGGCGATCGAGGCGTTGTACTGGGCGGTGGTCATCTCCTGGTTGACGCCGTTGTAGTCGATCTCCCACCCGATCATGAGGGTGTTGCCGTCGCCGGCCGGGATCGGGCCGCTGCCGCCGCTGGTTCCGGCGTGGTTGCACCGTCCGGCGGAGATGACGTGGAAGACGCCGTGGTAGTCGACCAGGGCCTGGCAGAGCGGACCGGGCAGGTCCGAGCGGCCGTTGATGCAGATGTTCAACGCCGGGTGCGGGTTGGTGGCGCTGGAGGTGGCCGCGGTGTGGTGCCACAGCACGCCGATCGGGTCGAACGAGCCGGGGCGCATCCGGTTGAGCCAGTCACCCTCCACCACGACCTGTACGCCCGCGCCGCGCAGCACGTCGACCAGCCAGGGGATGGTGGCCATCAGGACGCTCCGAGCAGGTCGGCGAGGCACTCGACCTTCGGTGCGGCGCTCGCCGGGGCGGGTGTGCCGGCGACGGTCAGCGTGGCGGCGGTCACCAGCGCGGGGATGCCGAGCACTCCTCGGCGGCGCAGGCGGACGGGGCGCGGAGTGGCCATGGTGCTCCTTCAACGAGGTGAGGCGAAGGGATCGACGTACTGCGATGGCGGCAGGCTATATCGGGATGCCCGTCGATGTCGATACCCTTCACTCTGATTGGTTCGGCTGAAGGAATCTGACGCCGAAGGTCGGCCGGTCGGCGGTGGTGCTCGCGGTCGTCCCCTACCGGTCCGCGGCCCCGCCGGAGGCACTTTCGCCATTTCCGGCAGCCGAGCCGTCCCGGCTCGCCACGATGGGGGCAGACCCGTACCCGACGGCCCCCGCCTGCGCCCGTCGGACGGCGAGGGGGATGATCATGCAGGACGTGGCAGCGGCATCCGCACCCGTCGGCGCCGTGACACCCGGATTGGCCGAGCAGGTGTGGGTCAACGCCCGGGAGGACCCGGGGGCGGTGCAGTTCGTCCGCCCGACGCCGGTGTCCCGGGCGTGGCCCGCGCGACGGCCGGCCAGCGGCGCGCTGCCGGTGACCTGCGAGCAGTTCCGCGACGACGTCCTGATCCTGGCCCGGGGGTTCCTCGCCGCCGGAGTGGGCCACGGCGACCGGGTCGCCCTGCTCAGCCGTACCCGCTACGAGTGGACGCTCGTCGACTACGCCCTCTGGGCGATCGGCGCGGTGACCGTGCCGATCTACGACACGGCCAGCCCCGAGCAGGTCGGCTGGATCCTGGCGGACTCCGGCGCGGTGGGCTGCGTGGTCGAGCAACCGGGCCAGGCCCGGACCGTGGACGACCTGCGCTCGGGCCTGCCGGGGCTGCGCGAGGTCTGGCAGATCGACGCCGGTGACCTGATCGCCCTCGCCGGGCGGGGTCGTACCGTCGACGACGCGCAGGTCGACGCCCGCCGCACGCGCGTCAGCGGCGGCGACGTGGCGACGATCGTCTACACCAGCGGCACCACCGGACGGCCCAAGGGATGCGTGCTGACCCATCGCAACATCCACTGCGACGTCACCGCGGCGGTCGGCGTCCTGCCGCAGATCCTGCACCCGGGGGCGTCGACGGTGCTGTTCCTGCCGCTGGCGCACGCGTTCGCCCGGCTGATCCAGGTGGGCGCGGTGCAGACCCGCGCCACCGTGGTGCACAGCGGCGACATGAGTGGCGTCCTGCAGCAGCTGCGCACCCACCGGCCGACGTTCATCCTGGCGGTGCCACGGGTGTTCGAGAAGATGTACAACCGGACGCGGGACACCGCCATCGACACGCGCCGCGGCCCGTTGTTCGCCCTGGCCGAGTCGGTGGCGGTGCGCTACAGCCGTGCCCTCGACGGCCCCGGCCGCCCCGGCGTGCCGATCCGGCTCGCCCGCGCCGTGTGCGACCTGCTGGCGTACCGCAAGATCCGGGAGGCGTTGGGCGGACGCTGCCGGTGGGCGATCGTCGGCGGCGCGCCGCTGGCCGAACACCTGGCGCACTTCTTCCGGGGCGCCGGGATCACCGTCCTGGAGGGATACGGGCTGACGGAGACGTCACCGGCGTTGACCGCGAACCTGCCCACGGCCCAGCGGATCGGCACGGTGGGGCGTGCCCTGCCCGGGGTGCAGATCCGCATCGCCGACGACGGGGAGATCCTGGCCCGGGGCGACGTCGTCTTCCCCGGCTACTGGAACGACCCGGAGGCCACCGGCCAGGCGTTCACCGTCGACGGCTGGTTCCACACCGGTGACCTGGGCAGCTGGGACGACGGTGGCTGGCTGCGCATCACCGGCCGCAAGAAGGAGATCATCGTGACCGCGGCGGGCAAGAACGTCGTCCCCGCCCCGATCGAGGAGGCCGTCCGCGCCCATCCGCTGGTCAGCCAGTGCCTGGTGGTCGGCGACGGCCGCCCCTACCCGGCCGCGCTGGTCACCATCGACGCGCAGGCGTGGGCACGCTGGCGGGTCGCGCACCACCGGCCCGACGCCTCGGTGGCCGACCTGCGCGACAGCCCGCAGTTGCGCGACGAGGTGCAGGTCGCGATCGACCACGCCAACCGGGCGGTGTCCACGGCGGAGCAGATCAAGACGTTCCGCATCCTGCCCGGGGACTTCACCGAGCAGGCCGGGGAGCTGACTCCCACCCTGAAGATCCGGCGTGCCGTCGTCGCCGCCCGCTACGCCGCCGACATCGACGCCCTCTACCGCGGCCACTGAGCGCGGTGAGCAGCAGCCCCCCGGGGCCCGGCACAGCGCCGCCCCCGCGGCCGGCCGGGGGAGAGTGACGGTGGCGTGGGCGGTGCTGGTGGCGGTGGTGGCCGTGATGCTCGCCGTCGACCTGTTCCTGCACCGTGACGACCACGTCGTCGAGTTGCGCGAGGCGGTGCTCTGGTCCGGGATCTGGATCGCCGCCGGCCTGCTGGTCGGCCTCGTGCTGTGGTGGTGGCTCGGGGGTGAGGTCGCCGGCGCCTACTACGCCGGGTACCTGATCGAGAAGGCGCTCTCGATCGACAACGTGTTCGTCTTCGCGCTGATCTTCGGCTACTTCGGGGTGCCGGCCGCGTACCAGCACAAGGTGCTCTTCTGGGGGGTGATCGGGGCGCTGCTGCTGCGCCTGGTGTTCATCTTCGTCGGGGCGGGGCTGCTGGAGACCTTCTCCTGGACGGCGTACCTGTTCGGGGCCTTCCTCGTCTGGACCGGCTGGAAGATGGCCTTCCGGCACGGCCAGCAGATCGACCCCGCCCGCAACCCGGTCGTGCGGCTGGTACGGCGGGTCGTGCCCACCGACCCCCGCTTCCACGACGGCCGCTTCGTGATCCGCCTCGACGGACGGCGCACGGCCACCCTGCTGCTGGTGGTGCTCATCGCGATCGAGGTCACCGACCTGGTCTTCGCCGTCGACTCGGTGGCGGCGATCCTGGCCGTCACCACCACCCCGTTCATCGTCTGGGCCGCGAACGCCTTCGCCATCCTGGGTCTGCGCAGCCTCTACTTCTGCCTGGCGGGGCTGTTGCGTCGCTTCGTGCACCTGCACTACGGGCTGGCGTTCCTGCTCGCGTTCGCCGGGGTGAAGCTGGTCCTCGCCGAAACCCCGGTGGGCAAGCTGCCGATCCCGCTGACCCTCGGCGTCATCGCCGTCACGGTCACCGTCTCGATCGTCGCCAGCGTGATCCGTACCCGGCACGAGCCGTGCGAGCGGCCGGGTTCGTGACGCGGCGGCGACCGGAGCCGGGGGCGGGGTGGGCGGGACGGGGCGAGGGGGCCGGACGGGCGTCCGGCCCCCTCGTCGACCGTCACCGGTCGAGGATCGATCCGGCGACGGCGGTCGGCTCAGGTGTCGGCCGGGGCGCGGGCGTCGGTCCGCTCCGGGGTGCCACGGGTGGCGGCCAGGCTCCACCCGATCGAGACGGCCAGGGTGGCGACGATGACGCCGAGGGTGAGCGGGATGGGCAGCTTGCCCACCGGCGTCTCGGAGAGGATGAGTTTCACCCCGGCGAAGGCGAGCAGGAACGCCAGTCCGTAGTGCAGGTGCACGAAGCGACGCAGCAGCCCGGCGAGGCAGAAGTAGAGGCTGCGTAGGCCGAGCACGGCGAAGGCGTTGGCCGTCCAGACGATGAAGGTGCTGGTGGTGATGGCGAGGATCGCGGCGACGGAGTCGATGGCGAAGATCAGGTCGGTGGCCTCGATCGCGATGAGCACGACGAACAGCAGGGTGGCCACGCGCCGGCCGTCGATGCGGGTGAAGAACCTGTCGCCGTGGTAGCGGGCGTCGGTGGGCACCACCCGGCGTACCAGGCGGACGACGAGGTTGCGGTCGGGGTGTGTCTGCGCGTCGTGCCGGAAGGCCATCTTCCAGCCGGTCCAGACGAGGAAGGCGCCGAACAGGTACGCGGTCCAGAAGAACGCCTCGAGCAGCCCGGCGCCGACGAAGATGAAGACGAGGCGGAAGACCAGGGCGCCGATGACGCCCCAGAACAGCACCTTGTGCTGGTAGGCGGCGGGTACCGCGAAGTAGCTGAAGACGAGCGCGAAGACGAACACGTTGTCGACCGAGAGCGCCTTCTCGATCAGGTAGCCGGCGTAGTACGCGCCCGCCGCCTCGTCGCCCTGCCACAGCCAGAGCAGGACGCCGAAGGCCAGGCCGGCGGCGATCCAGACCGCTGACCAGGTCGCGGCCTCCCGGAAGCCGATGACGTGGTTGTCGCGGTGCAGGAACAGGTCGATCGCCAGCATCGCGGCGATCGCGGCGGTGAGGGCCAGCCAGGCCCACCACGGTACGGACATCGAGGACACCGATTCCCTTCGACCGGGCCGGCGCGTGGCGCCGGCGTGCGGGTCGAAGGTCTCCCCGGACCGCCGGTGCGGCGGCCCGCGCGGCCGGGACCCGGGTGGGTCCGTACTGACGGCCGGCGCGTCCGGTGGCGGGTACTCCCCCTCGAACTACGATCGATTATTCACGAAGCAGAGTTCGCTTGTCTAGGCCTGTGCGTCGGGAGATCGGTCAGCGCCGGGCCAGTTCCGACTCCAGCCGCCGGATCAGCGTCTTGCGGGCCTTGCCCTCCCGCTCCCGCTTGAGCGCCGCCCTGAGCTGACGCGTGTCCAGGTCGCCGACGAGCTTCGTCGCCTCGGTCACCGGCAGCTCGGACAGCCGTACCGCCGCCGTGGCGTCGCGGCGCGCCCGGCTGGCCGGGCCGGTGTTGGCCACGTACTGCCGGCCGGAGCGCGACGCCCGGCGCTTCTTGGCGTCGGTGGCGCGCCGCTGTTCGGGGGAGAGCTCCTGCCATGCCTGTTTGGGCAGGTAACGACCGGTCTCGTCCCCGCGCCGCGCCCGCGTGTCGCCCTGGCTGGTCTGCCACTGCTCGGCACCCCACCGTTGCAGGGACTTCTGCCGCTCGTCCTTCGGCCCCTCGAAGCCCCCGCCGTGCCGCTTGTACTCCTGGGTGAGCAGCTGCGACTTGCGCGCCGACCACTGCCCCGGCCTGCCGCCCCGGTCGGAGGCCCTGATCTCTTCCTTGAGCTGCTCCCGGAGCTCGGGCTTCGTGTACCGCGCCATGCCCGGCAAGTACCCGAGGCGCACCGGCGCATGCGTCCCGCCCCGGCCGGCGTCGACGCCGCGCGTCCCGACCACCGGCACGTTGCCCTACGGGCCCATCGGCACTGTCCGGCGCCCGGCGCCGGTGCCACGGTGGAACCATGAGGGCGATCGAGGTCCGGCACCTGATCCGGCGCTACGCCGCCGTACGGGCGGTCGACGACGTCAGCTTCACCGTCGACGAGGGCGAGGTCTTCGCCCTGCTCGGGCCGAACGGGGCCGGGAAGACCACCACCGTGGAGATCCTGGAGGGCTACCGCCGCCGCGACGGCGGGCAGGTGCGGGTGCTCGGCTTCGACCCGGCCACCGGCGGGCGGGCCTACCGCGAGCGGATCGGCATCGTGCTGCAGTCGGCCGGGTTCGAGGAGGAGTTCAGCGTCCGCGAACTCGTCCGGATGCAGTCCTCGCTCTACCCCCGCCGGCACGACACCGACGAGCTGATCGCGCTGGTCGGGCTCGCCGACAAGCGCGACGCCCGGGTCAAGGCGCTCTCCGGCGGGCAACGCCGCCGCCTCGACCTGGCCCTCGGCCTCGCCGGCGCGCCGGACCTGCTCTTCCTCGACGAGCCGACCACCGGCTTCGACCCGGCCGCCCGGCACCGCGCCTGGGACCTGATCGCCCGGCTGCGCCACCTCGGCACGACGATCCTGCTCACCACCCACTACCTGGAGGAGGCCGAACGGCTCGCCGACCGGGTGGCGATCCTGCGCGCCGGCCGGCTGGTCACCGTCGGCAGCCCCGACCAGTTGCGCGACGCCGCGCGGCTGCCCAGCCTGATCACCGTCCGGCTGCCCGACACGGTGGCCGCCGCCGACCTGCCCGCCCTGACCGGCGCCGTCAGCCGCGCCGACGGCACGCTGCGGGTACGCACCCACGACCCGCTGGCCGACACGTACCGGCTCACCCAGTGGGCGCGTGCCCGGCGGCTGGAGCTGCCCGGGCTGAGCGTCGCCCCGCCCACCCTGGAGGACGTCTACCTGACCCTCACCGGCGAACCCGACGCCGCCGAGGCCGAGGGGGAGGCCGACCATGATCGTTGAGCTGCCGCGCACCCGACCCGTGCCGGTCACCCGGGCGAGCACCGGTCCTGCGGTGTGGCGGCTGACCGGGCAGGCCCTGCGCGGGCACCTGCGCCGACCCATGTCGACCTTCTTCACCCTGGTCTTCCCGCTGAGCTTCCTGGTGGTCGTGCTGGCCATCGTCGGCAACCCCGACACCGGCGACGGGGTGCCGGTCGCGCAGTACCTGGTCAGCCCGTTCGCCGTGTTCGGCGCGGCGCAGGCGGCGTTCTGCCTGCTCGCGGTGGACCTGGCGACGCTGCGCGAGGAGGGCGTCCTGCTGCGCCTGCGCGGCACGCCGGCGCCGGCGTGGGCGGTGCTCGCCGCCCGTACCGGCGCCGCGCTGGTCATCTCGGTGGCGTCGCTGGTGCTGCTGACCGCCGTCGGTGTCGCCGGGTACGGCGTCGCGCCGGTCTGGGCGAAGACCCCGGCGCTGCTGCTCACCTTCGCCCTCGGCACCGCCTGCTTCGCGGCCCTCGGCCTGGCCGTCGCCGCCCTGACCCGCACCGTGCTCGCCGCGCAGACCCTCACCCAGGGGCTGCTGATCCCGCTGGCCTTCGTCTCGGACGTCTTCCTCGTCGGCGCGGACCTGCCCCGCTGGCTCGACCTCGCCGGCTCGGTGCTGCCGCTGAAGCACTTCGCCCGGGCCATGGCCGAGACGTTCACCCCCGGCGGCGGGACCGGGCTGTCTGCCGGGCACCTCGGCGTGCTCGCGGCGTGGACCGTGGCCGGCGCGCTGGTCGCCCGGCTGCGCTTCGGCTGGCGACCGCGCGGCGCGCGGCAGGCGGGTCGGGCCACGTCGGGCGTCACCGTGACACCGGACGTCCGGCTCTGTGCGCCGCGGCGCGCCACCCGCCCGTCACCGGCCGCGCTGGTCGGCGGGCAACTCGGGTACGCCCTCAGCGGGCTGCGCCACGACCTGCTGTCGGTCTTCTTCGCGGTGGTCTTCCCGGTGCTGCTGCTGGTGCTCTTCCCGAGCGTCTTCGGCGACGGTCAGGTGCGCGGGCTCACCCTGGCCCAGTACCTCCTGCCCGGCATGGCCGCCTACGCCGTCGCCGTGACCGGGTGGGTCAACCTGCCCGAACAGGTGGTGGCGGCCCGGGCGAGCGGGGTGCTGAAGCGGCTGGCCGGCACCCCGTTGCCGCAGCGCTGGTACCTCACCGGCCGGGTCACCTCGGCGCTGGTCGTCTCGGTGACGACGGCGGTCCTGCTCGGCGTGGTCGCGGTGGCCCTGCTCGACGTACGCCTGGACGCCGGCCGGCTGCCGGCGGCGGCGCTCGCGCTGCTGCTCGGGGCGCTCTGCTTCGCCGCGCTCGGCCTGGCGCTGGTGGCGGCCCTGCGCACGGCCCGGTCCGTCACCGCGATCACCCTCGGCACGCTGCTGCCGCTCAGCTTCGTCTCCGACGTCTTCCCGGTGGGTGACGCCGCGCTGCCCGGCTGGCTGGCCACCGTCGGCGACCTGTTCCCGCTGCGGCACCTGAGCGCGGCGCTGCTGGCGGCGACCCGACCCGGGCTGGACGGCGCCGGGTTCGCCTGGACGCACCTGGCCGTGCTGGCCTCCTGGACGGCCGCCGCGCTGCTGCTGCTGGCCGCCCGCCCGCTCACCTCGCGCGACTGAGCGTGGCCGTTCGACCAGCGCCGGGGCCGTCCGGAGGCCCGCTGGTCAGTGCGGCGTGACGGTGCCGGCCGCGCCGTCCACGGTGACGAGCTGACCCGTGGAGATCTTCCGGGTGGCGTCCGGGACGCAGATGACCGCGGGGATGCCGTACTCGCGGGCCACGGTCGGGCCGTGCGCCATGATCGCGCCGGTCTCGGTCACCAGCGCCCCGGCGGTGAGGAACAGCGGGGTCCAGCCGGGGTCCGTGGTCGCGGCGACGAGGATGTCGCCGGGCTCGATGTGGGCGGTGCCCGGGTCGTGGACCACCCGGGCCGGGCCGGTCACCCGACCGGCCGAGGCGCCCACGCCGGTGAGCGCCCCGTCGGCGGCGACGGTCGCCGGCAGGACGGCTTCGACGTCCGTGCCGTCGGAGAGCAGCGCGACCGGCACGTGCCGGCGGCGCGACTCCGCCCGGTGCGTCGCCGCGCGGGCGATGACGGTGTCCCGGTGATCGGCGCCCCCGTGCACGGCGGACCCGACCTCGTCGAGGGTCAGGAACATGATGTCGTCGGGCTGCTCCAGCAGGCCGGCGGCGGCCAGGTCGGCGCCGATGAGCAGCAACTGCCGCCGTACCGCCCGCAGTTGGTGCAGCCCGGCGAACTTGCCCGCCTCCCGCAGCCCGGCCAGCGACCGCGCGCGGCGCAGCAGGAACACGGCGATCCGGCCGCGCACCGGCCGGCGGCGCCGGGCGCGCGGGGCGAGTTCCCGCAGGGTGGCCTCGGCCGTGGCGGCGGCGCGGGCGAACCGCCGGTCCGGCGCCTGGTCCGGGTCGGTGACCCGCAGGTAGTTGGCGATCATGGCGAAGACCGGCGCGGGATCCTCGTCCCAGCGGGGCACCCCGAGGTCGACCTCGGCCACGCCCCGGTGGCCGTACGTCTGCAGGAACCCGCCCAGCCCGATGTCCGGCAGCGTCCCGCCGAGGTACCGCTGGGCCAGCTCGGCCGGTGGGGTGTCGCGCAGCAGCCGGCGGTGCGCGCCGGCGCGTTCGGCGAGTCGCCACAGCGCCAGGTCCATCTCGATGGTCACGTTGTGCGGCATCCCGCCCAGGACGGTGTGGATCTCGTCGGTTGCGGCGACGCCGTCGAGCAGCCGACCCGGCAGGGCGGAGGCCAGCATGCCGGCCACGATGGGCCAGATGATCTCGTCCGGGCTCTCCGAGGGGTCGGTGTCCTGCACGAGCCGCAGCCGCTCGGCCGTGGTGAGCGGCCCCTCGGGTGCGGCGGAGGCCAACCGCATCCGTTCGATGGCGCGCGTCATCCGCAGCCGCGCCGCGTCGGGGCGGGCCAGCGCCCGGATGATGCCCACCACCGCCCGGACGGCGGTCCGCAGGGCCACCCCGTGCGCCCCGCCGGCGCGTCGCGTCCCGCCCTGTCCCGGGGCGAACCGTGGATCGGCGAGGACGTGTGCCATCACCGCCTGGGCGCGGGGGCCGAAGTCCACCGCCATGAGCTGCACCAGTCGCTTGCGGGCGGAGCGGTCCCGTGCCAGGTCGCTCAGGTCGCCGTAGAGGCGCCCGCCGATGTCGACGACGTCCACCCCGCGTACGCCGAGGGAGGCGAGCATCGCCGCGATCAGGGTCCGGAGGGTGGACATGCCCATCGGGGTGACCGGCCGCAGCATGCCCTGCACGTGCCCGAACTCCAGGTACACGCGGGGCAGTGGCTTGTCGGTCGCCGGGGGGAGGGGGAACAGGGTGGTGATCGGGCGCGACTGGAGCAACCAGATCGTGCCGTCGCGGTCGATCGCCCACTCCACGTCCTGCGGGCGGCCGAAGTGCTCCTGCAACCGCTGGCCGACGGCCCGCAGCTGGGCCAACCGCGCCGGCGTGAGGCAGCCCGTCCCCGGGTGCTGCGCGCCGTCGAGACGGTAGTGGTCCACGGCGGTGGCGCCGTCGACGACCGCGGTGCCCAGGCCCGGTGCGGCGTCGACCAGCATGTCGGTACGGCTGCCGGTCAGCGGGTCGGCGGTGAACAGCACCCCCGCGACCTCGGGATCGATCATCCGCTGCACGACGACGGCCATCCACACGGTCGCCTCGTCGACGGCGTGGGCCTCGCGGTAGGTCCGGGCGCGCTCGCTGTGCAGCGACTCCCAGCAGCGGGCGATCGCGGCGATCAGGTCGGCGACGCCGGTGACGTCGAGGACGGTGTCCTGCTGCCCGGCGAAGCTGGCCTCCGGGAGGTCCTCGGCGGTCGCGCTGGAGCGGACGGCCACCGGCCCGCCGCCCAGCTTCCGGTACGCCTCGACGATCTCCGCCTGCGGGACGACGCCCTCGCGGTACGCGTGGGTGGTCACGCAGAAGCCGGGCGGCACGGCCTCGCCCCGGCGGATCAGCTCACCCAGGCCGGCCGCCTTGCCGCCCACCAGGTCGACCATGTCGGCGGTCGTCTCGGACAACCCGATCACACGCATCAGCGGCCCCGTCCCTTGGCAATACGAGTGCAACGCGACCACCGTACCCGGTTTCACGATGCAACTGCAATGCGAAAGCGGGCAGGTCGCGGTGGGCGGGGACGGAAACTGCGGTCGCGCGAGGTCGGCGCGTCAGAAGAGCGCGGCGAGCAGCCGGTCCCGGGTCTGCGCCGGGTCGACGACGTCGTCGAGTTCGAAGCTCGCCGCCGCCGACAACGCCCGCCCGCGTTCGTAGGCGAGCGCGACCAGCTCGTCGTGGCGGCGTTCGCGCGCGGCGTCGTCGGCGATGGCGGCCAGTTCCCGACGGTGCGCCAGGCGCACCGCGCCCTCCAGGCCCATCGCGCCCACCTCGCCGGTCGGCCAGGCGAGGGTGAGGCGGGTGGAGTGGAAGCTGCCCCCGGCCATCGCCATCGCGCCGAGCCCGTACGCCTTGCGCAGCACCACGGTCGCCAGCGGGGTGCGCAGCGACGCGCCGGCGGCGAACAGGTCGCCCACCGCCCGGACCAGCCCGGTGCGCTCGGCGTCCGGGCCGACCATGATGCCCGGGGTGTCGCAGAGGCTGACCACGGCCAGGTCCATCCGCTCGCACAGCCGCAGGAACCGGGTGGCCTTGCCGGCGGCGGTGGCGTCGATGGCCCCGGCCCGGTGCAGCGGATTGTTGGCGATCACGCCCACCGGACGCCCGCCGAGCCGGGCCAGGGCGGTCACCAGGGACCGGCCGTGCCGCTCCCGCAGCTCCAGCACGGAGTCGAGGTCGAACAGCAGCCGCAGCACGGCGCGCACGTCGTAGGCGCGACGCCGGCTCTCCGGCAGCACGTCGCGCAACCGCCGCTGGTCGGCGTGCCGCTCCTCGGTGGGTTCGCCGTCGGCCAGGCCGAGCACGGTGCGGGCCAGCCGCACCGCGTCGGCGTCGTCGGCCGCGGGCAGGTCGACGGCGCCGCTGGCCAGGTGCACGTCGAGCGGTCCGATGTCCTGCGGGGCGACGACGCCGAGCCCGGCCGCCTCCACCATGGCCGGTCCGCCCATGCCGATGCTGGCGCCCGCGACCCCGACGGTGACGTCGCACATGCCCAGCAGCGCCGCGTTGCCGGCGAAGCACCAGCCGGCCGCGATCCCGATCCGCAGCGACGGCAGCCGGGCCAGCGACGCGAAGGTGGTCAGCTCCAGGCCCGCCACGGTGGGGTGGTCGGTGTCGCTGGGCCGGCCGCCGCCGCCCTCGGCGAAGACGACGACCGGCAGTCCTTCGCGCGCGGCGACGTCGAGCAGCCGGTCGGTCTTGCGGTGCCCGGTGACGCCCTGGGTGCCGGCGAGGACGGTGTAGTCGTACGCCACCGCGCCGACGCGCCGGCCGGCCACCCGGCCCACGCCGACGACGACGCCGTCGGCGGGAGTCGTCTGGGCGAGGTCCGCGAGCGGCCGGCGGGACCGCTGGGCGGCCACCGCCAGGCCGCCGTACTCCAGCCAGGTGCCGTCGTCGACGAGGTCCGCGAGGTTCTCCCGTACGGTGCGCCGGCCCGCCGCGTGCCGCTTCGCCGTCGCCTCGGCGCGGGCGTCGTCGCGCAACCCGGCCTGCCGGCGCAGGGCCTCGGCCAGCTCGGGCCGGACCGGGTCGGTGGCCGGCTCCCCGCTCATGCGCGCGGCTCGGACCGGTCGTCGGCGGGCGTGGGGGAGGCGGACGGCTCGGGTGGCCGCAGGCCGCCGACGAAGAGCGCGACGAGCTGGTGGCCGACCTCGGTGAAGGTCAACGGCCCGTCCGGGTGGAACCAGGTGTGCGTGTTGCCCAGGGCGCTGAGGAAGGTGTGGGTGATCACCGTGGCGGAGACGTCGGTGCGGACCACGCCGGCGCTCTGCCCTTCCAGGACCAGGTCGCGGAACAGGTCGTGGTAGCGGCGGCGCTCCCGGCGGGTGGCGTCGGCGTGCTCCCCGTCGATCAGGTGCGCCGAACGGGCCCAGACGGTCAGCTCGTCGACGTGCGCGGCGGTGTGCGCGACGACGTCGGCGGCGGCGGCGCGCAGCCGTTCCGCGACCGGCCCGGGGCCGTCGGCGATCTCGCGCAGCCGCGCGGTCTGCTCCGCGAGCAGCTCCCGGTAGATGCTGGTGAGCAGCTCCGACTTCGAGCCGAACCAGTGGTAGAGGGCGCCCTTGGTGACCGCCGCCGCCGCGACGATCTCCTGGACGCTGGTCGCCTCGTAGCCACGCCGGGCGAACAGCTCGGTGGCCGCCGCGACGATGTTGCGCCGGGCCGACCCGCGCGGCGCGCGCCGCCGGCTGATCGGCTCGGTGGGTGCTGCGGTCACCGCGACTCCAGGTGCCGGCGGATCTCGCGCCGGGCCACGTCGCGCACGTGCACCTCGTCCGGCCCGTCGGCGATGCGCAGGGTACGGGCCCCGGCGTACATCGCGGCGAGCGGGAAGTCGTCGGAGACGCCGGCGCCGCCGTGCACCTGGATCGCCCGGTCGACGACCTCCAGGGCCACCCGGGGAGCGATGACCTTGATGGCGGCGATCTCGGTGCGGGCGTTCTTCGCGCCGTACCGGTCGATCATCCAGGCGGCCTTGAGGGTGAGCAGCCGGGCCTGCTCGATGGCCATCCGCGACTCGGCGATCTGCTGCTGGACCACGCCCTGGCGGGCGAGTTCCTGCCCGAAGGCGACCCGGCTGGTGGCGCGCCGTACGAGCAGGCTCAGCGCGCGTTCGGCCAGGCCGATGGCGCGCATGCAGTGGTGGATGCGGCCGGGGCCGAGCCGGGCCTGGGCGAGGGCGAAGCCGCCGCCCTCCTCGCCGAGCAGGTGCGACGCGGGTACCCGCACGTCGGTGAAGACCACCTCGCCGTGGCCGTGCTGGTCGTGGTAGCCGAAGACGGGCAGCGAGCGGACCACCTCGACGCCGGGGGTGTCCACCGGCACCAGGATCATCGACTGCTGCCGGTGGGTGTCGGCCGACGGGTCGGTCTTGCCCATCACGATCATGATCCGGCAGCGGGGGTCGGCGATGCCGGTGGTCCACCACTTGCGGCCGTTGATCACGTACGAGTCGCCGTCGCGCTCGATGCGGGTCGAGATGTTGGTGGCGTCGCTGGAGGCCACGTCCGGCTCGGTCATCGCGAAGGCGGAGCGGATCTCGCCGTCGAGCAGCGGACGCAGCCAGCGTTCCTTGTGCTCGGCGGTGCCGAACATGTGCAGGATCTCCATGTTGCCGGTGTCCGGCGCCGCGCAGTTGGTGGCCTCGGGGGCGAGGTCGATGGAGCGGCCCATCAGCTCGGCGAGGGGGGCGTACTCCACGTTGGTCAGGCCGGAGACGTCGGGCAGGAAGAGGTTCCACAGCCCACGGCGGCGGGCCTCGGCCTTGAGGTCCTCGACCACGGCAGGCAGGTGGTGGCGGTTGCCGGCCGCCGCGAGTTCGGCGCGCTGCGCGGCGTAGACCGCCTCGGCCGGGTAGACGTGCTCGTCCATGAACTCCTGGAGCCGCTTCAGGTGCTCGGCGGCTCGGGCGGTCGGTTCGAAGTCCATGGCTGTCTCCCCATTGACGCGCGTGTCGGCGGCTCGCTACCGTCGCCGGACGCTGAACATACCGGCTGGTCGGTATGACGTCCAGAGCAGTGAAGACCGTGAGGAGCACCAGGGTGAGCGTGATGGACCGGTTCCGCCTCGACGGGAAGGTCGCCGTGGTGACCGGCGCCTCCTCCGGCCTCGGGGTGTCGTTCGCCCGCGCGCTCGCCGAGGCCGGCGCCGACGTCGTGCTCGGCGCCCGCCGTGTGGAGCGGCTGCCGGAGACCGGTGCGCTGGTCGAGGCCGCCGGCCGCCGGTACGCCGCCCGGGCCACCGACGTGAGCCGGCCCGAGGACTGCGAGGCGCTGGTGGCGACCGCGATCGAGCACTTCGGGCGGGTGGACGTGCTGGTCAACAACGCCGGAGTCGGCACGGCCGTCCCCGCCACCCGGGAGACCCCGGAGCAGTTCCGCGCCGTCGTCGACGTCAACCTGATGGGCAGCTACTGGATGGCCCAGGCGTTCGCCCGGGCGGCCACCGGCGGCGGCGCCATCGTCAACATCTCCAGCGTCATCGGCCTGCGCCCCGGCGGCATCCCGCAGGCCGCGTACGCCTCCAGCAAGGCCGGCGTCATCGGCCTGACCCGGGACCTGGCCGCCCAGTGGACCGGGCGCAAGGGCATCCGGGTCAACTGCATCGCCCCCGGCTTCTTCGCCTCCGAGATGAGCGACCAGCTCCAGCCGGGCACCTTCGAGATGGTCAAGGCGATGGCCCCGGCGGGGCGTCTCGGCGAGCACGAGGAACTCGCCGCCACGCTCGTCTGGCTGGCCAGCGACGCCTCGTCGTACGTGACCGGGGCGACCATCCCCGTCGACGGCGGCCTCGTCATGCCGTGACCTCCGGTCGGGGACGGGGTTCCGGCCCGGTCGGTTCGTGGCGGCCCCGCCCCGATCGTCCGGGGCGACCCGGCGCCGGTCAGTCCTTCGGGGTGACCGGGCTCAGCAGGGTCGCGGCCTTGCGGTCGGCGTATCCGGTGACCGCCTGCTGCCCGGCGCCGAAGACGACGGCCAGGGCCAGCAGCGCGCCCGTGCTGCCCACCGTCGTCTCCACCAGACCGCCGATCACCAGCATGATCCCGACGACCGCGACCAGCGGGCCGACCGCCAGCTTCAGCAGTCCCTGCTGCAACGGCAGCTTGTACGGCACCCCGCCGGACCTCGACGTGATCATCGTGGGCAGGGCGCTGACGAACGCGCCCAGCGCCCCGGCGGCCAGCACGAACAGCAGCAGCCGCCACGCCGGCACCCCCGCGGCGTCGGCCGGCGCCTCGATCAGCCGGACGTCGGGGCTGCGCCACTGCGCCAGCACCATCAGCGTCTCGACGGCCAGCGCGACCAGCGACAGACCCAGCATCCGGTTGCGCAGGTGCCGCACCGACTCGTGGAACTCGTCCGAGGCCCGGTGGTAGCAGAGCAGCAGCGTCTGCACCTTCGCCCGCAGCAGCGCCGGGTCGGCGCGGTCGGCGGTGGCGTCGAACGCGGTTCGCGCCGGGTGGTCCGCCTTGAGGAACTGCGCGGCCGAGGCCTGGTAGGCCGGTAGCAGCCCGGTCAGCTCCTGCGGCGTGCGCAGGTCCACCATGCCGCGCTCCACCGCGTGCACGGTCCGCCAGGCGTACTCGACGCTGCCGCCGCGCAGCCACTCCAGAACGCCGCCGCGGCCGAGGACCGACTCCACCCCGGCGAGTTGCTGCCGCAGCTCGGCGGCCCGGTCGGCGTTCGCCGCGTCGTGCGACTCCAGGGCCCGCAGTTGCCGCTGGAGATCGTCGAGTCGGGTGCGGACCTGCACCTGCCACACCGTCCCGCCGACGGCGGCGGTGGACGGGTCCGGCGGGCGGCGGCGGGGCGCGGGCGCGGTCGTCTCGTCGCGGAGCACACCGCCGCCCGCCCGGCCGGCGGTGGTGGGTCTCGTCGTGGTCACCGTGGACATGGTCTCTGCCCTCCGATCGTCGCTGCGACGTGGGCGAAGGAGCCCTGCTCCCTCCTTGAGCGTCCGCCGGTCGTCACCGGCACACCAGGGCAGATCGGCCCATCTCGGCGCCACCGCGCGCCCCCACCTGCCCGCAGGCGCACCGGGCGTCCGCACGGCGGCGGGACAGGGATCGGGGCGGGTCGCGGGTGTTCCCGCGACCCGCCCCGGGTCGGTCAGCAGGATCCGTTGTCGGTCCAGACGTTCTGGCTGTTCGCCCCTGGCACGTCGCCCTGGGTCCACCAGCGCGACGTCCACCGGTGACCGTCGTGGGAGACCACCGCCCCGCCGGAGTACGCGGTCGCCGCCGACCAGGCCGGCGCGGTGCACGCCCCACCGGTCGGCGACGGGCTGACCGTGGGGGAGACGGTCGGTGAGCCGGTGGGGGAGACGGTCGGCGACGGCGCGGCGCAGGCGCCCTCGTCGGCCCAGACGGCGGCGCTGCCGGGCGTCTCACCCTGCGTCCACCACTTCGCGCTCCAGGTATGCCCGGCGTACGAGACCCGCGCGCCGCCGGAGTAGGCGGTGCCGGCGGCCCAGGCGGGCGCGGTGCAGGCGCCGCCGCCCGGTGAGCCGGAGCTGCTCGGGCTCGGCGTCACCGCCACGCCGCCCCGGCCGAAGTCGCTGGCCAGCGCGTACGTCTGGCCGCCGAAGGCGAGGGTGAAGTTGGCCGGGCCGGCGATCGGCAGCTGGTAGTTCAGCGTCACCTCGGCGGACGCCCCCGGGGCGATGGCGGCCGGCACGGTGAGCCGTACCCGGTGGTGCACGCCCTTGAGCCCGCCCGCGTTGCCGCCGGTGTGTCCGGTGGAGACCGTGGTCAGCGCCCAGCCGGACTGCTGGGTCAGTGTCGGCGTGGTGGTCGGGTAGTCGAATTCCAGCTGGGCCCCGGCCGGGATGGGGCTGCCGCTGTTGTTGGTCAGCCGCAGCTCCGGGTTGATCGGGTAGTTGCTGTCGCCGAGGGCGAAGCCGCCCATCGTCGCGGTGACGGCGATCGTCCGGGTGGGCAGCGTGGTGCTGGCGCGTCGTGCCCCGTACGCGGGGGCGCCGGTGAACTTGTCGTGCAGCAGGCTGGTCAGGGTGTCGCCGATGCCGTACTGGCCCTTGGCGGAGTCGTAGTCGTAGTCACCGGCGAGTTCCCAGATCATCACCCCGCCGATGCCCTTGTCCACCACGTAGTCGGCCTTCGCGCCGAGGGACTGTTCGTCCTCGGTGGACAGGAAGACGTTCTTCTGCGCGTTCCACAGCCACGGCGCGACCAGCGCGGAGGAGTAGTTTCGGGCGTAGCTGCCGGCGATCCGGTCGGCCGGGTCGGTGGCCGGGGTCAGCCCGTACGCGGACAGGTAGTCGCCGGTGATGCCCCGCTCCAGGTTCTTGGCGTGCCACATCGGGTTCGCGCCCGCCGGCACCTCCCGGCCGGTGTCGTCCAGGTCGTGCCACAGGTTGTCGATGCCGACGGCGCCGTTGCCGCACGGGGTGGTGGAGCCGATCGAGGCGCCGGTGCCGGGCGGGCACTTGGTCTGGTCCGGCAGGGCGGCGCGGCCCCACAGTCCGTTGGTGCCGCCGGTGACCCCCTGCCAGCCGCGGGTGTAGTAGGGCACGCCGATGTTGATCCGCCCGCTGGGCATCGCGCCGCGGAAGTAGTGGTACGCCCAGTCGGTGTTGAGGTAGCCGATGTTGCCGTACGCCCCGTACACCCCGCCGGCGGCCAGTTCGGCGTCGTCGCCGTTGTCGTACAGCGCGGCGTTGGGGCCGACGAAGTGGTTCCAGGAGCCGTGCAGGTCGTACGACATGATGTTGACGTAGTCGAGGTACTGCAACGCCTGGTGCGACTCCATCCCGCGCAGCAGCCAGCCGGAGGCGGGAGCGGCCACGGTGAGCAGGTAGTGCTTGCCGTCGGTGGCGCCGGCGGCGTCGAGCTTCTCCCGCAGCGTGCGCATCAACACCTGGTAGGAGGCGTTGAGTCCGGCGCGTTTGGCGTCGGCCTGGGCGAAGTCCAGCGGGTTGCCGGCCTTGTTGTTCGAGGTGGGGTACTCGTAGTCGATGTCCACGCCGTCGAGGCCGTAGGTGCGCAGGAAGGTGACCACGGAGTCGGCGAAGGTGGTGATGCCGGCGGTGTTGACCGTGTTGCTGCCGGTGGTGGTCATTCGGTAGAAGCCGCCGGCGTCGACCCGCTTGCCATCGGCGTCGAAGTAGCCGCCGGTCTCGGCCCATCCGCCGACGCTGATCAGCGTACGGACGTTCGGGTGCCGCTTCTTGTACTTGTTGAGCAGGTTGAAGTGTCCGGTGTAGGCGTACTGCGGGTCCATCTCGGCGCCGGCGACACCCGGCCAGGTCATGTTGGTGGCCGGGTTGTTCGCCGCCTTCGGGTCGCCGACGGAGATCCGGTTGGCGGCGTCGACGTGGGCGAACGCGTAGTTGACGTGGGTGACCTTGTCCCACGGGATCTGGTGGGCCAGGTAGGCCGGTGCGCCGTTGCGGCCGGTGCGCCAGCTGGTGAAGTAGCCGATGACCCGCCGGGAGTGGCCGTTGCCCAGCTTCTCCCGGCCCTCGGTGTCGTAGACGGTGCAGTACGGCGCCGCCACGCCCGGGGTGCGGTACAGCCCGTCGGGCCGGCACGCCTCGTCGTCGACGGCGGCGGAGTGCGCGGCGGGGGCCGCGACCAGCGCCGTCGCCGCGGCCAGCAGGCCCACGACGGCGCTGCCGAGCCACTGGTACGTCCGTGTGCGCAACGCGCCCACCTCCAACTCTTAACAAACCTAACTATTAAGGTTGGTGAATGTATACCCGTCCACCGGTCCGGACGCAAGGGTGCGGGCGCAGGCGATCAGCGGGTGGGGGGCGATCGGGTCACCCGACCGCGGCGGCCGGGCATCCGTCGGCTCTGGCCGTGCCGATCAGTCGTCCTGCGTGTCGCTCGTCGTCGGTGCGCTCGCGGCTGAGGGAGAACGCGCCGAGGAAATCCGCGAGCGTGCCGAAGACCACCGCGGAGTAGTCGACCAGAAACTTGGCCGAGCCGTCGCGGCACACGACCTCGACGCCGGGATGTGCGCGCAGCCACGCTTGCAGGGTGTCGGCGGTGCGGTCGGGCAGTACCTCGATCCGCTCGTGTGTCTCGGCGTCGATCACCACGGTGGCGTAGCGGTGCCGCCATCGCAGGGCGAAGTCGTCAACACCGATCACACGAGGCGTCCGCCCGGTGGGCAACGGGATGCGCAGCAGGGCGCGCAGGGCCGTGTGACGGGACAGGCCCATGGCCAGTATCGCCAGCAGACGTGACCCCGCCCGGCCCGCTAACTCCTTGACCGCCGCTTTGATCTGCCTGTTCAGACGGGCCGTGCGGCGCTGGTATCGCTCCAGCACCCCGGGAACCTGCTCGCGGAAGGTGTGGCGGCAGCCCCGCGTGAGGCACACCAGACGCCGCACCCGCACACGGACGACCACCCGCCGCCCGTCGACCGGAACGTCGGCCACCGTTCGCCGGTGATAGCCGTGGACCCGTCCCGACGAGGCCCCGCACCTCGAGCAGACCGCGGTGTCCTGCTGCGTCCGGGCCCGCACCACGATCCGCTCACCCTCGTCGGCCACGTCCTCGATGATCAGCGGGGACAGCCCCGAGAACACCGTCTGTACGAGCCTCCTGACATCCTCCACATAGGAAGAACGACAACCGCCACCCTCCGTCACCACCGAATGTGAGACAGGGCCGTTCGTCTTACAGTCCCCTGATTTACGAGACGTCCCTTAGCGGGGCGGCTTGATGTACGCCCGGGTGTCATCATGCGACGGTGGGTGATCTTTTCGAGGAGTTGACCGGTACGCGTCGGCGCCTGCTGGACTTGGCCGCGCACATGCGTCAGCAGTCGGTGGACTGGCGGCAGCGTGTGCACGCGGAGATGGACGTGATCGGGGCGGAGGAGCCTGAAGACCAGGCCGACGGTGTGCCGGAGGGTGCTCCTGCTCAGTACGCGGCGGTGCGTGATCGTGTTGCTCGGGGAGAGTTGGACTGGCTCGATGTGCTGGCCGGGCGGGTGGACGATGCGGCGGCGAGGGCGGTGCATGTCTGGTTGGACGACCGTATGGAGATGACGCGCCAGGCGTGCCGCCTGTTGGAACAGGGCGCGTCGCTGGACGAGGCAGTGGCAGGTGTGGCCGTTGGCCGGGAGCGTGACGGGGGTCAGCGGTGACGTTGCAGGTGGAGACTCGGTACCTGTACGGCTACGCCGGGCAGTTGGAGGCGAACAAGGATGACGCCTTGGTCTCGCTTGAGCAGTACTGCCGTCAGCACTGCCTCGACTTCGACGGTCTGGACGGCACGCTCTACCCGGCCCGGTGGGGGATGGAACGGCTGGCGGACAGCATGCTGGATGCGTGCGGCTCCGCGAAGCAGGGTTTGTGGCTGACGGCCTATGACCTGCGCAACGCGGCCAAGGCTTACGACGCGGCGGACGTCTCGTCGGCCGAACAGCTGTGGACCGCCGGCCGCGCCTGGTCGATGCCCGCCGGCTACCGGGAGGTGGACGTGGCCGCGTGCGACGCCTTCTCCCAAGGCGCTAGCGTGGCGTTGCCGGCGCCGCCGTTCAAGTCGGAGGTCGGCCAAGTCAAGGACGCCGTCTACCAGCTGTTCGGCACCGTGAACGACTGGGTGGCGCGGCTGACTGGCTTCGACCTGTTGGAGAAGCTGATCCCGGTGACGCTGGGCGACTCGGGAGCGGTCCGCCGGGTCGGTGCCGCGTGGGGCGAGATGGAACATGGGCTCCTCGCGGTCGCCGCGGACATTGACCGCGGCATGGATGTGCTGTCGACGCATTGGAACAGTGAGCTGTGCGGTACGGAGGGCGCGTCGGGGGCCTTCGACTACCACATCCGCAAGCGGTGGAAACCGGCCTTCGAGGCGGTGGCTCAGGCGTGTGACGCCGGGCAGCAGTTGTACGAGCTGCTGGCTACCGAGTACGAGTACACGGTCAACGCCCTGCTGTTCGCCTTGAACTTCTACTCCACCCGGTTGAAGAAGGCCATGAAGGTATTCACCACGACGACCGACTGGAAGAAGTTCTTGTGGAACCTGTGGCAGATCGTCTCCACCGTGTGGCAGTTGATCGTTGATGCCTACGACTTGCTGGCCAAGCAGACGATGGCGTTCAAGGAGGGAATCGAGATGCTGGTAGCCAACATCGTGACTTTCCGCAACATGATGCGGGGCGACTTCGACGCCCTCAAGACCCTGTAAGGCGGAGCCGTGCAGAACGTGACGAGCCACGACGGCAGAACCTGGCGGGTAGGCCGGCGCCGACTGGCCTGGCAGCCACGCATGCCTCGATGGGTGCGGAAACTGTGGTGGGTAGCCGACGGGCTGTCCGACCCGATCACCGGCCTACTGGCACTGCTCGCCGTCATAGCGATGCTGCCCGGCCTCCTCTGGTACGGGCTCAACTGGCTGGCATGCCTGCTGGCCACCCCGCTGGCATGGCTCGGCCGGGTCGCCTTCGGACGACCCGTACCGGTCGTCGCCTACCCTGAGGATGCGAAGCATACGGAGTACTGGGGCGCCGCCGACGGCATCGCGGCTGCGGACGAGCTGGCCCGCGAGGTCATCGGTGAAATCCGCGACCGTGGACTGCCCCTGTCGCTCACGGCACCGGCCGTCCCGGCTGCCTTCGAGCAGGATCCGTCCGAGCAGCCGGTGCTCGGTCGGATCACGTCTCGACTTCAGCGGGACAGCAAAGGCTAGTCCGCGGTCTACCATCCAGGTGGTGGTGACAAACCCGGCGCCGTCCACCCGCGGTAGGGGTGCCATCGAGGGCGCGGTCTTCGTTCGTTGGGTCGGCCCGCGTTGCCTGGTCACCTGCAGTCAGACGTCGACATCGTGAAGGCCGCCGGGTGAGACTCCGCAGTCTTCGGGACAGCCCGCGAGGCTGGGGGCGGGCGGCGGTGAGCCGGGTCGGGCTGGCGAGGGGGCGCTCTCTCAGCGTGGGACGGCCCTGCTGTGGGTCAGACCGATCGCCAGCAGAATGTAGGCCGACAGCTCCAGGACGGCGGTCAATGCCGGGACCGGGGCTGGCAGGGTAAGCGACGGGGTGATGGCGTCCCAGGCGAACAGGGCGGTGCGGTCGCCGGCGTACACCGGCGTAGGGACGGCATCGAGTGCGTCGTCGAGGTGTGGCAGGGCTGCCAGTGCGAGCAGCATGGCGCCTGCGGCGGCGAGTCGCCGGCCCTGCCGGGCGAGCATTGCGGCGAGGCCGATGGCGGCTAGGGCGAGTGCCAGGGGCGTGAGCGTGGCCAGGGCCGCGGCGCTCAGGGTTTTGATCGCGTCGTAGCCGAAGCCCGCGCTGGCGCGCTGCGCGTCGCGGGTGCCGAGGAACATGTCGCCGAGTCGGACGGCCGCGTACCCGGTGACGAGAGTGGCGGGCAGCGCTGCGACGGCCAAGACGTGGCGCCGCAGGCCGCTGCCTTTCCGGGCGGGCAGGACCAGGAGGAGGACGAAGAGCAGCGGCGCCCAGGTCAGGCTGAGGCCAGTCACGAAACTCGCCTGAAGGTCGGGCTGCTCGAGACCGGAGACCTGCCATCCGTAGCTGCCTGTTGGGACTGCGGGCACGGTGCGCACGGCGTCCACCACGAGCACGGTGGACGCGGCCAGGAGGGCGACGCGGGGCGCCGGCAGCGCGCCGAGTAGGCCGTACGCCAGGAGCGGCAGCAGGGCCAGGATCTCCGCGTAACGCAGGAGCGGGTCGCCGACGAGTATGCCGAGCGCGTGGACCGCGGCCAGGGTGACCGCAGCGGCAAGGAGTAGCGGTCGTACGATCGCGATCCGATGGGTGCCGCGATCTGCTGCTGGCTCTTGCCTGTCCGATGTCATGTCGCCGGTCGTCCCTACTTTGCTGCGTCGTCATGGAAGCCATGTCGGTTCGGTGGGCAGATGTCACGGGCCAGGATTGGATGAGGTGGCGTTCTATGCCAGCGCGGGCTACCTGCTCGTCGGAGACGTCGGTGTCCCAGGTGTTGACCCCGGATGTCTTGCGCCCGGCGCCGTGCCCGGTGGCGACGCCCATGGACCTCGACCCACGTGAGGGCACTGCCGTCGTGGCGGAGACCTGGGCCGCCGTCACGCATGGCGCACCGGCCATACCTGGATGAGATAGCGCTCGATGCCGGCCAGTGCCTTGACCGCGGCGATGGTGTCCTCTTCGTCGTCGGTGTCCTCGGCTGCTTCCCGAATCGCGTCGGCGCGTCGGCGCGCCTCTTCTCGGCCCCGATGGTGCACGGCGAAGCCGTACTCGCCGGGGCCAGCACCGAGACTGATCTCCTCGAGGCCGGTGGCGTCACCGAGGGTCCCCTGGTTGACCGAGACGACGCCCTCCTGGGTGTGCAGCGGCAGCACCACCCGGCCGTGCCAGCCCTCTCCGGGCGGAGGTGGCTGCTCGTCGTGCACGTCGATCGTCAGGTGGCAGGGGGCCAGCCAGTCGGCGGTCGTGACGACGATGACCCGTCCTGAGCTGCCGGCGACCTGTCGGTGCGACTGCACGATTGCCTCTGGGATGTCGATGGTCGGGTCCCATTCCCGGTCACGGATCTCGAACATGCGGTAGTCCGGTTGAACGATCCCGACGTGCTGGGCCAGCGTGCGGGCCATGAGAGGTGTCCTCCTTGCTGACGGGGGTGACGCCCTAACCAGTGTGGCGTCACCCCCGCGATCATGCGGTCAGGGCTGGACGTAGAAGGCGTCCCAGTCGAGCAGGCGGTTGGCCTGATAGAAGGCGGTACTCAGATACGCGCGGCCGGCGGTTTGGTTGTCGTCGGAGGGAATCAGCCGGGCTGAGCCGTGCCACGGCTGGGTTGCCTGATTCGTCGCCGTCCAGGCGCCCTCCTGGGTGCTGGCGAAGGGGTACTCGTCGCAGTCCAGGTTGGGGTCGCGTGCCCGGTCGCCCCACACGTCGTTGCAGACCTTCCCCGCGGCGGCCCGGTTCTTGTCCGTTATCGCGTCGTCGAATAGGCGGTGCAGGGGCCGCTGGTCCAAGCCCGCGTCCGCTCGGTATCGGCCAGGCGGGCTCTTGAACGGAAACGATGGGAAGGTGCGGATCGGGCGCAGCAGAGCGTCCTCGATGTGGCGGACGGTGTACATGACTTCACCGCTGCGGCCATCGCGCGCGGCGAGCGCCCGGAGGTTGAAGGTGGGTATCACGTCGGAGAAGACCGTGCCGTGGTGCTTGCCCGCCTTCGCGCCGGCGGAGTCGAATCGCACGGTGGCGCCGCTGGCCATGCCGGTCTCGGACCACGGTCGCACGTCGGGGCGCCCGGTGGTGACGATCGACATGTTCAGCCCGACCGGGGCGGAGATCGTCTTGAGTAGGCCTTCGCCGGTGTTGTCGGGAGTGGTCCAGGTGGCGCCGAAACTCCGGTCGTCCATCAGTTCCCATTGGGTGATGGTGCGGGTCGCGGCGCTGGGGTTGGGGGCGCAGACGATCTGGGTAGTGCAGCCGGTGATCTCCACACGCAGGTCGGAGATGTTGCGTTCCTGGCCGCCACTCGGCTCGAACTTGTCGAAGGTGAAGGTGAAGTCGACCTGCCGGCTGCCGTTGCGCGCGACACCGAGCAGGGTGTAGTCGAAGTCGACCTCGGCGAGCTTGGTGCCGCCGCCCGGGATCGGGCTGTCGTTCTTCTTCAGTTCAACCTTGCGGTTGCCCCGCCAGCAGCGCAGGAAGCGGTCCTTCGCCCACCCGTACCTGGTCTCGGCCTCCGGCCGGTTCTGGCACTCCCGCCGCAGGTCGTCCTCCGGGGCGGCTAGGGTCGCGCGCGACGGCGCGATCGGCGCCAGCGCCGCGCTGGGCGCGGGGCGTAGCGCGTCGGCCGGGTCGAGCGCGGGCGGCGCGCTGGTCACCGTCCAGGCCGCCGAGGGGCTGTCGGCGGCGGCGACGCCCGGTAGGGCGGTGACAACCAGCGCGAGCGCCGTCGCCAGCGTGGTCAGGCCGCGCCGTGCGGTGGTGCGCATCTGCGTTCTCCTCATCGGTGTCGTCCTCGTTTCAGGCGGTGCAGCCGGCGCCGAGGCAGCCGTGCAGCAGCACGCCCGTGCTGGCCTGGTAGACAAGCCGCCAGCCGGTGTAGGTGGTCGACGGGTCGGCGCCGAGGCTGCGTACCGGGCCGTCGCCGGTGACGACGTGTACGGCTTCGTCGGCGCGCACGTCGGCGGGCAGCCGTACCCCGGGCAGGTTTCGGGCGGCGACCGTGTCGGCCCCGAGGACCGGGACCGCCGCGAAATGCCCGGCCACCGCCGGGACGCGGGCGGCCTTGACGGTACGCGCGGCGGCAGCCCGGGCCTGGTCGAGCGTCATGGCCGGACGGGCTGCGGCACGCGTGGTGGCGGCGGGGCGACCCGTGAGGTTGCAGACCTTGCGAGCGGCCACGCACGCCTGCAGCCCTGGCACCTCCGTCAGACAGCGGGACGCGTCGCGCTGCAGACACGCCGCCAGCCTCTGCTGGTCCACCCCGTTGTGCACGGCGGCGGCCGGAGCCGTCGTGGCCGGCTGGGGCGCCGTCGTGGCCGCAGCGGGGGCGGGCTTGGTGACGTGGAACGCCTCGACGTGCTGCGGCGCGTCACGCTTCGTGGTCCGAGCGAGTCCCAGACAGTACGGCGGCTGGTTGTTGCCCTGACCGTCGCTGAAGTCCTCGTAGACCGGCGGTCCACCGCACACCTTCTGCACACCGGTGGCCGTCTCCGCCACGGTCGGCCGGCGCCACTGACCGTTGGCGGTGAGCAACTGAGTGCGGTACTCCAGCGGCGTGGCGAGCTTGGTGAGGTTCAGGTTGCGGATGTACATCCCGACCTCACCGGTACGCAGCCGGCCGCCCTGCTGCAGCGTCGTGGTGCCGACCGGGTTGTAGTCGTAGAGCACGTCCCACTGACCGGCATTGCCGGTGCCCAGCAGCAGGTAGGTGTGCATCTGCCGATCGGCGGTGCGGGAGCCGTTGTCGACGCCGCCGTCCCAGCTGCCCGGCACGGCGTGGTACTCCTCGCGACCGTTACCGCTCTCCAACCAGTACGCGCTGTAGGCGGTGCTGCCGTCGTAGCGGGCCGGGCCGTCGGCCTGCCAACCAAACTCGACGTTGCCGCCTCGGCTGTTGCCGCCCTGCGCGTCGATCGGCTGGATGCCCAGGTACGCGCGGGCGGTGTTGCTCAGCAGCCACTCCTCCGGCTTCTGGTAGCCGACAGTCAGGCTCTCGTTGCGCCACGCGGACATGAAGCCCTGCATGTTCTCACCGGCCGCCACGCACATCCGGCCGAGCACCTGCCACTCCCGGGTACGCACCGCGCACCCGTCCACACCGGTGCGCACCTGCCACCGCTGCCAGGTGTGAAAGGAGTTGTCGTCGCACGGCCCGAGCTGCAACGGCGGGGTGACCGCCGACGCCAACTCCGGGTCCATCTCCGCCTCGCCGGTCTCGACGCACCGACCGCCGGTCACGCTGACGACCCGGAACCCTCTGTCGTTGCCGCGGTCGGTGGCCTGCGAGGGCACCGACCACTGTTGACGAGCCGAAGCGGCGCAGCCGGTGATGACGATGGTGGAGGTCACGGTGTCATTGGCCCGGGCAAGACATTTTCCCGTGGCCGGGTTCCGTATCGAGAACACGAACGTCTTACCCGCAACCGGGTCGAACATCCAGCGCTGCCGGGCCACCGCCGCGCCAGTCAGCCCTACCTGGTACTCGGCGATGGTCACCGGTGAGCCGTCCGCCGTGCCGTTCCCGCCGACGTGCCAGACCATGCCGGCCTCACCGAACCCACTGCTGATGGCCACGGGCTCACTGGTGGGGCCGGGCCGGCTGGGGGTCGGGCCGGTGGGTCCTGGACGAGGATCCGCCGCGGCTGCCGAGGCAGGAAGCAGGGCCGCCGCGACCACCAAAGCCACCCCAGCAGTCGACCAGCGGAATTGTCGAATTTTCGTTCGTTGGTGCACCCGTGCGTCGCCTCCCCTTCGTGGCGCTCCGCACCGGCGGGTTGTTTCTCCGCCGCCACCTGAGCGCCGTTCGCGGGGAAGCTACATCTATCGTTTTCGACCATCTACCCGGCCTTGTTCATTTTTCCGACGCATCTGTCATTAGTCCTGACGGATCGCCGTTCATGATTTGGTATGCCCCGATCGGTGAGAGATTCCTCATGTCAGTGCCTGCTTGCGCCGAGAACCGTAGCGACGCTGCCAGCGGTTCTTACGAGGTCTGCGTCGACACGAGATCGCGCAGCCACCGCCCACGAGGCGGCCAACTGCGTTAGTGCCGGATGTAAGGCGCATTTGCCCGACGAACCTGAGCCGCGGCCGTGACACGGCTCGAAGTTGTCCCACGCCGGCGCTGCAGTCCGTCCGTGGTTGAGCCTTCCTTCTACGCGCGACCCGAGGCCGGGCGCTGCGTGTTGAGCGTCGCCCCAGCGGTGGCGAGCGGGGATCCCGCCGGCTCGCCCGGTCAGGCACGATCGTCAGCCTTCATCGACGATGTCTGCACCCTCGTCGCCGAGCAGGTGACGAGCACGGCCGGCCCTCTCGCGCTGCGGCTGGACGTCGGGCTGGCGGACACGGCGCCGCTATACGCCTCCCACGACTTGGACAACTACCTGTTTCCGCTGGTTCCGAAGCTGACGAGCCGGACGGGGCGCCACTTCGTCTCGGTATGGGCGACCAAGCGTCACGCGCCGACATCCTCGGTGGCGATCTGTCCGGCCATTCCGATCGATGATCCTCTCGGGATGTACGTGTTCGACGCAACGACGACGGCATCGGCGAGCACTAACGCGTACAAGGAACAGATCCGTGACCAGATCACGACTGCCAACCCGCTGCCGGACGGCGGCGTTGCGCTTCAGATCGGCTTCGTTGTCGGGCCCCACCGGGCCTGGCCGAATCTCTGGAAGCCGACGATCGACGCCTTGGGAGCGATCCTCGGCCACGACGACGGCGCGCGTGAATGGAACGCCCGCGATGGGCGCATCACCGACCTCGGACTGCACTGCGCCACTGATCCCACCGTCGGCAACCTGATCCGGATCGCGATCCGGGCATCGCCGGTCGGTCCCGCTCCTATGCGGCTCGCTGACACTTGCTGATCACCGGAGCAAGCTGGGAGTAGCCGGTGCGCTAAATGGCGATGAACAGCCCCCGGCAGCAAACGGGCACGCAACTGCACCCACCACTCGGCCCGGGTTGATTGCCGGAGGTGCCGTCGCCCTATGTTGGTCCCCTGAGCCGCCTTCGATGATGCTCGATTGCTCGCCACGAATCCACGAGTCACCCCACGGTCGAGCAAGCGCTGGCGGCGGTGCGAGTCTCGCGAGCTGAGACCCCGGGTGGCATTAGTTCCGCAGGGTGATGAGGGTGGCTTGGAGGAACTCGGCGATGGTGGCTGCCAGTTCTGTGTCGATGAGGGGGGTCGGGTTGTCTGAGTAGCCGGTGATGTCGAGGTAGAGGTAGAGGTTGCTGGCGACGACGCGCAGGGTGTGTATGCCGTCCTGGCCGTTCGCTGGCGGCTGATAGGCCCAGTCGAGCGCGTCGACGTCGAGCGTCACCCCTCCCGGACCGGTGGGAGTCAGGGACGCGGGTTGGTGGGCTTGGTGGAAGTCGATGGCCTGTTGGGCGCTGTCGTAGCGTCGGATCCAGAGCGCGATGGTGCTGCCCCGGCTCTTCTTTCCGGTGCCGGTGGTGCGCAGGCTGCAGTATGCGGTGCCGTGGTAGATCTGGGACCGCAATGAGGAGCCCATATAGGGTTACGCCGTGCCGGCGCCGCGTCAACGCCGCCAGCCCATTTCCGATCTTGTCGATTCGATTCGATTCGACCTGGCCAGCGGCTTCTGGTGGACCGGGTGCCCAGAGATGTCGGACCCACTCCTGCCGGATGCTGCTCTCCATTGACAATCGTGGACGCCAGGCCTAGCGTCGAAGCCCAGGAAAGCCCTTTCCTCGGGAGGAACGTCACATATCTCCCGACGGAACGGCGTGCTCCGTCCTGGCCGCCGCAACCGGCCCCGCGCGTCGTTCCGGTCCACCCCGGCACGAGGAGGAATCCGTGCGCTCCACACAGAACCGTCTACGGCGAGGATGGGCAGCCGTCGGCGCTCTCGCCCTCGCCGCGACCCTCGTCGGGGGCCTCGGCCCCGCGGCGACCGCGGCACCGTCGGCGACCGACACGGTGGCGCAGCCCGCGCCCGCCGCCGCCCAGGCCGCGCCGAGCGCGCAGCTGGCGTCCTGGCCGTCGCCCAAGGGCAGCCAGAAAGTCAACTCCACCATCAAGGTCTCCGGCACCCTCGACGGTGGCCTGAAGCGTTACTACGGCATCGGTGACGGCGGCCAGGGCGAGAGCCAGGACGCGATGTTCGAGTTGGCCGCCGGTGCCACCCTGAAGAACGTGATCATCGGCGCCCCGGCCGGTGACGGCGTGCACTGCGAGGGCAACTGCACCCTGATCAACGTCTGGTGGGAGGACGTCGGAGAGGACGCGGCGACCTTCCGCGGTGGCAGCGCGTACACGGTGGACGGCGGCGGGGCCCGCTCGGCCAGCGACAAGGTGTTCCAGCACAACGGCTCCGGCACGGTGACCATCAAGAACTTCCAGGTGGAGAACGCCGGCAAGCTCTACCGGGCCTGCGGCAACTGCTCCCAGTCCTTCCAGCGGCACGTGGTGCTCCAGAACGTGACCGCGAAGAAGGTGAAGAGCATCGTCGGGATCAACTCCAACTGGGGCGACACCGCCCGGTTCTCCAACATCACGGTGCTGGACGACAAGAAGAAGAAGACGAAGATCTGCACCCGATTCGAGGGCGTCAAGAAGGGCAAGGAGCCGAAGGAACTGGGCTCCGGCCCGGACTCGAAGCACTGCCTCTACAAGGAATCGGACATCAGCTGGCGCTGATGTCCAGCCCGAGTGGCGCCGGTGTGGGGCAGGTTCTGGTGAGCCTGCCCCACACCGCGGTTCCAGTTCCACCGGGCGGCGGCAGCGCTGGGGGCGAACAGTGCCGTCAGCGCGAGGATCGTGTTGGGCGTCGCCGCCTGAGTCAGCCCGCGTCCGGCAGAACGCCGCCGTAGGCGGCCGCCGGAATGCCCGGCATGTCGACCTCCGCGACGAAGATGCCGCCGGAGTGGCCGTAGGTTTTCGGCGGCAGCCCATAGCGGGCGGTGGTGACGTAGAGTCGGGTGCCGTCCGGGCCACCCAGGCATGGCGCCGTCGGTTGCGGGGCCGGGACCCGGACGGTGCGGTCGTGCCGCCCCTGCGGGCTGTAACGGCGGACCTCGCCCGCCCCCCACACGGCCACCCACAGGTTGCCGGCCACGTCGACCGTCATGCCGTCCGGGCTCCCGTCGTGGGTCACGACGAACGTCACCGGGTCGCCGAGGTCGCCGCTGGTCGGGTCGACCGGGAACCGCAGCACCAGTCCCTGTGCGCTGTCAGCCAGGTACATGATCGTGCCGTCGGTGCTGAAGGCCGGACCGTTGGGGATGCTCAGCCCGTCGAGGACCTGTTCGAGCTGTCCCTGCGTCCCGGTCCGGTAGAGAGCGCCGGCGCCGGGATGACCGTCCCAGGCCATGCAGCCCGCCCAGAACCGTCCCGCCGGGTCGCACACCCCGTCGTTCATGCGGCGGGGGATCGGCCCGTCCCCGACCGGACGGCCCAGCCAGGTGAGGACTCCACCTGGATCGAGCAGCGCCACGCCGGTCCCGGCGGCGGCGATCCACCTGCCGGGCTGCCCGGCGACCGGGGCGACGGCGCCCAGCGGTATCTCCAGCCTGTTGGTCGGACGCAGGTCGCCAGGGTGCGGACCGTCGGCCTCCAGCAGGGTGCCGGAGAGGATGTCGACCAGCACCAGACGACCGTCCACCCAACGCGGCCCCTCACCCAGCTCCAAGCCCGCCGGGCTCCACAACAGCGCGTCGCTCGTCTTCATCGCAGTGCCTCCTGCGTCGGTCGGCCCACCCCGTGCAGTTCGGCCCGGGAGGGTAGCCCTTCCCAGTCACCGGTCGACGCCACCGCCGCCGCCCCGAGAGCCGCCCCTCGGTCCAATCGCTGCGCCACCGGTGCCCCGTCCAGCAATGCGGAGAGGTAGCCGGCGGTGAAGGCGTCGCCCGCTCCCACGGTGTTGACCACGTCGACGGCTCGGGCTGAGATGTCGTGCCGTCCCTGCCGGGTGTACGCCGAGGCTCCGCGCCCGCCGCGCTTGACCACCACTTCGCGTACGCCGGCGGCGAGCAGCGCCGTCACCTGGGATGCCTCGCCGTCGCCCTCGGCGGCGAGTGGCAGTTCCTCCTCGGATGCGACGAGCACGTCCACGCCGGTCGACAGTTCGCGCAGCACCGGTGTGGCCTGCTCGGCGGGCCACAGCGTGGACCGGTAGTTGACGTCGAGGCAGACGCTCGTGCCGGTGGCCCTGGCCTGCGCGATCGCGTACCGGATCGCCGCCGCCGGGCTCGCGCCCAGGGCCGGGGTGATGCCGGTGACGTGCAGGACCCGGGCACCGTGAGCCATCGCGGGGGAGATGTCCTCGGGGGTGAGCCGGGAGGCGGCCGAGCCGGCCCGTCGGTAGTGGACCCGGGTGGCACCGCCCGGCGCGCGGTCGAAGAGCAGCATCCCGGTGGGTTCGCCCGGGGCAACTACCGCGTCGGTGATGTCGACCTGCTCGGCACGGAGTGTGCGCTGCACCAGGGCACCCAACTCGTCGTCGCCGACACGCCCGCTCCACCGCACCCGGTGTCCGAGCCGGGCCAACCCGATGGCCACGTTCGTTTCCGCTCCCGCCACCGACAACCGCAGTTCGCCCCCGAGGCGCAGCGGGTGGTCGCTGTACAGCGCCGCCATCGCCTCACCGATGGTCAGCACGTCAGCGATCACGGGGCGCCGCCGGTGCTGCGGGACGGAGTCACCGCGGCGCGCAGGGCGCGGGCCCGCTCGCGCAGTGCCGTGAGGTCACCGCCGTTGGCGGCGTCTCCCAGCAGCGGGCCGCCGACGCCGACGGCGACCGCGCCGGCGTCCAGCCAGCCCGGTGCCGCGTCGGTTCCCACCCCACCGACGGGCACGAATGGCACGTCGGGGAAGGGGCCGCGGAGCGCGCGTAGGTACTCCGGGCCGCCCATCCGGTCGGCGGGAAAGAGCTTCACCGCGGTTGCCCCGAGGTCCATGGCGGCGGCCACCTCCGTGGGCGTCAGCGCTCCGACAAGCACCGGCACCCCCAGCCGCACTCCTTCCTGTACGCCTGACGTCACCCCGGGGGTGACCAGGTACGTCGCCCCGGCCTCGACGGCCGCGGCGGCGTCGCGGGCGGTCAGCACCGTGCCGGCGCCCAGCCCGCGCACGTCGTTCAGGCTGGCGGCGGCGCGCCGGATCACCGATAGCGCGTCAACGCCGGTCAGGGAGACCTCCACCAGGTCGACGCCCTCCTCGGCGAGGACGTGCACGCTGGCCAGGGCGGCCTGCGGGTCGGTGCCCCGCACGATGGCGAGTAGTCGTCGGCGTCGCAGTCGTTGCATCAGGTCCACCGGTCGTCTCCTTACCATTCGGCGAAACTGCCGTCGTCGTGGCGCCACACGGGGGAGCGCCAGGCGTGTCCCCGCGCGTCGGCCCGGCGTACCGCCGCCTCGTCGATTTCGATGCCCAGGCCGGGCCGCTCGGTCCGGTGCACGTACCCGTCGACGAAGCGGAAGACCGACGGGTCCACCAGGTAGTCGAGCAGGTCGTTGCCGGCGTTGTAGTGGATGCCCAGGCTCTGCTCCTGAATCAGGAAGTTGGGCGTGGAGAACGCGATCTGCAGGCTGGCGGCCAGTGCGATCGGTCCCAACGGGCAGTGCGGGGCCATGCTGACTCCGTGCACCTCCGCCATGGCCGCGATCCGGCGTACCTCCGAGATGCCGCCGGCGTGGCTGAGGTCGGGCTGCACCACGGCCACCCCGGTGTCGAAGACCGGTCGGAAGTCCCACCGTGAGTACATTCGCTCCCCGGTGGCGATCGGCACCGACGAGGCGGATACGACCTGCGGCAACTGGTGCAGTTCGGTCGGCAGCAGCGGTTCCTCGACGAAGAGCGGGCAGAACTGCTCCAGCAGGGGCAGGATGCGGCGGGCGTTGGCCATGCTCACCCGGCCGTGGAAGTCGACCGCCACGTCCCGCTCGGCGCCGAGCACCGCCCGGGCGGCGGCGACCCGGTTGACCACCGCGTCGATCTCGGCGGGGGAGGCGATCGGGCCGAGCCGTCCGGATGCGTTCATCTTGATCGCTGTGAAGCCGGCCTCCACCTGTGCCTGGACGGCGTCCTCCAGTTCGGCGGGCTCGTCGCCGCCGACCCACGAGTACACGCGCGTCCGGTCCCGCACCGGACCGCCGAGCAGTTCGTGTACAGGCGCGTCGCGGACCTTCCCGGCGATGTCCCACAGTGCTTGGTCGAGTCCGGCCACGGCGCTGGAGAGCACGGGACCGCCCCGGTAGAACCCGCCCTTGCTGAGCACCTGCCAGTGGTCCTCGATGCGCAGCGGATCCGCGCCGACGAGCAGTTCGGCGAGTTCGTCGACGGCGGTACGTACGGTGGCGGCGCGTCCCTCGACCACCGGCTCCCCCCAGCCGACGACGCCCTCGTCGGTCTCGATCCGGCAGAACAGCCATCGCGGGGGGACGAGGAACGTCTCCACCGAGGTGATCTTCACGGCGCTGTCCCCGGGTTCGCACCGCGGGCCCGCTCGATGTCGCGCCGCGACTTCGCCAGCAGTTCGCCTGCGGCGGCGGCGGCCGCCTCCGGGTCGCCGGCTTTGACGGCGTCGAGCACGGCCGCGTGGGCTGGCGTGGGGTCGTCGTCGTGCATGGCGCCGTGGACCAGCCGGTCCCGGGCGGCGAGCCCGGTCTCCAGCACGACCTCCATGCGTACCAGCAACTCGTTGTGGGTGGCGGCGAGCAGGGCACGGTGGAACGCGATGTCGGCGTCGACGGCGTCGCCGTCGCCGTGTGCGGCAGCGGACATCAGGTCGATGGCCTGCTCCAACGCGGCGATGTCCTCGTCGGTACGGCGCAGTGCGGCCAGCCGGGCGCCGGCCGGCTCGATGATGCCGCGCATTTCGGCGAGGTCGTCGAGGAACTGGCTGTCGTCGCGACCCTCGAACTGCCAGCGGACGACGTCGGGGTCGAGCAGCCGCCACTCGGTGCGGGGCTGCACGAAGGTGCCGCGCTTCGGCCGGGCGTCGACCAGTCCCTTGGCCTTGAGCACTCGCAGCGCCTCGCGGAGCACGCTCCTGCTGATGTCGAGTTCCTGCTCCAGTCCGGGTACGTCGAGGGTCTCGCCGTCGTTGAGCTCGCCCGACAGGATGCGTCGGCCCAGCAGTTCGACCACCTCACCGTGCAGGCCGCGTCCCTGGTAGCCGCCGGCGGTCCTTTTCCTGATCATGTTTTCCCCGATCATGCCGAGTCCTTCACGACGCTCCAGCCGCCGTCCACCACGAGACTCGCGCCCGTGACGAAGGAGGCCTCGCCCGAGGCGAGGAAGGCGATGCTCGCGGCGACCTCGGCCGGATCGCCGAAGCGTTTGACCACTGTGGCATCAACACTCTTGCGCCGGTCGGCCTCGTTGACCCGGTCCCACGCCCGGCTCAGCACCGGCCCCGGTAGCACGCTGTTCACGCGTATCGCTGGACCGTAGTCGACGGCGAGCTGACGGGCGAGGGCGGTCAGTCCTCCCTTGGCCGCCGCGTAGGCCGGATGGCCGGGTACGCCGACGCTCGCGTGCACCGAGGACACCAGGACGGCAGCGCCGCCGCCGGTTGCCGTCGAGGCGCCCAGGCCGGGCAGGCAGGCGCGGAATCCGAGGAAGGCCGCACCGAGGTTGACCGCGAGTTGCCGGTTCCACGAGGCGAGGCTGAGCTCGCCGGCTGGAGCGACGTCCACGGTGAAGGCGTTGCTGACCAGCACGTCGACTCCACCGAGACGCTCCGCGTGCGCGACGACCTCGGACCATCGCCGTTCGTCGCCGGCGTCGGCGAGGAGCGCCTGGGCGCGGCCGTCGGCCTTGCGGATCTCGATGGCGACCTGTTCGACAGCAGGATCGACGTCGGTCAGGACGACCGAGGCGCCTTCGGCGGCGAGTCGGCGGGCCGTGGCCGCGCCGATCCCGGATGCGGCGCCGGTCACCACGGCGACCCGACCGTCGAACCGGCCGGGTGTGATGGTCCGAGCCGCTGCGGTGTTCGTATCCGCACTCACAGTCACTCTCCTCTGTCCGGCCGTCGTAGGTCGAACGCTGCCCCACTCTAGATGAATGCATTTTTTATGACTAGTTCTTGACACCTGCGGTGGCAGCCATCAGGCTCCCTGCCAAGCAACAAAGCCGAAACATGACCGCCCGACCGCCGGAGAGCTGCGGCTTTACCCGCGGTCGGCTCGGACGCCCGCCCGGCAGTCGACGGCGAGCGTGGAGTGAGGAGACAAGATGAGGCAACTGCGCGGTCTCCGGCGGGGCCGGAGATTTTTGCTGGTCGGTCTGGTGCTCACCATGGCGCTGACCGGCTGTGGGTCGGGCTCCACCTCGTCCGACGACGGCGCGGCCGCCGGTGGACGCAAGCCGGGCGAAAAGATCGAGATGACCTTCTGGTCCTGGGTTCCCGGAGTGGACAAGGCGGTCGCCCTGTGGAACTCGAAGAACCCGGAGGTCCAGGTCAAGCTGGAGAAGATCCCGTCGGGCAGTTCCGGCGGGTACGCCAAGATGCTGGCCGCGCTCAAGGCCGGTAGCGGCGCACCGGACCTGGCTCAGGTGGAGTACCAGGAGATCCCCGGCTTCCTGCTGGAGAACAACCTGGTCGACCTGTCGAAGTACGGCGCGAAGGACGACGCCGGCAAGTTCGTCGAGTGGCAGTGGAAGCAGGGCGTCTTCGGCGACGCCGTCTACGCGATCCCGCAGGCCTCCGGACCGATGGGCTTCTTCTACCGTCAGGACCTGTTCGACAAGTGGGGAATCCAGCCGCCGAAGACGTGGACCGAGTTCCGGCAGGCGGCGCAGACAATCCGGAGCAAGGATCCCAAGGCGTACATCTCGACCTTCCCGCCGGGCAACTCCGCCTGGTTCACCGCGCTGGCGTGGCAGGCAGGCGGGAAGTGGTTCGGTGTCGACGGCGAGAGCTGGACCGTCAACATCAACAACCCGGAGACCCGGAAGGTCGCCGAGTACTGGGACGGCATGGTCCGGGAGAAGCTGGTCAAGACGGAGCCGGACTTCGCCAACGGCTGGTACAAGGACCTCCAGGAGGGGGCGGTCGTCGGGTGGGTGAGCGCCCAGTGGGGTGACGCCATCCTGTCCGGGAACGCGCCGAAGACGGCCGGCAAGTGGCGGGTGGCGCCCATGCCGCAGTGGGAAGGTCAGCCCTTCACCTCGTCGAACTGGGGCGGATCGTCCACCGCGGTACTCAAGGGCGCCAGGTACCCGAAGGAGGCCAAGGAGTTCGCCGTGTGGTTGAACACCGCCCCGGAGAGCATCAACCTGCTGATCGAGGGCGGCTACGGCTGGCCCGCCGCCAAGGACGCGCTGGAGGGCTCGGCCCTCGACCGCAAGTACGACTTCTTCGGCGGCCAGGAGATCAACGACATCTTCGCCGAGGCCGACAAGGCCGTCGACAAGGACTGGTCCTGGGTCCCGACCACGGCGGCGACCTACCAGCATCTCAACGACGGCTTCCAGAAGGCGATCGCGGGCCAGGGCACCTTCCTGGACGCGGTGGAGGCGGCCCAGGCCAAGACCGAGGCGGACCTCAAGGCCAAGGGGCTCAAGGTCCAGGCCGGCTGACCAGGGTGCCGGTGCCCGTCGAGCGACCGACGGGCACCGGCGCCGGGCCGTCACACCCCGTCCACCACCGACCACCTGGGGGCTTGCATGCGTACATCCCGATCGGACCGCAGGGCCGCAGCCGGGTTCCTGGCGCCCTTCGTCCTGCTGTTCGCGGCCTTCTTCGTCCTGCCGATCGGCTACGCGATCTACCAGAGCCTGCTCACCGTGCAACGCACCGGACCGCTCGGGCTCGGGGGCTCCCGGACGGTCTTCGCCGGGCTGTCGAACTACCAGGCCGCCCTCACCGACAACGCCTTCACCGACAGCGTCCTGCGCGTCCTGATCTTCGCAACGGTGCAGGTCCCGGTGATGATCGCCCTGGCCATCCTGCTCGCCCTGCTGCTCGACGCCGCAGCGGCCCGGGGGGTGCCGCTGTTCCGCAGCGCCTACTTCCTGCCGTACGGGGTGCCCGGTGTGATCGCCTCGATCCTCTGGGGATTCCTCTACGTCCCCGGGGTCAGTCCGATCGTCGACCTGCTCGACTCGGTCGGGCTGGACGCCGACTTCCTCGGCTCCGGCAGTGTCCTCTGGGCGATCGCCAACATCGTCACCTGGGAGTTCGCCGGCTACAACATGCTCGTTGTGGTCGCCCAACTCAAGTCGATCAACACCGACCTGTACGAGGCCGCCCGGATCGACGGGGCCAACGCCTGGCACACCATCCGGTACGTCAAGCTCCCGCTCATCCGGCCGGCGATCGTGCTCACCACCGTCTTCACCATCATCGGCACCCTGCAACTGTTCGCCGAGCCGCTAGTGCTCAGGCCGGTCTCGACCGCGATCAACACCTCGTACACGCCGAACCTGGCCGCGTACACCCAGGCGTTCGTCAACAACAGCTACAGCCTCGCCGCCGCCCAGTCGGTCCTCCTCGCAGTGGCCGCGTGCGTGCTGTCCTTCGGCTTCCTCCACCTCGTCGGACGCAAGGGAGACGACCGATGACCACCCTGGTCGAACCGCGGTCGGAGCAGCCGACCACCTCGCCGTCACCGGTCACGGCCCGACGGCGTCGCCAGCGGGGACCCGCGGCCGGCTGGAAGATCCTCGTGGTCGGCCTGCTCACCGTCTTCGCGCTGTACTTCCTGCTCCCGGTCTACTGGCTCGTCATCGCAGCGACCAAGTCCACCGGCGACCTGTTCGGCACCTTCGGGCTGTGGTTCGCCGAACCCCGTCTGCTCGACAACCTCACCCGCGTACTCACCCACGACGGCGGCATCTACCTGCGCTGGGTGCTCAACAGCGTGCTCTACGCCGGCGTGGGCGCGGCCGTGGCGACCCTGCTCGCCGCGATGGCCGGATACGCCCTCGCGAAGTACCGGTTCCCTGGCCGGGAAGCGGTGTTCAACGTGATCCTCGCCGGAGTGCTCATTCCGGGCACCGCGCTCGCCCTGCCGCTGTTCCTGATGTTCAGCAAGGTCGGCCTCGCCAACACCTACTGGGCGGTGCTGCTCCCGTCGGTGGTCAGCCCCTTCGGGGTCTACCTGTGCCGGATGTACGCCGCCACCACCGTCCCCGACGAGCTGCTGGAATCGGCCCGCATCGACGGGGCGGGGGAGCGGCGCATCTTCACCACCCTGGTGCTTCGCATCATGTCGCCGGCACTGGTGACCATCTTCCTGTTCCAGTTCGTCGGGATCTGGAACAACTACTTCCTTCCGCTGGTGATGCTCTCCGATCCGAAGCTCTATCCGGTCACCCTCGGTCTCACCTCCTGGCAGTCCTTCGCCGACCGGCAGCCCGAGCTGTACCAGCTCACCGTCGGCGGCGCCTTCCTGTCGGTCCTGCCGCTGATGGTCGCGATCGTCGTGCTCCAGCGATTCTGGCGCGGCGGCCTGACCGAAGGGAGCCTGAAGGGGTGAGCGCCGACCGGACGGCGGCGCCACGGCGCCGTGAGGAGACGTTGCGTCGGCGGCTGGGCAAGATCGGCTACGGCGGTGACTACAACCCCGAGCAGTGGCCGGCTGCCATCCGTGCCGAGGACCCGGCGCTGATGCGCGTCGCGAACGTCGACCTGGTCAGCGTCGGCATCTTCGGCTGGGCCGAGGTCGAGCCGCGCCCCGGCGAGTTCCACTTCGACCTGTTCGACCGGGTGCTCGACGACCTGCACGCCGTCGGGATCGCCGTCTCGCTGGCCACCATGACGGCCTCACCACCGCCCTGGCTGTCCCAGCGCTACCCGCACATTCTGCCGGTGCGGGCCGACGGAACCCGGCTGTGGCCGGGCGGCCGTCAGCACTACTGTCCCTCCAGCCCGGTCTACCGGCAGCACGCCGTCCGCCTGGCCGAGCAGGTGGCCCGGCGCTACGCCCACCATCCGGCCCTGGCCATCTGGCACGTGGGCAACGAGTACGGCGTACACGTGGCCGAGTGCCACTGCGACGTCAGCGCCGAGGACTTCCGCCACTGGTTGACCCGACGCTACGGCGACGTCGCCTCGCTCAACGAGGCATGGTCGACGACGTTCTGGTCCCAACGCTACGACGACTTCGACCAGGTGCTGCCCCCGCGTACCGCGCCGACGTTTCCCAACCCGGCACAGCAACTCGACTACGCCCGGTTCAGCTCCGACGCGATGCTCGCCTGCTACCGCGCCGAGGTCGAGGTGTTGCGGCAGATCACCCCCGACGTGCCGGTGACCACGAACTTCTGCGGCCTGTGGAAGCCGGTCGACTTCTGGGCGTGGGCCCCGTACGTCGATGTTGCCAGCGTCGACGCCTATCCGGACCCGGCCGAGCCGGAATCCCACGTCGAGTCCGCGTTCATTTACGACCTGCTGCGTTCACTCAAGGGCGGACGGCCCTGGCTGCTGATGGAACAGTCGCCCAGCGCGGTCAACTGGCGGCCCCGCAACGCACCGAAGCCGCCGGGCGCCATGCGGCTGGGTAGCTGGCAGGCCGTCGCCCGGGGCGCGGACGCGGTGATGTTCTTCCAGTGGCGGCAGTCCCGAGGTGGCGCCGAGAAGTACCACGCCGCGATGGTGCCGCACGCCGGCCCGCAGCACCGCACCTTCCGGGAGGTCGCGGCCCTCGGCGCCGAACTCGCCGCTCATCCCGAACTCGCCGGCGGTCAGGTGCCGGCCGAGACCGCCCTGATCCTGGACTGGCCGTCGTGGTGGGCGTTGGAACTCGACTCCCACCCGTCGGTCGACGTGACCATGCGCGAGGCCCTGCTGGCCCACTACACACCGCTGCACTGGGCGGGCATCACCTGCGACGTCGTGCCCTCGACAGCCGACCTCGGCGGCTACCGTCTCGTGGTCGTGCCGAACCTCTACCTGGTGACCGAGGAGGCGGCGCAGAACCTGCGCCGGTACGTGCACAACGGTGGTCACCTGCTGCTGTCGTTCTTCAGCGGGATCGTCGACGACTGCGACCGGGTGCACGACGGCGACTACCCGGGGCCACTACGGGAGCTGGTCGGCGCGCGTGTCAAGGAGTGGTGGCCACTGCCGGAGGGCGGGTCGCTGCCGGTCCGGCTCGCCGGCGCCCTCGGCGGGGGCACCACGACCGGCCGGCTCTGGTCCGAGGTGGTCGTACCCGACAGCGCCGAGGTGCTGGGCACCTTCGACGACGGCGAACTCGCCGGCCGCCCGGCCATCCTGCGCCACCGGCTCGGCCGCGGTGTCGTCTGGTACCTCGCCACCCGGCTCGACGAGCCCGGCATGACGGCGGTCGTCGACGCGGCCGTCACCGCCGCCGGGGTACAACCGGTGCTGCCCGACCTGCCGGCACAGGTCGAGGCGGTCCGCCGGGTCGCCACCGACGCGACGAGCACGCTGTTCCTGCTCAACCACAGCCGGGAGGCGGTCCGGGTGCCGCTGCCCCGCCCCGGCCGTGACCTGCTCACCGACGGGCCGGAGTCCACCTTCGTCGACCTGCCGGCCCGAGGCGTCGCGCTGGTGCGCGAGGCCTGAACCCGCCCCTACCACCCCTTCGAATCCCCTGGGAGGGATGTCTCGTGAACCTGCCTGTCCGCGCGACCCGCCGTACCGTGCTGGCGGCCACCGCCGCGACCGCGGCCACCGCCGCGCTGCCCGGTCTGACCTCGGTCGCTGCCGCCGCCCCTGCCGGATCCGCCCACGTCCCCGTCGCCCCGGTTCCGGCGGTGCCGCCGCACGGTGGCCGGGAGCCCGCCGGCACCCGCATCGAGCAGATCGCCGGCACCGGCGTGGTGTTGCAGTACGGCCGGGTGGTGCCGTCCTTCGACGGCTGGGACCGCCGCGAACCGACCCGTGACTACCGCAGCCTCGACGGCCGGTGGCACTTCCGGTTCGACCCGGCCGACGAGGGTTTCAACGCCGGCTGGCACCAGCCGGGCACCGGCACGAGCGGGTGGGACAGCGTCACCGTCCCCTCGTCGTGGGATCTCGAGAACACCCCGGAGTTCGGTAGCTACTCCGGAGAGCGCTTCGGTGAGGGCACCGCCTTCCAGGACGGATACGCCTGGTACCGGACCACGGTGAGGATCCCGGCGAACTGGGCGGACCGGCAGGTGCGGCTGAACTTTCTCGCCGTCAACTACAAGGCCGACGTCTGGGTGGACGGTCGCCTCATCGGCGCGCACGAGGGCGGTCACACGCCGTTCGCGCTGCCCATCGGTGACGTGCTCACGCCGGGCGCGACCGCGGTCATCGTGGTCCGGGTGCACCGCCGGCCCTCGTTCACCGACTACCGCACCGGCGAGGGCCCGGTCAGCGACCCGCTGGCCGTGCCGTGGAAGCCGGTCGACTACTGGCCGTACGCGGGTATCACCCGCTCGGTGTGGCTGGAGGCCGTGCCCGAGGTCAGCATCCCCAAGGTGCTCGTGTCGGCCCGGGACGGCCGCCTCGACGTCCGTGTCGTGGTCGACAACCGCAGCGACCGCGAATTCGCCGGCCAGGTCGTCGTCTCGCCCGGCAGGAAGGCCAAGGCCGGCGAGGTGGCGGTACCGTTGACGGTCGCTGCCGGCGCCGTCGCGGTGGCCCGGGTCGAGATCGCGGTACCCGACGCGCCCACCTGGAGCTGCGACGACCCGAACGTGCTCACCGCCACGGCCGAACTGCGCACCGGCGCACCCGGCGACAGGAGTAAGCGCGTCGACCAACTGCGCACCGACTACGGCGTGCGCACCGTCGCCGTCGTGGGCTCGGCGTTGACCGTCAACGGCGTGCCCGTGTTCCTCAAGGGCCTCAACTGGCACGAGGAGACGGCCCGCAGCGGCCGGTCGATGACCAAGCAGGAGTACGACCGGGAACTCAAGCTGGCCCGCGAGGCCGGGGCGAACCTGCTGCGCAACTCGGTCTACAACCGCCACCCGTACGTCTACCAGTGGGCGGACCGCAACGGCGTGCTCGTGATGGACGACATCGACAACATGTGGATGAACAAGGCCCAGGAGGACATCCAGACCCGCAGCTACGGGCTGTCCCGGGCGCTCGCCACCATGATGGCCTGGAACCAGCACAACAACCCGTCGGTGATTCTCTGGGGCCTGCAGAACGAGTCGGAGATCGACGGCGGGGGCGCGCCGGTCTACCGGGCCTGGATCAAGGACATGAAGGACGCGGTCAAGTCGGTGGACCTGCAGAACCGGCCGGTGACCTGGGCGTCGAGTTCGAGTTGGGATCCCGCGTTCGACCTCGCCGACGTGATCGGCTTTAACGAGTACTTCGGCTACTTCTACGGCAAGGACGCCGACCTGGGCCCGACACTCGACGCGGTGCACGCCAACCACCCGAACAAACCCATCCTCATCACCGAGAACGGCACCTGGTCCTTCCTGGGCAACCGGGGGTCTGACACCGAGCAGGGCACCGAGGACTGGCAGGCGGCCAGCTTCCAGGCCCACTGGGCGCAGGTGACGGCCCGCCCCGAGTTCGTGGCCGGCTACACCTTCTGGGTGCTCAAGGACTACAAGCAGCGACTCGGGTACAACGAGGAGTACAACGGCCTCTCCACCATGGGACTGGTCGGCTTCGACTCGCGTACCCGTCGCCTGGTCTACGACGCCTTCTCCGACGCGACGCTGCCCCGCTGACCGCACACCCTCCCTGGCAAGAAAGGCACGGCGACGATCGTGACACCCTCCCATCCCGTCGGAGTTCCGGCGCACCTGCCGCCGCGGCTGACCATCACCCTCTGGGACTTCACCTGGTACACCCAAAGCACCGAGGGTGAGCCCTTCCACGACCTCGACGCCGCCTTCGCCGAGGCGGTCGAGCGCGGATACAACACGGTGCGGATCTGCGCGATGCCGTACCTGCTCTTCGGTGACCACGACATCGACACCTCGGCGCTGCGGTTCACCACCATGGGGGGCGGGGTGGGCCGACGGACCCGCTGGTACGACGTGGCAGGCGGCGCCGTCCTCGACGGCCGGCGCCGGCTGCGGGAACTGTTCGAGGCGGCCCGTCGACACGACTGCCACGTGATCCTGTCGTCCTGGGAATACCAGCAGAGCCCCGCCTTCCTGCAGGAACGGCAGTGGTACGACGCGCTGATGGCCATCGAACCGGAGCAGCGACACGTCACCATCGCCCGGGCGATGGCCGACCTGGTGCAGTTCCTCAAGGACGCCGGCCTGGCCGACCGGATCGCCTACGCCGAACTGCACAACGAGGTCGACCTCAGCCGGTTGAACCGGCTGCCGGGCGGGGAGACCGACCCGTACTGGCCGCAGCGGCAGGCCGTGGCCGACGCAGTCGCGCTGATGCGCGAGCGGCACCCCGACGTCATGGCCACGACGTGCTACGGCATCCCCCCGTACCTCGACATCGGTGCCGTACCGGACAACGGGCAGGTCGCGCACTTCCATGTCTATGTCTACGGCGTCCTCGCGGCGCTGGAGCGATGGGCGGGGGTACGGGTGGCGCCGCCGGAGTTTCCCCGGCCGCAGCTGCGTAGCCTGTTGCGGGAGGACGCCCCGCCGTTCGAGCAGTACGCAGAACAGGCCGACCCGTGGCGGCTGGAGGCCACCGGTGTCTCGGCGAGCATGTTCTACACCTACGACTGGGTGGACACCGCCCGGTGGGACCGGTGGCTGTACGAAAACTACGGCGACTACCGGGTCGCCATGACCTACGCCCTGGACGACAGGCTCTCGGTCATCGCCCGCTGGGCGCAGCGGCACCACGTTCCCACGGTGATCGGGGAGGGGTGGGTCGGCTACACCCCGCTGCACGCCGAGTTCGAGGACGGACCGGTCGGTCAGGGTATCGCCGAAGAGGCGTTGGAACGCTGCATGGCGCACGGGTTCTGGGGGGTCGTCCTCGGCTCGAACTCCGCGCCGCACCACCCCGGCTGGCGCAACGTCGAGTGGCAACGCCGGTGGAACCGGCGGTTCCTGTCGAGCTGACCAACCTGGGCGGCTGGCTCGGCCGGACAGGTATGCCGGGTGACCCGGCATACCTGTCCGCAGGGACGGCAGCGGCTACTGGCCACCTGTGTCGGATATCGAGGTCCATATGCGGCATCGGGCTCGGCTTGTTGGGCGGACTCGACGCCGGCGACCGGTGTCAGCGCCGGCACAGCCGGGTGAAGGCCGCTTCAAGCCGGGGTGCGTCGATCTGCACGCCAGTGGCCAAGTGTTGGGTGATTACTCCGTCAACGAGGGCGATGACTGCGTAGGCCGTGTCGGAATCGGTCCGCGCCGCGACGAGGTCCTGCAATCCGCCGATCCATCGCCGCGCCAGGTCACGCAACGCGGGCTCCCGAGCGGCGGCCAGGTACAGCTCGCTCTCCATGAGGGCACGTGGCCGGTCGGCCAGGTAGTCGGTGACCAGCCGGGTGAGCGCCCGGGACAGCTCGGTGGCCTCTTCTAGATGGGCAGCCCACTCCGCGATAAGGGCTTCGCCGAAGGTGTGCGCCTGCGCGAGTCCGGCCGCCACCAGGTCGGCCAGGTGAGGAAAATAGTACGTGGTCGCGCCGAGTGGCACGTCGGCCCGAGCGGCAACGGCGCGGTGCGTAGTCCGGCCGACGCCGACCTCGGCGATGACCTGCGCAGCCGCGATGGCTATGGCTCGGCGTCGGCCCTCCGGGTCCCGGGCGCGGGCCGGCCGCCGTATAGCGGTCAATGGGCACCGCCCAGGTTGAGGACCACCACACCGCCGACGACGAGCGCAATGCCGGCCAGCTTGGTGGCAGTGAGTGGCTCGCCGAGGAAGGCGGCACCGATAGCGGCGATCGCCGCAGTGCCGAGGCCGGACCACATCGCGTACGCGACGCTGACCGGGATGTCTCGTACAGCTTGGGACAGCAGGTAGAACGCGGTGAGGTACGCCACGGCGAGGCCAAGGGTCGGCCAGAGTCGGGTGAAGCCCTCCGTCGCCTTCATGAGGCTCGTGCCGACGATCTCGGCCGCGATTGCGAGCACCAGGAGCACATAGGCCATGCCGATCTCCTTATCGTGTACAAACGTACTAGTACGATCGTACACGAGACTGAGCGCTGCACATGGAGCTGTGCTGTCTAGCCGCAGAGAGTGGGCGACCGGGCGGCAGCCGCCGGTAGACCTGCTAGTTCACTGGGGGTCAAGGGGGCGACGAGGACCAGGTCCAGGCCGTAGGAGCGGGAGCTGGCACAGCATGAGCACGGCCCGGAGGGGTGTAACCCCGGTACTCAGACGATGCCTCGTCTGATCAGCGGAATCTATGTTCCGCCTCGGCCTCGCAGGCATCCATGACTCGCACTCCGGGCCGCTGCCCGCCCGCCAGCAGGGCGTACGAGGCGAGCGCGCCGGCGAGGACCGCGTCCACCGAGATGACGAAGCCCCGGTCCATCCCGTCCGGGGCGAGCGCCGTCCCGGTCGCCAGGGCGATGACGGCCGCCAGCACCATCGCCAGCCGGACCAGTCGGTGGGGGTCGGGTCCGCTCCGGTCGGCGGGCCCGGACGGCGAGGCGACCATCAGCAGGGCGCCGACGGCTCCGGCCGCCCCGATCATCAGCGAGGGCGCGGCCAGCCCGTCCACCCCCTGGCGCAGTGTGCTCCCACCGGACCAGGCCAGCAGCCCGAAGATCACCATCGCCAGGAGGTGCGGCAGGGCGCTGCGGCCCAGCCGGCGCCGCGGGTGGTGCACCGTGGGATTGTCTCCGTCTGCCACGGCTGTCCTCCGCTCGCCCGGCATGCCGTCGATGTCATCGTCGCACCACGACGCCCGAATGGCAGCAGCCGGTGAGCGCAGGTCCGCGCCCGCCGCCGGGCGGCGGGCGCGGACCTGCGCGGGGGCGTCGCCGGTGCCGGGTCCGGCACCGGGCCGGGGGTGGGGGGCTCACCCCGGCCCGCTGCCGGTCGGGTCAGGGCAGGGTCCAGCGCTGGGCGCCGGTGCCGTTGCAATCGTGGATCTGCAACTGCGTGCCGTCGGTGGTGTTGGAGGCCGGGATGTCCAGGCAGCGACCCGACTGCGGGTTCTTCAGGCTGCCGTCGGCCTGCGGCGCCCATTGCTGGGCGCCGGTGCCGTTGCAGGTCCAGAGCTGCACCGGCGTGCCGTTCGTCGTTCCGCTGCTTTTCACGTCGAGGCACTTGCCCAGGCCGCGGACGGTGCCGTCGCCGGGCAACGTCCACCGCTGGGCGCCGGTACCGTTGCACGTCCACACCTGCACCCTGGTGCCGTCGGCGGTCTGGCTAGAGCTGATGTCGACGCACTTGCCCAGCCCCTTGATCTCACCGGTACGGGCGCCGCCGGTACCCACACCCGGGCCGGTGAAGGTGTAGCTGTCGACGTCGAGCAGCGCGCCACTGCCGCCGGTGAAGACCAGATACAGGTCGTGGGTGCCGTCGTCGGGCTTGCTCACGGTGGCGCTGAGCTCGGTGTAGTTGTCCCAGCCGCCGGTGTTCGGCACCGCGATCCGGGCGACCTCGGTGCCGGTGGGGGTGTCGTACCGGAAGGAGACGGTGCCCCCGGCGCCGCCGGAGGAGACCCGGGCCGTCACCCCGGTGATGCCTTTCAGGCTCACCGCGTGGTGCCGGACGTTCTCCCCGTTCTGAATGTCCCCGAGCCGCTTGCCGCCCTGGGCCGCCGCTTGGTCGATCACCTTCGGACCGTTGAGCGTGACGTAGTGCTCAGCCTGCCACTGCTTCGGATAGAGGCTGATCTCCCGCTCTCCCGTCAGCGGCACGGTTCCGGTCGCGCCCTGGTCGGTGTAGCTGCCGCGGAGCACGAAGAAGAGCACCGAGTCGGGGCCGGCGTGCACCGGGCCGGTGTTGAAGGTGGCCCCGCAGCCCGTTCCCTGCCCCTCCTCGTGCGCGTGCTCCTGGTGCCCGAGCGCGGCCCGGACCACGATCGCCGAGCAGGCCGGGGTGCCGTCCTGCGGGTCACTGGCGGACGCGCTGACCGTCACGTCCTGGCCCCAGTCGAAGAGGCCGCCGGCCGGCAACCCGCTCAGGGTCACCGTCGGCCGGTTGTTGCCCACGATGACCGGCACCGTGACGGTGCCGCTGCGGCCGGTGCCGTCGCTGACCGTCAGGCGGGCGGTGAAGCTGCCGTTCGACGGGTACGTGAAGGACGGGTTGGCGGCCGTCGAGTCGACGCTGCCGTTGTCGGTGAAGTCCCAGGCGTACGTCAGGGGGTCGCCGTCGGGGTCGGTGCTGCCGGCGCTGGAGAAGGTCACAGTCAGCGGTGCGAGCCCGTTGTCCTTGTTGACGCTCGCCTTGGCCACTGGTGACCGCCCACCCTGGACGTAGTTGATTTTGTAGAGCCCGGCGTCGGCGGCGCCGGAGAACCAGCCGCTGCCGTACTCCAGCAGGTAGAGCGAGCCGTCCGGGCCGAACTCGGCGTCGATCGGGTGCACGAACGTCATGCCGGCGAGCACCGGCTCGATCACGGTCGGCGCGCCGGTGGCCGGGTTGCCGTTGTCGAACTGGACCTCCTTGATCCAGTTGCGGCAGTACTCGGTGAGCAGCCACTTGTTGTCGTAGTACGGCGGCCACTTGACGTCGGAGTTCAGGTTCGGGTCGTAGTGGTAGACCTCGGTGTGGGCCGGTGAGCCGCAGCCGCCAGGGTTGTCCAGGGCCGGCCAGTCGTCGCTGCCGCCGTGCTGCTCCCAGACCAGGGCCGGCTTCGTCGGCGGGAGCTGCGTCAGACCAGTGTTGCGGGGCGAGTCGTTGACCGGGCCGGTGGCGCCGCCGCAGGGGAACCAGCCGCGCGGGGACTTCGTCGCGAAGTCCCAGTCGTTGTACGCCACGTTCGGGCCGCCGCAGTAGGGCCAGCCGTAGTTGCCGGGCGCGGTGGCCCGGTTGAACTCGTCGTAGGCGGCCGGGCCCCGGTTGGCCAGGTCGGCGCCGGCGTCCGGGCCGACCTCTCCCCAGTAGAGGGTGTTCCCCGCCTTGCGGTCGACCCAGATCCGGTACGGGTTGCGGACCCCCATCACGTAGATCTCCGGCCGGGTCTTCGCGGTGCCGACCGGGAACAGGTTGCCGGACGGGATGGTGTAGCTGCCGTCGTTCTCCGGGTGGATCCGGTTGATCTTGCCGCGCAGGTCGTTGGTGTTGCCGGAGGTGCGCTGGGCGTCGTACTGCGGGTTCCGGGTCGTCCGCTCGTCGATCGGTGCCATCCCGGCCGAGTCGCCGCCGGAGTTGGTGTTGTCGCCGACGGCGAAGTAGAGGTTGCCACCGGTGTCCCAGCTCATCGAGCCGGCGGAGTGGCAGCAGAGGTCGCGTTCGGTGGGCCACTCGATCAGCACGTCCTCGCTGGCCGGGTCGAGCACCAGCGTGGCTGGGTTGAACGTGAACCGGGAGATCCGGTTCACCAGCGGGGTGACCTTGGGGGAGTAGAAGAGGTAGACCCAGCGGTTGGTGGCGAAGTTCGGGTGAATGGTGACGCCGATCAGCCCGTCCTCGAACCGGGCGTCGAGCGCGAGGGTGAGCGCGACGGTGGTGGACCGGGTGGCCGGGTTGTAGAGCCGGACCTGCCCGCCGCCGGCGCTGGTGCCCCGGTTGATGTAGAGCACCTTGCCGTCGGGGAGCACGGTCAGTTCGATCGGCTCACCCATGGTGAGTCCGCTGTCGAGGGTGATCTTCTCGAACCCGTTGGTGGCCGGGACCGCCGCCGCGGCGGCCGCCGGCTTCGGCGCGGTCGGTTCGGCGGCGGGGTGCGGGTGGCCGGGGTGGGCGAGGGCCGCCGAGGGGGCGGTCGCGGCGAGCGCGGTGAGCAGGGCGGTGGCGGCGACGAGCAGGCATCGTTGCGGGACGCGTGACACGGGACCTCCGAGCGTCGGGTCGAAGCTCGGTGCTACTGCTGCCGCCGTCTCGAGGAGCACCGTGGGGTGGCCACGACATTAACGTCTTTCGTTCGATCTGAACAGAAGTAGAGCGCATCTCATCGAAAGTTGTCGAGATTCGGCGGAATGTCGGGCCGTTGGCTTGCAGTGCGGCGAGCTGCGGCTTCCGGTGCGCCGGTGCCTCGTCGTCGGGCGCGGTCGCCAGCCGGTACCTGGGCAGCCCGGCGGCGGCGTCGTCCGTCCCAGAGACCTCCAGCGCGGCGGCGTCGCCCGGCGGGCGCGTCAACGCCGGAGGTGGCGTGCGCCCGGGCGCGGGCCCGGCTTCCGACGCGGGCCGCCCAGACGGCCACCCCGACGCCGGCCACGCCGGCCAACGCCGACGCAGCACGAGCGAGTCGGCCACATACGCCCGTTCGCTGGTGAAGTTGACCGTCGGGCCGGAGCGACCAGTGCCCGACGTCGCGGTCGAGCAGACGTCCGAACACCGCCGGGCTGTCGAAGCGCGCCAGGCCCACCAGTTCACCGAGCCGTCGCGGTCCACCAGCGCGGCAGTGTCGCCGTCCGCGAGCAACTAGTGGTCGGCGATCCCTGTGACGCTCACCGAGCCCCGTTACCCGACCGGCAGGCAAGCAGTCCCCGGCGTCATCGGCCTCCGCGGCTCGCCCAAGTCCGCCCGGCGGGCGGTGCCGGCTCCGTAGAATCCCGCTGTGCCGCGCATCGTCCAGCTGCTGGCCTCGCCGGTACACCGCTACGTGGGGCGGCCCGCCGACGGCCCGCTGCCCGCCCCGCCCGGCGAACTGGTGACCGAGGTACGACTCCGGGCCGAGCTGGGCATCGTCGGCGACCGGTACTTCGGCCGGCCGGCGCACCGCGCGGCGAGCGTGACCGTGATCGCGCAGGAGTCGCTGCCGCCCGGCGTCGACCTAGTGCAGGTCCGGCGCAACATCCTGACCACCGGCGTCGCGGTGGACGACCTGGTCGGGTCGGTGCTCATCCTGAACTCGGGGGACGGCCCAGTGCGGCTGCGGGTCAACCGGCCGGCCAACCCGTGCGCCTGGATGGACGTCACGATCGGGCCCGGCGCGTGGCGGGCGCTGCGCCGCCACGGCGGGGTGCGCTGCACGCCACTGAACGACGGCACCCTGCGCGTCGGCCCGGTGGACGTCGCGGTCGAGAGCTGACGACACCGTGACCGGCGGCGACCCACCGGGGTGCCCGCCGCCAACCCGGATCTCATCGTCACCGCCCTGTCGGCCGCCCCGGCCAGCCTGACCGAGGCGGACGCCGTCACACCGCGAGCCCGGGAGACGTGTACGCGCAGTCCGTGCCTCGGCGTCGGCCAAGTCGGCGCCGGCGGCGATACGGCGCATCCGGCTGACCTACCGGCCCGGGGGCAGTGGCACTCGGGGGCGCGGTCTCGACTCGATTCCCATGGGTTGCGGCGGCCCCGCCAAGGGGACGTAGAACGCTCCCGTCTGACCGGGAAGGCCTCCTGCGGTGAACCCCCTGAGCCACTCGACGGACAGTTGGTGCAGCCGGTCCCGCCGCCCCTCCCACATCAGCAGATGACCGGCGCAGGCGACCTTGTAGTACAGCTTCCGCGGCCCCGAGATGGCGTCGTAGAGGGCGCGTACTCTGAATTCTCCCTGGCCGCCGGTGTCTCCGGTGAAATTCGCCACGCCGTCGTCTTCTCCATCGATGACGCAGACGGGGGTGTCGTGGCCCAGGACGGGGGGCACCTCCGGCAGGAAGGACCGCCCGCCGTTTGCCGCGACCGCATCGTTCCAGCCCCACCACAACGGGAAGCCCCGGTGCCGGTACACGCCCTCCGGCGCCAACGCGCTCGACCATTTGGCGCCCTCGGGATCGTTCTCCCGCATCGCTCGCCAGATGTCGTCGACGACCGACGGGTCGCCGCCGCAATCCGACTTGAGCGCCAGCCCGGTGCCCGGAATCCATCGTCCGTCGACGATTACGGGATTCTTGGTCCCAATTCCCATGGGAGCTCCGAAGAAGGCCTCGGGCGTGGTCGGTGCCGGCACCGGCTTGAGCGGATACAGGGTTTCCGTGGCGATCTGCGGGTGCCGGCTTCGACCCTGGGGCGGGAAGATCGGAGCGAGCAGGAGGATTCCTTTAACCTTTCCGGGCTGGTGGATCGCGTACGGTCCGACCGCAAAGGCTCCGGCCGAGTATCCGACGAGGATCACCCGTTTCTGCTGGAGCTGGTTGGGCTTCGCCGTCTGAAACCGGACGTGCTCGACGACGGTGTGCAGTTCCTGCCAGTCGGAATGCGAGTTGCCAAGTGGCCCGGCATAGCTCGGCGGGCAGTTCACCCCCAGCACCGGTTGCTGGCCCCGCAGGACATTGCACTTGTCGTTCATCACGTCGGGACGCGACGACAGGCCCATCCCCTGGAAGTCCATGACCCACACGTCGAAACCGGCCTCCGCCAGCACCCGCGCCCAACTGTAGGGCGGGCCCGGCTTGTCGCTCTGCAGGTCGAACGACACGAGCGCTGGACTGGTCCGGCCGGCCACCATGACCACCTGCTCACGGTCGGGCGGGGGTACCGGTCCGGGAGCCAGGAACCGCCGCACGTGCAGGAATGCGGGCTGCCCCTGGTTGGCCCAGAGATTCGACGTGATCGGTAACGTCTGGTTCTCGACCAGGAGCGGGTTCGCCGTCGCCCGGTCGCGGCCGAGGAACACACCGGCCAGCGCCGCGGCGCCCACGGCGCCAACGCCGGTCCCAGCGATGCCGGTGAGCACCTGACGTCGAGTGAGGCGCCGCCTCTCTCCCCGCTCCATGTCGATCCCCTCACCCCCGTGCTCTCCGACCCCCGGCGCCATGCATCGGAGAGCGGCCCATAAGCCGAGTATGGTAAATCTCGAACCGGATGAGACCAGAAAGGCACGAAGGTGTCGACATCGGCACCTGATCCGCGCAGTGACCTCACCGCCGAGCCGGCCCGCGTTGACGCCCGCCCGCACCGGGCTGGCCGCACCTGCGATACCGAGGTCGCCGCTGCTCTGGCGGCGACGCCCGCCGGTGGCCTGCTCGTACCCGACGGCTTGGTGCGGCGGCGATCCACGCGGGCAGTGCGTCGAGGAACCGGTCCAGCGTCTGGATCAGCGGGCGGTACGGAGCCGCCGGTCGTCGCTGGAGCCCGGCGGCCCGCGTCCCGGCGTCGAGAGGGACGCCAGGATCAGCCGGCGCGGCTAGCTGCCGAGGTGCGACAGGTGAGGTTGATGAGCGAGGCTGTCCGAGCCCGCCGGCTGGTGCTGGCGCTGGAGATGGTGCTGGTCGTGGTGGCCGGTCTGGGATTCGCTCTGGACTCCGACATCTCTTTGCATTTGTCGGATCTCGCTGAAAACTTCAGCGCTTGGCACCCTGAGCAGGGGACTGAAATGTAGCCAGTCCACCGGTTCTCTCGCTTTATACCGCCGAGCCTTTCAGTACCCACATACTGCGGCACCTGGTCAAGGGCTGGCAACCACCTGGGATCGGTCGGCCGTCGAGCGTCCAGCACGGCGGGGCGGGACTCACCGACCCTGCGCTACACCCATGCAACGGCAGCGCCTAACTCGAGAACTGACCGAGACCAGACGCGCGGTAGCTCCCGCGTCGCGCAGCGGCGTGGGATGGGTCTTGGTTGAAGCGGTGGGCGGCCGCGCGCAGGCCGCGTCGCCGACGCGGACCGAGAAAGTCTTGGAAAAGCCGGTTCACGTTCGACCCCTCGGAGCCTTCTATGTCTCAGAGGGTGTTGGGTAACCCGGTGGCTACTTCTGGTTGAGTTCGTCGTTGAGGCGTCGGGCTGCTTCGGTTTCGATGGGGCCTTGCGGTTCGATGTCCTCGCCGGCGAGGCGGGCGGCCATCAATCGGATCATGGCGACTTTGATCATCGCTTCGGCGTGCGCGGTTTTGCGTTCGTAGTCGCGGGCCAATCGTCTGCACCCGTCAGGTGGCCGTCCTCACCCAGGACACGCCGCCGGATCTCGAGCACACGGTCATCGACCTGGTCGCGCTGGGTCGCGTACCGCACCAGTCCGCCCTCGCCGGGGTCACCGCCGACGATTACCGGGTCGTGGCCGACGCGATACGGCGCTGCTCACTGGCCGACCTCGCCGGACGGCGGATGGCCACACTCTCCGGCGGCGAGCGCCAACGCGCCCACCTCGCCCGAGCCCTGGCCCAACAACCCCGGCTACTGCTGCTCGACGAACCGACCAACCACCTGGACCTCGCCCACCAACTGGCGGTCCTCGACCTGGTCTGCGGCCTCGGGATCACCGTCGTCGCCGCCCTGCACGACATCGAACTCGCCGCCGCCTACTGCGACCGCCTCGCCGTCCTGCACCGGGGCGAGGTTGCCGCCGCCGGCCCTCCGGGAGAGGTCCTCACCGACCGGCTCCTGCACGACGTGTATGGCGTCGCGGCTGAGGTGAGCACCGACGAGACCGGCCGGCTGCGCCTGCGACTGCCCGAGCCGGCGCACCACCGAGACCGGCGCCTCACGCAGGAGTCACCCTCGACCTGCCCGGGCACCGAAGGACAGGGCCTGCCCCGAAACGCGCCTCGGTCAGCCGCCCCGTGACGGCACCGCTATTCGTACGGGTCCTCGGGGGCGGTCACCTGTTGCCAGTATTCGATCTCGATGTAGGGGACTGTGAAATAGGGCCGCCTCGGGAGACGGCCGGGTGCCTCTTCCTACTCGCTGGCTGGCACCCGGCGGGGCCGGGCGGAGCTATGCGGCGGTCGCCGATACGCGGTCGCCGCCGAGCACCACGTCATCCCGTACGGCGTCTGCCCACGCGCGCGAGGGGATGGCCTTGGCCCGGTCCGGCCGCTACGTTGTACCGCGACCACAGCGACGCCCCGGAATGGAGTAGCTGCGTGCCACTAACCGATGGCGTGAAGACCCGGCGTTCCGCGTCGACGGATGTCGACTGGTCGACCGCCCCGCCGAAGCGGAAGGCCGTGACACCACCGCCGCCCGAGCGGCCGTCTCGGTGGTCCAACATGCGCGCCAAGGTCGGATCCGTGGAAATCCTTGCCGCCCTGCTCGTGTTGCTGGCGCTGTTCGCCGGGCCCCTCGGCTCCTGGTTGTCGGAAGCGGTGCTGCAGACCTGGACCACGGTCTTCGTCTCGGTCATGGTTCAGGCCGTGCCGTTCCTCGTCTTCGGCGTCGTCCTGTCCGCGGTGATCGCCGTATATGTGCCGCGGTCGTTCTGGGCCAAGGCACTTCCCCAGCACCCCGCCCTAGCGGTCCCCGCCGCCGGTATCGCGGGCGTGGTGCTGCCCGGCTGCGAGTGCGGTAGCGTGCCCATCGCAGGGTCGCTGATCCGGCGCGGCGTGACGCCCGCCGCCGCCTTGGCGTTCCTGCTGGCCGCCCCGGCGATCAACCCGATCGTCCTCACCGCGACGGTCGTCGCCTTCCCCGGCACCCCCGAGATGGCGGTGGCCCGGTTCGTGGCCAGCCTGGTCGTCGCCGTCGCGATGGGGTGGCTCTGGCTACGCCTCGGCAAGGCGGAGTGGATCCGGCTGCCGCGCCGCCCGGATCTCGACGACCAGTCGCGGTCGCGGGCGTTCTGGGCGGCCTGCCGGCACGATGTCATGCACGCTGGCGGCTTCCTCGTCGTGGGCGCCGCCGCAGCCGCCACCATCAACGTCGTCGTGCCTGAAGCATGGCTGCAGACGCTCGCCGACAACGCGGTCCTGTCCGTCATCGCGCTCGCCGTGCTAGCCGTTCTGCTGTCCATCTGCAGCGAGGCTGATGCGTTTGTCGCGGCCTCTCTGAGCCAGTTCTCTCTGACCTCGCGCCTGGTCTTCCTCGTCGTCGGGCCGATGGTCGACCTCAAGCTGATATCCATGCAGGCTGGCGTGTTCGGCCGCCGCTTCGTCGTCCGATTCGCCCCCGCCACCTTCGTGGCTGCCGTCGGCGTCGGCGTCGGCGTCGGGGCGGTGCTGCTGTGAACCGCCGAGCGCAAGCCGTGATCATGCTGCTCTTCGGCGGCACGATCGTCAAAGTCAGCCTTACCGGCGTCTACCTCCGCTACGTCAAGGAGGGCCTGCGGCCCTTCCTCGTCGTGGCCGGCCTCATACTCGTCGCGGCCGCAGTCATGACACTGTGGCACGAATGGCGGAAGCCGTCCGCCAGCAAACAGCACGACCACGGGCACGACGACGGACACGGGCACGCCCACGAGCCTTGGGTCGGCTGGCTGATGATGCTGCCCGCGCTCGCATTGCTGCTCATGGCTCCGCCCGCGCTCGGCTCCTACGCCGCAGGGCAGGCCGGCACCATCTCGGCCTCCGAAATCTCGGACGCTCCACCCCTCCCACCAGGCGATGTGGTTCCGCTGAGCCTGCTGGAGTACGCCTCGCGTTCGCTGTACGACGGTGGCAAGAGCCTCGCCGGCCGCAAGGTCCGGCTCGTCGGATTCATCACGCCGGGCGCCGACGGCAAGCCCATGCTCGCCCGCATAATCATGTCGTGCTGCGCCGCCGATGGCCGACCCATCAAAGTCGGCCTGGCGGGCGACGTCCCCTCCGCCGCGCCGGACACCTGGGTCGAGGTAGTCGGCAGGTACACGGCCACGACCAGTAAGGATCCGGTCAACGACGCGGACATCCCTTACCTCGAGGTGGCCTCCTGGACGCAGACCGCCACACCGGAGAAGCCGTACCAATGAGCCTCGCCACGAAGCAGCGCCCCGCCAAGAAAGCGGCCGCCCGACCAACGGCCCCTCGGCGCGCCGGCATCGCGGCCGTCACCATCGCTGTGGCCGCCAGCGCCTACCTGTTGGTGCGTCCGATCCCGGACCCGCCGCCGCCACCGCCCGACCGCAGCGCGGCGGCCGTCTGGCCGAGGGCTGAGCGCGCCGACATCCCGGGCAACCTCAGCGACGGGCCACTGTTCAACCCGCGGTACTTTCTCGATGCCCGCACCGCCGTCGGCACCGCGGCGTCGCCGGACGGGGAGACGCAGCGGCTGGTCCTCCGCAACGCCGACGGCACCGTTCGGGAACTGCGGCGCCGCCCGCAAGACAGCAACCCCGACTTCAGCAACGTCACATCCGACGGCGCTACGCTGGTGTGGACCGAGCAGACCGCCGGGCGCCCAATAGAACTATGGGCCGCCGATGTCCGCGGCGGACCGGCTCGACGGCTGACCGCGGACACTGGCAACGCACTGTTCTTCGGCAGCCAGTACGACGTCCTAGTCCGCGATGGCCGCGCGTTCTGGGCGGCCGGCCGCGGCACCAACACTGAGATCCGCAACGTCGACCTCAGAGGTGGCCCGGTCACGAAACGCACCCAGCCCGGCAAGTGGGGGCTGACCGCCTGGCCGTGGATCCGCTCCGGAGGCCTCGACACCGCCACCGCGAAACTCAAGGACCTCTCCACCAACCGGGAGATCACGGTGGCGACGAACGGCTCCGAGCTGGCAACCTGCAGTCCGGAGTGGTGTCGCGTCGAAGTGATGTCCGCTGCGGGCCAGGTCCGCATCGATATGATGAGGCCCGACGGCACGCAACGTCAGCAGATCGGCGGCCCGACGGCGTTGGCAGCGGTTGCGGACGCGGCGCTGCTGAACCGCTTCGTGGTACTAAGCGAGACCGGCGCGGGCGCTGACCCCACCGCCGCCGGTCTGCTGGTATACGACCTGACCACCAAGCGGGCCGTCGAGATCACCAGCGCGGCATCGGCGACCTTCGCCCGCGGCCGGGTCCTGTGGTGGTCGACCGGCGACCCAGACGCACCAACCTGGCACACCCTCGATTTGCGTACGGTCTGACGCCCGTATTCGGCATCCATCTCGACGGCGGCGGGCCGCCGGGTCCGATTACCCTTATGCCGAACCAGGTCCTGGCCTACGGATCAGAAGGTTAGGGGTTCGAGTCCCTTCGGGCGTACATGATCAAGAGGGGTCCGGCCTGTGGGAACGCGGTCCAGGCCCTGTTCGCCTGCTGCGGACGGTGAGTGTCACGTGGGTGCGATGTGGGTGCCGCCGTGTGTGCCGGCTTCCCACGGTGCATCGGCTTTGTGACCTGCGCCTTCGTCACCTTTCCGGCAGTGGCGGTGGTGGGGACACCTGTTTTCGGCCGCGGGTTGGGTCGGCTCCTCCGGGCCTTGTCCTTGGTCTTTCTGCGGGTGCGGCGGGCCGCGGCCAGGACGAGGTGGGCGGTGGCGTCGGCGCAGCGGCGTTGTGCTTCGGGCGGGACGCTGGTGTAGGTGTCGGCGGTGGTGACGATGCTGGCGTGCCCGAGCAGGTCCCGCACCGCTTGAGATCGGCTCCGGCTTCGTGGGCGAGGGACGCGACGCTGTGGCGTAGGTCGTGCAACCGCACCGGGGGCAGCCCGGCCGGCTGCACGAGTTTCCGGAAACGGGTGGTGGCGTAGTTCGGGTTGATCGGCAGCCCGTCGGCGCGCACGAACACGTATCCGGTGTCGGTCCACGGCTTGCCGTCTTCGACGGCCTGGGCGCGCTGGTCGAGCTACCGGCGGCGGTGCGCCCGCAGCACCTGCACGGTGCGCTTGTTCAAGGCGACGGCGCGTCGGCCGGCGGGGGTCTTGGGGTCGCCTTCGACGATGGTGTAGCTGGCGGTGGTGCGGTTGCGCTCGGCGGTGAGTACGCCGCGGTCGAGGTCGATGTCGGCCCACCGCAGTCCGCACATCTCCCCGCAGGGCAGGCCGCGCAGGGCGGTGAGCCACCAGAAGGCTAACAGCGAATCATCGGTCACGTCGCCGAGGAAGGTGGCGAGCTGCTCGGCGGTCCACTCCGCCACCGCCGGCCGCCACCGTCGTGCTCCCACTGATCGACGCAGGTCTCGGTCCACACCTTGGCGTGGGGTTGCTGGTAGCCGTTGACCTCGATGTGGCGGGCCGGGGTGCAGTCGAGCAGGCCTTCGCGGACGGCGTGGTCGAGCGCGGCGCGCAGGGTGGTGCGCAGGTGCTGCATCGCCGCCGCCTCCATCGGCTGGCCGGTACCCCGCTGCCGCGTGTGTCGGCTCTGTCTGTGGCGGCGCGGGGGAGTGGGAACGACCGGCGACATGACATCGCACGGGCAGCAGTCAGCGGCCTATCGCGGCGCAGTCGGATTGCGCTCGCCCTCGTGACGGTCCAGGCGCTGGGCGTCCTGGTCGGTAATCCGCTCCTGCGCTGCACGGAGGTCCTCGTCCGGCTGCTCCTGGCCTACAGGCTGTCCGTCCGTTACCTGCGCCCGGTGCAGGCCGGCGGCCCGCGTTGCCCGTACTGCTCGTGGACGCCGTACGCACCGTTCCTGTCTGCCTCCACCCGTGCCTACCGATGCCCATCTTCCCTGTCCGGGATCGGCGGTCTCCGAGTCCCTTACGGCCGAGGGGGAGCGAGGCGTTCTGAGCGGCAGGGTCCGCAGTTGGACGCGGGATTGCCCCGGTGTTGTGGACACTGGCCAGCTTTGGTGGTGACGGGCAGTGCGGCGCCGCGTTGTGGTGTGCCGTGGGGTTGGGCTGCGGGTCGGTTGGTGGGAAGTATGCGCCGCCAGTTGCGTGCGGCGGTGCGGCCGGTGGTCTTCGTGTGGTCTTCTGCTTCGGGTGACAGGTCATGGGTGTCACCCCTGGGCCGCGTAGGTGTCACCCCTGGCTGCTGGTTGTCACCCCCTGCGGTGGTGGGGTGCCGGGTGATCAGGCGGTAGACGCGGGTGGCGATGGTGGCGACCTGGCGTACGGCGAGGCGGCCCAAATGTACGAGCTTGGCGAGGGCTCGTTGCACGGTACGGACGGAGACACCGGCGTACTCGGCGATGGTGGCGACCGACGGCCACGCGTCTCCCTCGCGGTTGGCATGCGCGGCGACGGCGACCAGGACCAGCCGTTCGGTGGCCCGTAGGTCCTTCGAGGCGAGAAGTGCCGCCTTCACGGCGGCGCCACCGCCCGCGGGGGCGAGTACTGACGTGGGCACGAGCGTGAACTCCGATCCTTGATCCCATGGCTGGCACCCGCACGCACACTCCGCGCCTATGCGATGCAGCCGTCGTGTCGAGCAGGTGCAGACGATCCACGCTCATCACTGACCGAAGGTCAAGTCGCGCACGCTGGGAGTCCTCGCCGAGCTCCGCCGTGCGGTGAGGCTGATCGACGCCTGTGCCTGCTGGCCTCGGGCATCGCCCCGCGGCGGCAACAACCGTGTGACGGCTTGCCGCAACGGCTGAAGTCCGTTGCTCGGGCGTGGCGTCGTGGGCCTGATGCGGTCACCGACCGCTGAGTCGAACACTGTGAGGTGCTCGTCGTCCTGGTCCGGTGTGGGTCTCGGGTCGTACCTCCGCCCGCGCGGGTCGGTCGTGCCGTCGTCAAAGGAGCCGGTGGTCGCGCGGTGGGCGGCGGTCAGCCGCGTCGGGATGGCGAGACCCGCGATCACCCGGCTTTCGTTAAGGCAGACGGCGGCGCGCGCGGTCAACGCAACGCCAGCGGTTGGCTGCCTGGTGCCGTATAGGGCGAGATACCTGCCGGCCTTCGACCTCGACCGGGGTTTCATTGAGTAGTGGGGCTCGCGGATCCGTGGCGCCGAAGCCGGACGGGTACCACGGCGGGCCGTGCCACCGGTCAGCAGGCGGATCAGCTCCCGCCGTCCGTGGCGCGCCGCTCGCCGAGCTACTGGCCCGGGTGAACAAGCCGTGCGAGTGCACAGACGGCTTCGCCCCGCCGCCTATGGTTAGGGTGTCATCCAGCAGTGAGCTGAAACTGCAAACGCATGCTGCGGCCGGCCACTCTGTAGTACTCGAAGCCGCCCATCGCCAGGGGATTCGGCAGAACGTGCAGGCGACGCCGAGCTGGGTCAAGAGCGTGGGTGACGAAGGCGATTAGATATTCCTCGTCTGCGGTGAGGGCTTGCGCCCGGCGAACCTCCGACTCGCCTAGGGCGATCTGGGGCACGGCGTCCGTTGTCGCCTTGACCTCGATGAGCAGGCGCTTGTCTTGTGTGGTGACCAGGAAGTCGTAGCCAAGGCGGTCGTCGCCGTCGTCGGGGAAGCATGTTCGGCGGTAGGCAGATCGCCAGGTGGTCTCGGGTGGGTAGCCGAATTGGTGCTGGATCCACTCGGCGACCAGCAGTTCGCCGGCGAGGCCAACCCTCTCGATAACCTCCGGCGGCGCCGTGATGGCTCGCCATCCTCCTCCGCCCCCGGTTCCGCCGGGCGTGGGGTGATTGCGCAGCGCTCCCGAGAGCGTCACGGGCTGGGGTGGCGTTGCCAGGACCTCGGCTGGCACGTCCGCGCGGACGGCGTCGATGAAGGCTTGCGTCTCCTGCGGCTCGTGCCCAAACTTCTTTGTGCCATACGTGGTGGTTACTGACTCGCGGTGCCGCCGATCTGTCGCCCGCGTTAGGCGTTCCCGGGCGCGCTCCATGTCTTGCGGGGAGAGTCCCAGCTGCGCGGGCGCAAGAGCCCGCGGCATCGATTCGGGCCACTGGCGGTGGGCGTGCAACCAGGCGATCACGTCGGACTGGGTGAGCCGGTTGAAGTCCATGCTGCCGTCAGCGGTCATAGCTGCGGCGACAGCGTCCGGTTGGCCGGGGCGGCGGATGCTGGTGCCGGTGGAGCGATGTAGCCACGCCTCCACTGCAACTCGGGCGGCCGTCGTGGCGCGTACGGCGGTACGGTGGCCGCTTTCTCTCAGATCTTTCACCGGGGGCAGCGGTGCAGCCGATGCTGGCGTAGCCGGCGAGGCCGCCGGGCAGACCGCATCAAGCCAATCCTCGACCCGCTCGTTGAGCACCGGCTCGGGAAGATCCCAGTAGCGGTCCAGCCAGTCGGGGTCGGGGGCGAGGCCAGGCAGGTCGCGCAGTCGCAGGTAGTCGGCCAGCGGCTCGCCGCGCCTTGCGACGGCGACGAACCGGTCACGGAGGCGGTCCTGGATCTCTGCTCCGTGCTGTTGGAGGTGGGCCGCGAACTGCCGGGCGTGTCCCTCGCGGTGGTGCAGCGGCGGCAGGCCAAGCTTGCGGAAGCTGGCGTTCGCCACCGCCAGGGAGATGCCCAGCCGTTCGATCGCGGCACGCAGGTCGTCCCGGTCGGCGAGGGCGAGGACGGTTCCGGCGTCCACCCCGGTGGCGTGCAGCCGGTCGGCTAGCCAGGCGCGCAGTTCGTCGCGCCCGTCAAAGGGCTCCTTGCGGTCGCGCAGTTCCTCCGCCGTGGCGGTGTCGAGGACCGCGATGACGGCGACAAGCGCAGAGTAGTCGGAGAGGTGAGCGGTGCCGTCGAGGGCTGCAGCTTGCAGGTCCCGGACCGGTACGCGTAGGGCGTACGCAACGTCCGCAGCCGTAGGTACGCCGCAGCAGCAGCGCTCGAGGTCGATGAGAGCCAATTCCAGCGACCGCTCCACCTGAGGAAAACCGGCCAGCTCGGCTAGGGAGCCGCAGGCCGCCCTCAGCACCGTCCAGCGATCGGTGTCGGCGGCCGCGACGACGATTCGGGGCTTGCCGCCGGCGTCCATGAGGAACGACCGCGGGCCAGCCCCGAGGCCGATGGGGTGGCCGCCGACGCTGGCGACAACCGACTCAGCCACCGCGATCTCGCACTGGCCGAGGCGTCGGTCTGCGTGCGCGAGATGCTTGTCGCTGACCGTCACGAACGAGCTCTGCTGGAATTCCACGGCCCCGAGGACCAGGGTGCGCAGCCAGCGCCCTGCGATGTCGTCGAGGCGCCGGTAAGCGAGGTCCCCAGCAGGCAGGCCATCCGCGGTGACCTCGACGGCCACTGCGGAGGTGGGAATCAACCGCTTCGGGCCGGACTGTTGCAGCAGCCCTCGGACGTGAGTGGCGAGTCGGTGGGCCCGGATCGCGAGCATCGCCACGGGTGTCTGGCTGAGCAGCCGTTCCTTGGCGACTCCGGATTCGTCGCAAACGTACACCGGTTCGCCTTCGCGGTCGAGGTCGGTTACCTCCATCTGGCCTTGGCGGGTGATCACGACGCGCGCCGGGGGATCGGGATGATCGCCGAATTGCCGCCAGGCCTCTTCGTACGCTTTGCGCACACCCGGCGGGACTGTGCCTCGGGTTTCCGATCGATGCCGCGCCACCAGCTCGGTCAGTTCCTCGAGGCGGCTGGGTGCGCTGGCTGGGTCGTCCCAGAAGCGGACGCCGACCCGGGCCAGCCGGGCCAGCACTCTCGGCGTCGCCAGGCCGCGCAGGGCCAGCGGCGGGGCGGGGAGGTAGTCAGGGGTCTCCGCCTCGCGCAGCCACCAGGCATGGTCAGGTGCCGCGAACGACACTCGCGAGCGCTGCCCGGGCGCGGTCTGTGGGATCCACTCGGCGGTGGCTAGGAATGCCGCCACGAAGGTCGGCCAGGCCGGCCGCGTGTAGTCGGTCTCGCGGTTGAAGTGCATCTCTAGCGCAGAGTCTGGCCAGGAATCCAGGCCTATCAGGATCAACTCGGCGTAGAGGCGGCGCGACTCGGCGTCGAATCCCGACCAGTCCCGCTGCGCGGGTAGGACCGCCACGTTAGTGGTCGGACGGTACCGGACCTGCTGGTGAAGGGGACCGTGTCGAGGCCAGGTCGCGGCCACCTCGCGCCAACGCCGCTGGTCGTAGCTGGACACCGGGATCGACAGATCCCCCACTGTTGAGGGGGCGGCAACCTGCGAGCCTGGCAGCGCGAACCTGGTAGCGGGGATCTCCAGCGGCACGAGCCCGTGGCGGACGCCTGCTGCCTCTAGGAAGGCCCGCCATGGCTCCGGGTCGATGTCGCCCAGGTGCGCGGGTTCGACCGTGGCGGCTCCGATTCGGCGTAGGTCGGCCGAGGATTGCGCAGCTGCGGCGACCAGCCGTGCGAGCCGGAGGTCGGTCTCGGCCGTGGCGCCTCCCCATCCCGCGCCGAAGGTCGCCGTACTCGCCGGCTGCCATCCCGACGCGGCCGGGACCAGGAGGTCGGCGTCGCGAACAGCCTCGGGCCCCACGTCCCGGACCGTGCGCCGCCAGACATCGAACGCGAAGCGCAGGCACTGCTGCAGCACCTCGTCATCGCCTGGACCGATCCCGTGCATCGCCGAACCGACCAGGCCGAGCACCGTGTCCGTCCGGTAGTCCCGGACCAGGTTCTGAGCGTCCAACCAGGCCCGTCCCGGGCGCTTACGTCGTTCCGCTGTGAGCCACGGGATGCCGGGCAGCATGAACACCAGCCGGGACCGCACCACCGAAGGCGGCGCAGCCGCCGGTAACTCGTCATCGCCGGCCGGTCGAACGAATACGCTCCGCCCGTCCCCGGGAGCCACGAGCTTGCCCCGGTCGTCAACGAGGATGCGGCGCCCCTGCAGGACCGTTCCGTCGAACCGCTCGGCCGCGAGGTCGTCGTAGAACCCGGCCCAGACCTCGGCTGCTGCTGGCATGGCTGCAAGCGCTTCTGCGACGGCCTCGGCGAACGTCGCGACCTCCGGCGGGCTCGGCGGCAAACGCAGGCCGAGATCCCTGGCGAGCGCCGACATGCGGCCTTCCCGCAGCGGGTCCAGCGCGGTATCGACGATCGACGCACCCCCAGCGGCGACCACCGCCTCGGCGGTGAACACCGTGCCTTGGCCCCGCCATAGCTTCGCCGTGGCGAGACTCACCCGGTGGCGACCCGGGCCCAGGATGGGCGCCAGTGGCAGATCGGCGAGCTCGATGCCGATCTCGGCGAGGGCATTCCGCAGCCGGGCCAGTTCGGGCCGCGCCCAGCAGGCCAGATCGAGTACGATGCCGTCGGGCAGACCGAACGCGCCAGCGGCGGCACGGGCACAGAGCCGGGCTACCTCCGTCAAGAGCAGGTCGTTTAGGGGTATGGACGGAGACAGACTTCGCCGGTCCAGCTGTGCGAAGAACGGCGCGTTCACGAAGGCTGCCATGGGTGCCCGCGCATCCTCGCCCATCGGCAGGAAGGTGTAGAGCCGCCCATGCTTCAGCGGTCGGTCGAGCGGAACTGCTACGCACACCTCGCCGTCGCCGGTCCACCGCTCCCAGCCGGAGCTCAGCCCGCCCTCGTTGCGGCTCTGCTCGATGACCCGAATCATCTCGGCCTCGGCGACCGTTCGGCGCATCAGCAGGTAGGCGCTGCCATCCTGGAGGCGCACCTCCTCCGCCGGACCCGCAACCGGGCGAGTCGAGCGGGTGAGGACATGCACGTTCTCGTCGCCGTCGACGGCGCGCACCTTCACCGTGATCCGCGCGACCCGCTCCAGAAAGAGGTGGAACGGGACAGCCGCCGAGCATAGCTCCGCCATTTGCTCCCTGGCGTGCCGTAGCGCCGCAGGGGAGCGCAGCACCAAACGGATCACGGTTGCGAACCCGTCGCGCTCGAACCTGGCGACCCGCTCCGGAACCTCGTCCACCGGCACGGTGACCTTCAGTGGGGACACATTGGCGCGCAACAAGCCAGCAAGGTCGGTACGGTGTGCCGCGACCCGGGCCGCGACGGCGTCGAAGTCTGCAGGGCGGGCGAAGCGAAAGCAGAAGCCGTCAAACGTGGGCGAGTCCTGCGCTGCCCGGCTGTAGACCTCGGGGCTCTCTGACAGCTGCAACACGCTCTTGAAGCCAACGCCCTTGTTACCGATGCCCTGATCGGGCCGCTTGCTGCTCATCGCGATCCGGCACATCGAGTCGAAATCGTCCGGGATCACCTGCCGCCCGCCATTAGCGACGTAGAGAGTCCCGTGCTCCTGCTCGTCCTCGGCAAGGACGATCTCGATCAGGCCATCACGACGGTCCGCAGGATGCGCGTCGTGGCCGTTCTGCAGCAGCTCGACGACCGTTCGTCCGTCGTAGTCAGCCGCGATGACGCCCTGAATGAACTCCTTCTGCTCCCGCGTCGCCGGCTGCCCGAGCCGCTCGCCCTCGAGGTAGAGCGAAGCGATGCTATCCGCCTGCCGCAGGACCAGGTCCCGGAAGCTATTCACCGGCACAGCGTGCCACAAACATCATTCGTCTCGCCGACCTGACCATAGCCTCCTGCCACCACATTGGCGTCACCCGCCGCGAGAGAAGCACTCGTAAAGGGCAGTCCAGCACTCCGCACGGGACTGCGTAGATTTCCGTGTTTGACCTGGGTTTGGTCCGTTGGACAGGACGTTGATCCTGTCCGGGAAGGACTACGTCATGGCAGAGAGGAAGAAGCTGTGCCGCTTCCGCAGCCGACGGCGGTGGAGGTGGAGTTCGCTCAGCACTTGGTCGAGCGGGCCAAGGCCGACGGTGTGTCGTTGGTCGGGCCGGGTGGGCTCCTCGCGGGGATCACCCGCACCATCCTGGAATCGGCCCTCGATGCGGAGCTGGATGCGCATCTTGACGAGGCTGGTGTCGATGAGACGACCGGCCGGCGGGTCAACGTTCGTAACGTGTCCCTATGGGTTTGGTCAAGCGGGGACGGGGCTGGTTGGGCGTGGTTGGTAGGGGATCTTGTAGCGGAGCATGGCGAACAGGACGTCGCAGCGGCGTCGGGCGAGGCAGATGAGAGCGGCGTTGTGGCGTTTGCCTTCGGCGCGTTTGCGGTTGTATCAGGCGCGGCTGGCGAGGGCGGCGAAAGCGGCGAGGGCCCGTTTGAGGTTCTTGTTGCCGCCTCGGGGTGGGTGTTCGCCGCGGATGCTGGTGCCGGATCGGCGGGTGACGGGGGCGAGGCCGGCGTAGGCGCGGCGACCGACGGCGAACGTCCTCATCGCCGTCCGCCCGCTGCGTCCTGGGCGTGTGGTCGCCTGCTCGGCGAGGTGGAGCGGGCAGTGCGGCCGGGTCGCCGCGTCCCGCAACCGACGGTCACAGGTACTCGCCGATCACACGCCTACTCCCTGCGATCGTCCGACCGTTGACGGCTCTTCGGCCGATGAATTCTTCCCTTTCCCGCTTCTACAGTCGCACCTACCCGAATGCTTGGAGCGACGCCCGTGGATAACCCCCGGCTGGCCCACAGCACCATGACAGCAGTCATCGCCTGCCTCCTGTTACTGGCTACGGCGGTCACGCCGAGCGCCGCAGCCGGTCAGCAGTTGACGAGTACTGTCACCTTCACGGATCGCAGCTATACACCGCTGTCACCCAGTCGCCTGCTGGACACGCGCTCGGGGGTGGGCGTGAGCACGAAGGGCCCTGTCGGTCCGGCAAAGACGATCGAGGTGCAGGTCACCGGTCGCGGCGGGGTGCCGGCCGACGGAGTGGGCGCCGTCGTTTTCAACCTGACTGGCACGCAGCCCACTGCCTCTACCTACATCACCGCCTATCCGGCCGGACAGTCCCGGCCCACCAGCAGCACGCTGAATCTGACGGCAGGCGAGACGAGGCCAAACCTGGCCATCATCACGGTCGGAGCCGGAGGCAGAGTAGCGCTGTACAACCACGCCGGTTCCACACACCTGATCGCCGATGTCGTCGGCTGGTTCGCACGCGGCGCCGATCTCACCGGCCTTTCGCCAGTCCGTCTGCTCGACACCCGTTCCGGGCTGGGCGCCAGCGCGACGGGTCCGGTCGGTGCGGGAAAGACGATCGATGTGCAGGTCACCGGTCGGGGTGGGGTCCCCGCCGATGGGGTCGGCGCGGTGGTGTTCAACCTGACCGGCACGCAGCCCACTGCGTCGACCGTTGTTACCGTCTATCCCGCCGGGGAGAGCCGCCCTACCAGCAGCACCTTGAATCTTGTTAAGGGCCAGACAGCGCCGAATCTCGTCGTGGCGAAGGTCGGTGCCGGCGGAAAGGTGTCCCTCCACAACAACACCGGATCGACCCACCTCATCGCCGACGTCCTCGGATGGATGCCGGTCGGCGGCGACTATGTAAGCCTTTCGCCAGTCCGTCTGCTCGACACCCGTTCCGGGCTGGGCGCCAGCGCGACGGGTCCGGTCGGTGCGGGAAAGACGATCGATGTGCAGGTCACCGGTCGGGGTGGGGTCCCCGCCGATGGGGTCGGCGCGGTGGTGTTCAACCTGACCGGCACGCAGCCCACTGCGTCGACCGTTGTTACCGTCTATCCCGCCGGGGAGAGCCGCCCTACCAGCAGCACCTTGAATCTTGTTAAGGGCCAGACAGCGCCGAATCTCGTCGTGGCGAAGGTCGGTGCCGGCGGAAAGGTGTCCCTCCACAACAACACCGGTTCCACCCACCTCATCGCCGACGTCGTCGGGTGGATCTCCACCGGGGTTGCCGCCAGCCTCGAAAAGCCGGCGACAACGGAGGTGGTTGACGCACGGCAGGTAGTCAGCATGTCACCGGACTCCGACGCAGTCACCATGACCGGTGCGGCACCGCAAGTGGGCGAAGCCCTGTTCGTGCCCCCGAGTCCCACAACGGGAGCGGGAATCCTAGCCCGAGTGACCTCCACCCAGCCGGGCGGATCCGGACAGACGATCGTCCGTACCGAACCCGTGTCACTCGAGGAGGCGTTTCCCTCAGGCAGCGTATCCGGCAGCGCCGACACCCGCGCCCTCGCAGCAGGGGCGCCCGCATCAGCAGCGAAGTCCCTGGCAGGCCGACTATTGGCCGACGACGGCGGGCAGCTACAGATACCAGCCGCTGCTGCAGCGACCACCCCATGTGCCGGGTACCTGCTTCGCACCGACATCGCCGTCGACGTGTCCGCCCGAGTCCTTCTGGACGCATCCTGGGGACTGGGCAAACTCAAGCGTCTGCGCGTTGCGTTCGAACTGGAAGTCGCAGGAGCCGTCACGATCACCGCCCCAGCGTCCGTCAAGTGCTCCTTCAACATTGGCCCATCGATCCCTCTAGGAACCATCTGGGGCTTCGTGCCAGCAATTCAGCCGACACTAAAGGTCGAACTCGCCGCCGGTGTCACCGACACCGCCAAGATCAGCGGAAAGATCACCGTCGGAGCCGAGTACGTGGACGGACAGGGTGTTGACTGGATCCACCAGGGCACCGCTACAGGCAGCTTCACACCCCCCACCGTGAGCGCTACCGGCAAGCTGCGGGTGAAGTGACCCCCTGAGACCGGACACCTCCTGACTTGGCATCCTGCCGAGGAGGAGGAAACCGCGTTGGCTCGACAGAGCAAGTACCCCGAGGAGTTCCGGCGTCAGGCCGCGGCGCTGGTGCTGGATTCCGGCCGCACGATCCGTGACGTGGGCAGGGAGTTGGGGGTCAACCACGAGACGCTGCGCAACTGGGTGGCCCAACTGCGCC